>NZ_JBITRU010000020.1:0-154506 GCF_044540255.1 Streptomyces sp. NPDC086080
TTGACCGCCCCCAGGGGCGAGAATCGCAACCCCGGCCTTTACAGCCGGCCCCACCCGCCCCGCCCCCCACTGCCCCCCCCGCCGCACACGGAGACCTGCCGGCGGCGGCCGCCGGGGGCACCGCCCCCGGGCGCCCGCCCGCGGGGCCGGGCGCCGCTCGCCGGTGCGGCGGCCGGGTTCCAGGCGATGGCGGCGGCCGCCATGGACCCGCGAACCCGGCGGCTGCCCGGCCCCGGGCCCGAAGGTACCGGGCGGGGCGGTGGCGCCCATCGGTCCGAGGGCGCGTACCCGGGTGAACGAGAGTGGTGTCCCGGGGAGGCGCCCCACCCGATCGCTGATCAGGAGCTCGTCTCGTTGTCGTCCCCGCCGACGGAATCCGGCACCGCTCGACGCGTCGCGCTCCGGCGTTCCGGGCGCAGCCGCAGTCCCTCCGGCATCAGGGTCAGCCGTTCGGTCACCCGCAGGCGGTAGGCGGGATCGGGCCGCAGTTCGTAGCGGCGCAGGAGCAGGCCGAGGACCAGCGTCGCCTCGTGCAGAGCGAACTGCCGCCCGATGCACGCCCGCGCGCCCGTCCCGAAGGGTTTGAAGGTGTGCGGCGGACGGGCCCTAACGGCCCGTACGTCGAAACGGTCCGGGTCGAACCGTTCGGCCTCGGTGCCCCACACCTCCGGGTCCCGGTGCAGCATCGGGGTGAGCACCAGGGTCCACGCGCCCCGGCGCATGGGATGGTCCCCGGCCAGCACCGTGTCCCGCGTCGCCTCCCGGGCATAGGCGGGCGCCGTCGGCCACAGCCGCAGCGACTCGTCCAGGACCCGGCGCACGTACCGCAGCTTGGCGACCTGCTCATAGCCGGGAACCGCCGCGTCGCCCCAGACGCGGTCCACCTCGGCGCGGGCCCGGGCCGCGACCTCGGGCTCACGGGACAGATAGTGCAGCGCGAACGACAGCGCACCCGAGGTGGTCTCGTGCCCGGCGATCAGGAAGGTGATGACCTGGCGGCGGACGTTCTCGGGTGACAGCCGCTCCCCGGTCTCCGGATGCGCGGTGTCCAGCATCCGGTCCAGCAGGTCCCCGTCGCCTCCGCCGTCCCCGCCGGCGCGCCGAAGGCGCACCACCTCGTCGACGATACGGTTGAGGTGCGCGATGTCCGCCGCGTTACGGCGGCTCGCACGGCGCATCAGCAGCGGAGCCAGCGGCGCGGGAACGCTGTTCAGCCGCTGGGCGTAGGTGAGCGTGCCGACCATCGCCGTGACGAACGGGTGCGGCCGGGCGCGCTCGAAGGAACCGAAGTCGTGCCCGAACCCGGTCCGCGCGATCGTCTCCAGCGTCAGTCTGGTCATGTCACCGGGCACGTCCACCGTCCGGCCCCCGGCCGCCGCGCGGTCCCAGTGTTCCGTCAGCCGCTCCGCCACGGCCAGCATCAGCGGGTGGTACCCGGCCATCGCCTCACGGCTGAACCCGGGGGCCAGTACGTCGTGCGCCAACTGCCAGTTGGGCTCGTGGTTGTAGGCGGTGAACAGGCCGTCACCGGCGACCGGCCGCAGATTGGCGACGCCGAGGCCGACGTGCTTGGCGAACCGGGACTCGTCGGCCAGGTCGGCCACCAGCCCGGCGCCCCAGGTGAACACGAACTCCTTGCCGAAGGCGTTCCGCCGGAAGATCGGCCCCAGCGCGCGGGCGTACTTCAGCGAGTCCTGCAGCGGTGTGCGACGGCCGGCGCCGACGAGGTCGCCGAGCAGTGGCAGGCGGTACGGCGGGTGGGGTATGCGGTGCAGCTCGGGCCAGCCCTGTTCGGCGCTGCGGAACCCCTTCGGCAGTCCGGCCCGTGTCATCGTCTCCGCCATGACGCGACCTCCTTCGACCCGGCGAGCGAGTACGGCCTGTTGTACGCGAGTTCAATAACGCCGCCCCAGTCTGTGCCTGTTGTTGAACCGGCGTCAAGTAAGGTGCGGGAATGGCCGTGAACCAGGGCGGGCGCACACGCCGCCGGCTCAGCACCGAGGAGCGCAGGGAGCAGCTTCTGTCGGTCGGTGCGCGGTTGTTCTCCGAGAGCGCCTACGACGATGTGTGGATCGAGCGGGTCGCCGAGATCGCCGGGGTGTCGAGAGGGCTGCTGTACCACTACTTCCCGACCAAGCGGGACTTCTTCGCGGCGGTGGTGGAGCGCGAGAGCGAGCGGATGCTGCGGATGACGGCGGCGGCCCCCGGTGTTCCGGTACGGGAGCAGCTCACCGCGGGCCTCGACGCGTATCTGGAGCACGTCCAGGTGCATGCGCACGGCTACCGGGCCTTTCATCGGGCCGACGCGACAGGGGACCAGGCGGTGCGCCGGGTCTACCGCCGCGCGCTGGCCGCGCAGGAGCGGCAGATCCTGGCGGCGCTCGCGGCGGACCCCGAGTTCGGTCCGGTCATCGAGGAGCGGCCGGACACCCGGCTCGCGGTGCGCGGCTGGCTGGCCTTCACCACCGCGGTCTGTCTGGAGTGGCTGCGCGGCTCGGAGCTGAGCCGTGAGCAGGTGCGCGACCTGTGCGCACGAGCGCTGCTCGGCGTGCTCACGCCCTGAGGGATCTCGTACCGATCACGCGGGCTGGTTGGCGCGCGCCCCGATCTTCGGTAAGTTAGGCAAGGCTTACCTAAGAGGAGGGTTCGGGATGGGTGACGACACGCACGGCTGGACGGCCGCGCCGAGCGCGGCGGAGCGGGCCCGCTCCGTGCTCGCCGCCGCATGGTCCTGCGCGGTGACCGCGGGCGGCGGTCGCGAGGAGTTCGTCGGCGCGCACACCGTGACCGAGGACGGACGGGTACTGCTGGACGTGCCCGAGGACAGCGCCCTGCTCACCGCCGCGGTCTGCGCGCCCCGCGGCGAGCCGTCCGCCGTGCTGGAGTTCGCCGATGTCGCTCCCGTTCCGGTGCGCGACCGGATCCGCGCCCGGTTGTGGCTCGCCGGCTGGTTCTCCGTCCGGGACGGCCGTCTCGCCTTTCAGCCGACGCGGGTGGTGCTCCGTCAGGCGTCCGGCCCGGTACTCGTGGACCTCGACGACTTCGCGACCGGTGCGCCCGACCCGCTGGCCACCGCCGAGGCCCGGTTGCTGACCCACCTCGCCGACTGCCATCCCGACGCGGTCGAACGGCTCACCCGCCTCGTCGGCATGAGCAGCCTGCACGGCGCGGTCCGCGTCCAGCCGCTCGCCGTCGACCGGCACGGACTGACCCTGCGCATCGAACGCGTCCGCGTGGGCGGTGACGTACGACTGCCCTTCCACGCGCCCGCCGACGACGTCGCCGCGCTCGCCGAACGGATGCATGTACTGCTCTCGCAGGCGAGCGCCGCCACCTGCCCCCGTGCGCCGCAGCGGCAGCGGCAGCGCACGGACGGCGACGGCTGAGGCGAACGGCTCGCGCGCGGAGCGCGGTGACACCGCCGTCCCCGGCCACCCGGGACGCGCCGACCGGGCCCGCACGCCTCTCAGGATCGCGGAGAGGTGCCGTGACGCTTACGGCGCAGCCGCTCCGGGACACTGAGCCGGTCCCGCAGCCGGGTGAGCCACGGCAGCCGCTCGCGCTGCTCCCGCGAGTGGCGGTCCAGTTCCTCGAACAGCCGACGCGTGCGGTGCTCGGTGTCCATCTCGTCGAGGATGCGGTTGACCTCGGTCAGTACCGCGCCCAGCAACTGCCACTGACGCGCGTCGCGCCGGGCCTCCTCGAAGAGCAGCTGGGCCAGCCTGTCACGCGTGGCGGCCGCCTGCCGCAGCTGGGAGGCGAGCCGCTCCTCCGCGGATTCGGCGCTGGCGCTCACGCTCGTGGTCACCAGGACCGCGAAACTGACCACGGCGTCGGCGATCTCGGACAGCAACTGTGCGAAGACGGCACCTGTCTCCGGCGCGAACAGCCGGCCGGGTCCCCGCTCCTTGGACAGGTCGGTCAGAGTGCGGGCCAGTACCCGCAGGACCACCGTGCAGATCTCCAGTGTGTCCAGGCCGGTGCGCAGCACGATCCGGTGCAGCAGTCCCTCGCGCACCCGCGGATTGAGCCGGAGGCTGTCCTCGGCCTGCCGGAGGTCCGCGTCCACCTCGGAGATGTCGTGGTCCAGGCGACGCGCCTCGTGCAGCCGGGCCGCCGCACGCTCCGCGGGCGGGCCCTCCGCGGCCTCCTCGCCGATCCGCAGCATCAGCTGCCGTACACGCCGCGCCAGCTCCTCGATCGACTCCCCGGCCTCCTCCACCCACACCGGCGGGGCCAGCAGCAGGTTGAACCCCATCCCGACGACCGCTCCGATCAGCGTCTCCACGATCCGGGCCCAGGCGGTGTCCCCGTGGGTCGTCACCCCGAGCACCAGCATCGCGCTGATCGCCACCTCGGGGACGAACTCGTCCACCCGCACCAGATGGCCGACGATCAGCGACGACAGAATGAGCAGACCCAGGCTCCACCAGGTCAGACCCACCAGCAGGCTGAAGAGGATCGCCAGGACGACCCCGGTCACCACGGAGTTCACCCGGCGCAGCCCGGTGGTGAGCGTGGAGTACAGGGTGACCTGGACGACGAGCAGTGCGGTCAGGGGTGCGGTGAGCGGGGCGGCCTCCGGGCTGAGCCGCAGCGCGATGACGTACGCGACCGTGGCCGCGGCGGCCGACCGCAGCGTCTGCACGGCCACGGGGTCCCGGCGCCGCTTGACGAAGCGAACGGCCGGCGCGGTCATCTCCCGTACGGCTTGCATCCTCGGACGGTTCCCCTTCCCCGGACGCGTCGAACGTGTTCAGGAGCGACGGCAGCCCCACGGAGCACACACGCGGCGGGACCTACAACGTGTCGAGGAAGGCGAACAGATTGCCGCGCATGCGGTCGATCTGCTCCTCCAGGGTGAGGCTCTCCTCCACACGGGGACCGGACTCCGAGACCTTACTGCCGCGCAGATAGAGCGAACAGGCGAGGTCGGTGCACATGTAGGCACCGACCGAGTTGCCCTCGCGGCCGGCCGTGCCCGCCTTGGGCGCCGTCATCAGGGCGACACCGCCGCGCGGGTGCGTCGTCAGGCACAGGGAGCACATGCTGCGGTGCAGGAAGCCGCGCCGGGCGGGCTGGAACCGCATGGTCACGCCGACGAGACGGTCCTCCCGCTCGACGACGAGGTAGCTGCGGTCGGGTGCGCCGGGATCACACCAGCCGAGGAAGTCGAGGTCGTCCCACGGGCGTGATTCCAGCTCCCGCGGCACGGTCAGCCGCTTGGCCTCCCCCTTGGAGCAGTTGATGAACGACGTGCGGATGTCCTGCTCGGTGAGCGCTCTCATGGGGGGCCGACTCCTGCGTCTGCTGCGGGGTACTGGTCCGTGGACCCTTCGACACCCGGGGGACCCGGGTCCGGAGGCTCAGGTTAAGGACCGGGTGACTGGAGGAGCCAACGGTTTTTCCCGGACGCCGGGACGGCGCCCCGGCTACGCCGAGGGCTCGTCCGGGACGGGCTGATCCGGGTCGCCGGACGCCGGCCGGGCGGCGCCCCGGCGTCCCGTGCCGGCCTCGTCCGTGTCGGGGACGTCGGGTCCGGACCGCGGCTCGCCCGACTCACGGGCCTGCTTCTCGCTCTCCCGTTCCGCGGCGGCCGGTGCGACCTCCCAGGGGTCCTCATCGGGGCCGGCCTGCTGGTCCGGCAGGTCGCGGGGGACGGCGGCCCCGTTCTCACCGGGTCCTTCGAGGCGGTGGTCGGTCACGTCCCTCTCCCTTCATCCGTGCGCGAGCCGTTGCGGGTACCTCCCCGAGCGCCCGCCAAACCCGGCACTCGGCCCACGGCGCGCCCCGCGGCGTTTCCGCCGCCTCGCCGGCCCGCACCCTGCCGCATGGCCGGCAGGGACTCCTCCGCCTGCGACTGGGGAGGTCGAAAAAAAGGGGGAGCCCCGACCGCGACGGGGGAATCACGGCCGGGGCGGACAGAGGGTGGGCACGGAGGGCGGTCGCCTCTCGGCGAAAGGCTCCACAGGGCTTCAGCCGAACGATCGTCCCTGTGGGCGAATGGCAGGGCCCGGGGACACTGTCCCATCCGCACCCACGGTCCTTTCAACGGCCGGCCACCTCCGGCTGTTCCGCGGTTCGGCCCCCGCGCGCGTGAGGTGCGTCACCGCTCCGGCTTCCCGCAGTCCAGTGCGGCTCGGAGGTTCTCCACCCGGAGGAGCAGCGCGCCCCGGACGGCCGAGCGTGCGGCGCCCCGCCCGGCGTGGTCCCGGAGTTCCGCACCCGGTCGTCACACGCGGACGGCCGGGTGCGGGCCGGAGCGCCGTCGCCGAACGAACACGGCACGCCCGGTCCCCGGGCGAGCCGCGTCGAGGCCGCCGACGGGTACCACCTCAGCCGCCCGCCACACCGGCGGGCACCTGCCGCTCCCGGGCCCACGCCAGCAACTCGTCCACGGACCAGGTGGTGACCACCCGCTCCGGTGGCACCCCGCACTCCTGCGCGCGGGCGCACCCGAGGATCCCCCAGTCCAGCTGGCCCGGCGCGTGCGCGTCGGTGTCGATGGAGAACAGCACACCCGCCTCCACCGCCCGGCGCAGCAACCCTCGCGGCGGGTCGAGCCGCTCGGGCCGGCTGTTGATCTCCAGAGCGGTGCCGGTCTCCACACAGGCCGCGAACACCTCGTCGGCGTCGAACTCCGATGCGGGCCGGCCACGCCCGGTCAGCAGCCGTCCGGTGCAGTGCCCGAGGACGTCGGAGTGCGGGTCGCGCACGGCGGCCACCATGCGGCGGGTCATCGACCGGGCGTCCATCCGCAGCTTGGAGTGAACCGACACCACCACGACGTCCAGCCGGTCCAGAAGCTCCGGCTCCTGGTCCAGGGAGCCGTCCTCGAGGATGTCGCACTCGATTCCGGTCAGCAGCCGGAACGGTGCCCAGGTCTCGTTGAGCTCCGCCACCACGTCCAGCTGCTCGCGCAGCCGGCCGGCCGACAGCCCGCGCGCAACGGTCAGCCGGGGCGAGTGGTCCGTCAGTACGGCCCACTCGTGTCCGAGCCCCGCGGCGGTGCGCCCCATCTCCTCGATCGGGCTGCCGCCGTCCGACCAGTCGGAGTGCAGATGACAGTCCCCGCGCAGCAGCTCCCGCAACCGCTGGCCGTCCCGGTCCGACGGCTCCTTGCCCGCCTCGTCCTCCAGCGTGCGCAGATAGCCGGGCACGTCCCCGGCCAGCGCCTCGCGCGCGACCTGCGCGGTCTTCGGCCCGACCCCTTTGAGCCGCTCGAGCGTCCCGGCCGCCGCCCGCTCGCGCACCTCGTCCGCGCCCAGCTCCGACAGGGTCCGCGCGGCGGTGCGGAAGGCACGGACGCGGTAGGTGGGGGCCAGGGACCGCTCCAGCAGGAAGGCGATCCGCTCCAGCGCCTCGACGGGATCCATCGCCACCTCCTCGCTCCCAGGGTTCCCCAGGGCGGGTACGGCCGCACGACGGAAGCGGGTGCGACCGCGTGAGGACCGGCGGCGCACTCCGGACCGGGGCGCTCCCGGCTGTCCCGTTCGTGCCGTTTGCGCTCTACTCTCGATACATGACCGAAAGCGCGAGCCCGTACATGTCGCACCCGCGGATCATTGTGCTCGGGGTACAGCCCGGGACCCCGCCGTTCCGGATCGTGGAGATCGACGGACAGGTGGTCGGTGAGGCCAGGACGCTCACCGACGTGCTGCAAGCCGCCGCCGCGTTCGGGATCACGGTCCACGACCTGGACGACCCGGACACGGTCCGCTGGGTGGGCGGTGACAAGTTCACCTGGACCCCGCGCCAGACGGCGCGGGCCCACGAGGGACGGGAGAGGCGCCCCTAGGGGCCGTCGACCGCGAGGACCGCGACGAAGGGCGCGGCCGGCGTGCCGTCCGCCGGGCCGCGGGTCAGGTCTGCGCCTTGCGTGCGTGTACGGCCCGGCTGAGGCGCCGGCCCACGAGCAGATAGCCGAGGAGGGCGCCACCGGTGTTCAGGATGACGTCGTCGATGTCGAAGGCGCGTCCGGTCACCAGAAGACCCTGGGCGACCTCGACCAGCAGCATCACCACGGCTGTCAGCACCAGCACCCGCAGGAATCCGCGGGTGCGCGGCGCGACGACCGGCGCGAGGATGCCGAAGGGCACGCCGAGCAGGATGTTGCCGCCGATCTGGCGCACGGCGTCGCGCAGCGCGGGCTGGTCGAGATAGGCCCGCAGGGAGCGGCCCGGACGCAGATTGGTGTGGGTCAGGGCCTCCGAGGCGGGGGAGGGCTGCAGGGTGAGCCGGGCCAGCACCACCGCGAAGACGACCATGAAGACGAGGGCGCACAGCAGCACCAGCAGCCGCAGGGGCAGTGGGAGCGGACGTGCGGCGGCGCGGGCCATTCTGTCCTCCTGTTGTCAACTTCCGCTTGGAGTAAGCCGGTTACCCTCGGTTGGCGCCGTCAGTCGCCGTAGGTGACCCGCACCTTCTCGAAGCCCAGGGAGCGCAGCAGGCCTTCGAGCATGTCCGGGGTGTTGGCCTCGGCGCGGGCGGTGAGTCCGCTCTCCTTCGCCGCGTCACCGATGTGCCGCACCGCGAGCTTCTGCACGGCCTGTTCGCCGCCCGGGTTGTCGGAGAAGAGGTCGCCGAGACGGTCGAGCAGCCCACGCTGCTTGGAGACCGCGTAGGAGCGCTCGGGGTCCAATGCCGGTGTGCCCAGGCGCGCGTGGGGGAGTCGCAGGGTGGCGGACGTCCGCTCGTCGTCGACCCGTACGTCGCCGTCGTCCAGCGAGCCGAGGTCGACATAGGAGTCCACGGTGCCCGCGCCCACGTACAGCGTGCGGCTGCCGCGGATCGCGTCGGGCAGGAACCTGGCGTCCTTCTCCAGGTCCACGACGACCTGGAAGTTGCCCGAGGCGGCGTCGTAGCGGCTGATGTCCTGGATGGATTCCAGGAGCGCGGGTCCGGAGCGGTCCTGGGTCTCGGTGCCGAACAGGTCCTTCAGTCCCGGCAGCACGCTCATCCGGATGCCGGCGAACAGGACGGCCAGCAGCAACACCACCGAGCCGACCACCTTCACCCATCCGGGAACACGGCCGGTCGGCTTCCTCACGGGAGTCGTCATGGCGACGGCCCTCCTTCCTGACGTTCGGATGCCCCTCAGTTCCGGGAACAGACAGGGAAGTTGGGAGCCGACGGCCGCATCGGGAGCACGCAGGGGGCGCACTGCGGGGCGCCCGGCCGCGGAGTCACTGGTGGGCCGAGGCGCCTCAGGGCGGCCCGGAGGCGGATTCCGGTTGCTCCAGGTCCGCCTCCAGGGCCGCGTCCAGCGTCGGCCACGGGGGCAGCAGACGGGACAGGCCGGTGATGCGGAGCATGCGCAGGGTCAGCGGGTGGGCGCAGACGAGGCGCAGGCTGCCGGCTCCGTCCGTGATCCGGTGCCGGGCGCGGTACAGCAGGCGGAGTCCGGAGCAGTCGAAGAACTCGACCTGCGTCAGGTCGATCACGATCCGGGCGTCCGGTTCCGCGGTCGCCAGGTCCAGATGCGGGAGCATCTCCGCGGCCGCGGCGATGTCGATCTCACCGCGGAATTCCAGCACCGTGTGTCCCCGGTCCCGGCGGACGCGCAGATGCCGGGTCAGCGGTGCCGGTTCGTACCGCACGACGCCATCGCCTCCAGCTTGCTCCGTGCAACGGGGAAGGGAACCGGCCCAACACCGGTTCCTGCCCTGCAAGTTACCTTCGGTCGAGTGAATTTGAGCATGTTCGATTGACATATGTCTTCGAATTGCGACCGAGTTCTTTCAAGTCTCTTCCGTGCCGGCGGGCCGACTGAAACCGGCGAGGCGGGACAGGTGTCACGTACAGGGCGGGGCAGGAGCGCCCCGCGCCGGGACCCCGGAGGAGACATGGCACTGGTGACGACGGGTGTGGTCGTGCTCGACTGCGCAGAGCCCGAGAAACTCGCCGCGTTCTACAAGGAGTTGCTGGAGGCCGACGAGGTCGGGTCCAACGCCAACCGGGTGGAGATCCGGGCCGCCGACGGCTTCCGTCTGGCGCTGCGACGCGATGCCAACGTCACCGCGCCCAGCTGGCCCCGCCCGGAGAACTCCCTCCAGGCCCACCTGGAGTTCGTGGTGGAGGACCTGGACGCGGCGGAGCGCCTGATCGTGGGCCTCGGGGGCCGCCCGACGGAGACGGGCGACCCCGCGAGGCCCACGGATGTGCGCGGTTACGCCGACCCGGCGGGCCACTCCTTCACCGTCCGCCGGGGCATTCCGACGGCACCGAAGCAGGGCTGACCGGCCCGGTCAGTCGCGGCCGCCCTTGTCCGGGACCGGCCAGGTGCCCGTGGAGCGTTCGATCGCCTTGGCGCCCGCACGGTCCACGGCACTGCGCACCACCGCGAAGATGGCGCCCTGGATGGCCGCGGCCAGCAGGATCTCGCCCCAGCGGCGGTCCCGGTCCAGCGCGTCCGGCGCGTTGTCCTCCTGCCGGATCACCTTCCAGGTCTTCTGGAAGGCCATCCCCGCCACGGTGCCGCTCGTCCAGCCCAGCGCGAACCCGATGGGCTTGTACGCGAGGGGCATCTTCGCCTTCTTGTTCTTCTTCGCCACGTGGATCTCCCAGGTCGGTTTCGGTTCTTGTCGGTGGATGGGTCGTGAGGTGGTGGGTCTCTGGGGGGGGGCGGGGCCGGGCCGGTCACGGGCGGCCGCGCGCGGGGACCTCCTCGCCGGCCCGCACCGGCGCCGGCGGTGAGCCGTCCCCGAACGGCCGCCCGCCCAGTTCCTCACGGTGATGGGCGCGGTCCAGCCGGACGGGTCGGGTCGCGTCGATCTCCTCGCGGCGCGCCCGTGGATACAGGTAGGGCGCCCCCTCGCGGTGCAGGGCCGTCCACTCCGTGGCGAGGTCCAGGGCGATCTGCTGGTAGTCGTTGGTGACCAGTTTCCCGCTGGGCACGTCCACGATCGCCGGCACACTCACCCCGCGCGGGTAGTCCGTCTCGCGCCGGTCGTACGCCTCGCTCGGATACCGGATGCCTTCCTCGAGACCGAGCAGCCGCCGGGACACCAGGGCCCTGCTCGCCCACGGACAGGCCCGGCTCACGACGAGCCGGTAGCGTCCCGCCTCCACCGGACGGCCGTCCCGGCCGTCCGCGGTGATCCGGTCCGCGAAGTGGGCCTTCGACCTCGTGAACTTCACCCTGCCGTACGAACTGTTGCCGCCGCCCCCGTCGTCGGGGCCCATGATGCTCTCCTTGTCGCCGTAGGGAGGTCCATCGCCGTCCGGATGTCCCTGTGACCGCGTTCCCCGTTTTCCGCCGACGGCACGGTATGGCCTGGGCCGACCGGGGCAATCGGCCGAGGGTGAGTACTCGATCGGATCGCAGAACCCGGATCACCGTGCTGGTGGCACTCGCCGCCAATCTGGTGATCGCCGTCGCCAAGGCCATCGGCGGACTGGCCGCGGCCTCCCCCGCACTGCTGTCGGAAGCGGCGCACTCCGTCGCCGACAGTCTGAACGAAGTGTTCCTGCTGGCCGCGCTGCGGCGCAGCCGGCGCCCCGCCGACCGCCGTCACCCCTTCGGCTACGGCAAGGAGAGGTTCTTCTGGTCGCTGCTCGCGGCCGTCGGGATCTTCGTGATGGGTGGCTGCTTCTCCTTCTACCAGGGCGTCGAGGCGCTCAGGAACGGGAGCGAGCGGGACCTGAACGGCTATGTCGCCGGACTGGTCGTGCTCGGCGTCGCCCTGCTCGCCGAGGGCGGCTCCCTGCTGCGCGCCCTGTACCAGGTGCGCCGGCAGGGCGGTCCGGGCAGCGGACTGCGCGATCCGGCGCTGCGCACGGTGGTCGCCGAGGACGGCACCGCGGTGGTCGGCGTCACCCTGGCCATCGGGGGCATGGCGCTGCACATGATCACCGGGCGGGTGGTGTGGGAGGCGTCAGCCTCCCTCGCCATCGGCGCACTGCTGGTCTACGTCGCCTACCGGCTCGGGAGCGAGGCCCGTGACCAGCTGATCGGCGAGGCCGCCGACCCGGAGGCGAGCGGGCGCATCCGGGAGCTGTTGCGGGCGCAGCCCGAGATCGACAGCGTGGAGGCACTCTTCACCATGAAGACCGGACTGGACAGCGTGCTGGTGGCCGCCCGCGTCGATCTGATGCCCGGACTGGACAGCGAGCGGGTGGAGGAGGTCGCGGTACGCATCAAACGGTCCATCGCCCGCACCTTCCCCGAGGCGGAGCAGATCTTCCTCGACGTCACCGAGCGGGGCTCCCCGGAGGCGCGGGAGGCATGGGAAAGCCCCGCCGCGACGGGGGAACGCGGCGGGGCCTGAACCACGGATGCCCGGCGGGCCGGGCTTCATGCGCCCGCGGCGAGAAATTCTCGCCGCCGCCGGGCCGCCGGATTTGCGTCTCTCAGTCCCGATCGTTCCGTTCCAGCACGAAGACGGGGATCTCACGGTCCGTCTTCTCCTGGTACTCGGCGTACATGGGGAAGGCCGCGACGGCGCGTTTCCACCACTCCGCCTTCTCCTCGCCGGTGACCTCACGGGCCGTCATGTCCCACTTGGACGGCCCGTCCTGGAGCTCGACCCGCGGGTCGGCCTTGAGATTGTGGTACCAGACCGGGTGCTGGGGGGCTCCGCCCAGCGAGGCCACCGCCGCGTAGCGACCCTCGTGTTCGACCCGCATCACGGGGGTCTTGCGCAGTTTGCCGCTCTTGGAGCCCCGGCTGGTCAGCACGACGACGGGCTGCCCCGTCTGCCGCAGGGTCGTCCCCTCCGTGCCACCGGAACTCTCGTACAGCTCCACCTGTTCGCGCACCCATTGCGTGGGGCTGGGTTCGTACTCGCCTTGCAGAGGCATGGCATCCGTCCCGTCGTTCTCGCGTACTGAGGCCGAGTCGATCACTCCCGTAACACCCTCGCACACGAAGTCCGTCCGAACCGGAAATCCGTCCTAGCCGGGCGCCCCCGCCATCCGCAGCGCGAGCGCCGTCATCACGCCGCCGGCCGCCAGCGCGGTCAGCAGCCGTCCCCGGCGGCCGGTCAGCGCCCGGCCCAGCAGTGCGCCGCCCCCGGCGAGCAGCAGCTGCCAGCTCGCGGAGGCGGCGAAGGCCGCCACCACGAACACGGTCCGCTCCGGCACTCCGGCCGTCTCCCCGCTCCGCGAACCGAGCACCAGCGCCGTGAAGTAGATCACGGTGGTGGGGTTGAGCAGGGTGATACCGAGCAGCGCCGCGTAGGCCCGTGCGGGACTCGGCGGCGCGTCCTCGGCGCGGGTGGCGAGCCGGTGCCCCCGGTACCGCCGTACGGCGGTGACCGTGCCCCACGCGGCCAGCGCCAGCAGCACCAGCACGCACACCCACCGCAGCGGGTCGAGGACCGGCCGCAGTGCCGCCGCGAGCGCGGATCCGCCCAGCGTGGCGGCGAGGGCGTACAGTCCGTCGGCCGTGGCGACGCCGAGTGCCGCGCAGACCCCGGTGCGCGCGGAGGTGCGGGCGGTCAGCGAGACGAGGTACGTACCGACGGCACCCACCGGGATCGCGATGCCGTAGCCGGCGAGCAGTCCCGCGAGCAGGGCCGTCGTCATGAGCGCGGCGGTGTCGGTCCTTCCCGGGGGCCGGACCGCTGCTGTCGGCCCGCGGCGGGCGCGGTGACGGACAGCGGCATCGGGAAGGAACGGGTGCTCATGGCGGGATCCTGACGCCCGCTCTCCGGGAAGGTCAATCGATTTCCGCCGGCGAGTAGGGTTCGCGCGTGACCGACAAGCCCTTCCTCTACGTCGTGGTCTGCGCCGCCGGTGTCGCCGCGGACGTCAGCAGGCTGATCACCCGCGCGCAGGAACGGAACTGGGAGGTCGGTGTCATCGCGACACCGGCCGCCATGAACGGCTTCTTCGACACCGCCGCAGTCGAGACCCGGACCGGCCGCCCGATCAGGTCGGCCTGGCGCTCCCCGGCGGAGCCGCGCCCCTTCCCCGCCCCCGACGCCGTGGTGGTTGCGCCGGCCACCTTCAACACCGTCAACAAGTGGGCGGCCGGTATCGCGGACACCCTCGCCCTCGGCACCCTGTGCGAGGCCGCCGGCCTCGGGGTGCCGATCGCCGTCCTGCCGTGCGTCGCCGACGCGCTGACCGCCCATCCCGCCTACCGGGACAGCCTCACCCGGCTGCGCGGCATGGGCGTGCGCTTCGGTGATCCGTACGCGGGCGAGGCGGAACAGGACGGTGGGCGGCCGGAGTTCGGCTGGGAGAAGGCACTGGACCTGCTCCGACGGGACTGACGCGCACCCGCGTACACGTACGCTCCTCCCGCCGGCAGGGCTCCGGGTGGGTGGCGCCGTCCACCGGCGGCGCCGTCCACCGGCGCACCCGCCCGCGCGGACGGCGGCCACCACCGGCCCCGCGGCCCGCTGCCGGGTGTGCGGCGGGTGCGGTTCGTCCGGGGGAGCCACGAGAAGAGAGGCCTCAGCCCGTGAGCAGAGCAGCCTTCGCCCGTCCGGACGTCACATCTCGTCCACCAGGGACAGTTCCGACCAGATGGTCTTGCCCTCGGCCGTGTGTCTGCTGCCCCAGCGCTGGGTGAGCTGGGCGACCAGCAGCAGACCCCGGCCGCCCTCGTCCCAGGTCTTGGCCCGGCGCAGATGCGGAGCCGTGTGGCTGGTGTCGGACACCTCGCAGATCAGCGTCGAGGCGTCGTGGATCAGCCGGAGCCGGATGGGCGGGGCGCCGTACCGGATGGCGTTGGTCACCAGCTCGCTCACCACCAGCTCCGCGGTGAACGAGGCCTCGGTCAGCGCCCAGGCGGCCAGCTGGTCGACGGCCTGCTTGCGGATGGGGGCGACGAGCGCCGGATCGGCGGGGATGTCCCAGGTGGCCACCTGCGCGGACGGCAGGCCGCGGGTACGGGTCAGCAGCAGGGCCACGTCGTCACTCGCGCCACCCGGTGAGAGCACGGCCTGCAGCACCCGGTCGCAGGTCTCGTCGAGCGGACCGGAGGCGTCGGACAGCGCCTCGCGCAACAGCACGTCCCCGGCCTCGGCGTCCCGCCCGGGGGACTCGACCAGCCCGTCGGTGTAGAACGCCAGCACCGCCTCGTCCGGCAGCTCCAGCTCCGCCGACTCGAACGGCAGTCCGCCCACGCCCAGCGGTGGGCCGGAGGGCAGGTCGAGATGCTGGGCCGCGCCGCCCGGCGGGATCAGCACCGGTGCGGGGTGTCCCGCCCGGGCCAGGGTGCAGCGGCGCGACACCGGGTCGTACACCGCGTACAGGCACGTCGCGCCGACCTCGCTGTGACCGGGGTCGCCGCCCGACTCCTGGGAGAGGTGGTGGACCAGGTCGTCGAGGTGGGTGAGCAGTTCGTCGGGAGCCAGGTCGATGTCGGCCAGGGTGCGTACCGCGGTGCGCAGCCGGCCCATGGTCGCGGACGCCTGGATGCCGTGGCCCACCACGTCCCCGATCACCATGGCCACCCGCATCCCGGACAGCGGGATCACGTCGAACCAGTCTCCGCCCACCCCGGTGCGGGCCGCCGGCAGATAGCGGGTGGCCGCCTCCACGGCGGCCGTGCGCGGCAGGGTACGGGGAAGCAGGCTGCGCTGGAGCGCGAGGGTGGTCTCGCGCTCGCGTGAGTAGCGGCGGGCGTTGTCGATGCAGACGGCGGCGCGCGCCGTGACCTCCTCAGCGAGCAGGACGTCGTCGTAGGTGAACGCCTCGGGCCGGCTGAAGCGGATGAATGCGGCGATGCCGAGCGTGGTGCCGCGTGCCTGGAGCGGGACGGACAGGATGGAGTGCACGCCGTGCTCCCGGATCTGCCGGGCCCGTGCCTCGTCCAGGGCGAGCCAGGGGTCGAGGTCGCCGGAGGCGACGGAGGCCATGATGCTGTGGCCCGCGATCAGCGAGTCGGCCTGGGGCGCGGTGGCCGGGTAGACGACCACCTCTCCCACGTCGGCGATGGACTCCGGGCTGCCCGGTGTGCGGGAGTGATGGGCGACCCGGCGCAGCGAGACCGGCGTGCTCAGCGGGCTGGTGGGCTCGCCGCCGGGCTCGTCGGGCTCCAGCAGGTCGACGCTGACGAGGTCGGCGAGCGAGGGTACGCAGACCTCGGTCAGTTCCTGCGCCGTACGGGTGACGTCCAGGGTGGTGCCGATGCGCATGCTGGCCTCGTTGACCAGTTGCAGCCGTTCCCGTGCCTGGTACTGCTCGGTGAAGTCGTGGGCCGTCACGCACACGCCCCGCACCCGGCGGGCCCGGTCGGTGAGCGGCGCGAGCCGGGCCATCCACGCGTGCGCGCGGCTCTCGCCGGTGGCCTTCATGTACGTCTGCATCTCGTACGGCCGGCCGGTGCGCAGCACCTGGTCCAGATGCCGCTCGAACTCGACGTGCTGCGGCCGGCCGCCGACGTCGGTGGGCCGCAGCCCGCGCAGTTGGTCGGCCGGCAGTTCGAGGAGCCGTGCCATGGCGTCGTTGACCCCGCGCAGCCGCAGCGCGTCGTCGAAGACCATCGTGGCGCAGGGTGACTGGAACACGGCCGCCCTGACCAGGGGATCGTCGGGCAGATCGTGCTCCGCGGCCGCCAGCGGGGTGACCGCGAGCCATTCCCCGGGGCCTTGGTCCGGCTGCCGGTGATGGGCGAGCACCCACACGGTGACGGTGCCACCGTCGCGGCGGCGCAGCGCGAGGGTGCCGCTCCAGCGGTCGGCCGGGAGCCGCGGCGGGCCCCCGCGGGCCAGCAGCTCGGCGGCCGGGCGCCCGACGACCTCCTCGGCCGTGTGCCCCAGTAGCCGCCGCGCACCCTCGCTCCACCGCGCGAGCGTGCCGTCGGGGGCGATGACGGCCCGGGCCGTCACGGCATCGTCGAACGGGTCGTCCGGCCTCATCGTCGCCACTCCATCGCGCACACTCACCGTGAACCGGTGTATCGCCAGAGTTCCAGCCTAGTGCGTCCGGGCGCCACGTGAACGCGAACCTGTCCCCGGGGCCGACCTTCACCAGTCCTGTCCCAACCGTTGACGGACCGTCACACCTGCCACAACCATGGTCCGGGTACGGAGATGGGAGCGCTCCCATAAACCTCCCCAGAGGAGCCCAGACGTGAACAGACGCAGAACCGCTCTGCTGTCCCTGACCGGCCTGCTGGCGACCGCCCTCACCACGCTGCCCGCCGCCCCGGCCGGGGCCGACGAGGTCGAGCAGGTGCGCAACGGAACCTTCGACGACGGCACCGCCTCCTGGTGGGCCTCCGCCAACGTCACGGCGGGCGCGTCGGAGGGGCGGCTGTGCGCCGACGTCCCCGGCGGCACCACCAACCGCTGGGACGCGGCCGTCGGCCAGAACGACATCACCCTGGTGCAGGGGGAGTCGTACCGCTTCTCCTTCAGCGCGGACGGGTCGCCCGCCGGGCACGCCGTGCGCGCGATCGTCGGCCTGCAGGTGGAGCCGTACGACACCTACTACGAGGTCTCCCCGCAGCTCAGCGTCTCCGGAGACACCTACTCGTACACCTTCACTTCACCGGTCGACACCAGTACGGGGCAGGTCGGCTTCCAGCTCGGCGGCAGCGCGGACCCCTGGCGGTTCTGCGTGGACGACGTGTCCCTGCTCGGCGGGGTCGCCCCCGAACCGTACGAGCCCGACACCGGCCCACGCGTCCGGGTGAACCAGGTCGGCTACCTGCCCTCAGGACCGAAGAACGCCACCCTGGTCACGGAGGCGGACGCGCGGCTGCCCTGGAAGCTGAAGGACGACGACGGCCGGGTGGTCCGCAAGGGCTGGACCGTCCCGCGTGGCGTGGACGGCTCCTCCGGGCAGAACGTCCACTCCCTCGACTTCGGCTCCTACCGGGGCCGCGGGGCCGGCTACACCCTGGCCGTGGACGGCGAGACCAGCCGGCCCTTCGACATCGGCGCGGACGCCTACGAGCGGCTGCGGCTGGATTCGGCGAAGTACTACTACACCCAGCGCAGCGGCACGGAGATCCGCGACGACCTGCGTCCCGGTTACGGCCGCCCGGCCGGACACGTGGACGTGGCCCCGAACCAGGGCGACGGCGCGGTGCCCTGCCGGCCGGGCGAGTGCGACTACACCCTCGATGTCACCGGCGGCTGGTACGACGCCGGGGACCACGGCAAGTACGTCGTGAACGGCGGCATCAGCACCTGGGAGGTGCTCAGCACCTACGAACGCGCCCGGCACGCACGCACCGGCGACGCGGACCGGCTCGGGGACGGCACGCTGAACATCCCGGAGAGCGGCAACAAGGTCCCGGACATCCTCGACGAGGCCCGCTGGGAACTGGAGTTCCTGCTGAAGATGCAGGTCCCCGAGGGTGAGCCGCTGGCGGGCATGGCCCACCACAAGATCCACGACGAACAGTGGACCGGGCTGCCGCTGCTGCCCAGCGACGACCCGCAGAAACGGGAACTGCACCCGCCGACCACCGCGGCCACCCTGAACCTCGCGGCCACGGCGGCCCAGGCGGCACGCCTGTACCGCTCCTACGACAAGGAGTTCGCGGCCACGGCGCTGGCGGCCGCGCGCAAGGCGTGGACGGCCGCCCTCGCCCACCCGGACCTGCTGGCCGACCCGGACGACGGCATCGGCGGCGGCGCCTACCCCGACGACACGGTGTCCGACGAGTTCTACTGGGCGGCCGCGGAGCTGTACCTCACCACGAGGGAGCGGCAGTTCAGGGAGTACGTGCTGAACTCCCCGGTGCACACCGCCGACATCTTCGGTCCGCTCGGCTTCGACTGGTCGCGTACCGCGGCGGCCGGCCGACTCGACCTCGCGACCGTGCCGAACGGGCTGCCCGGCAGGGACAAGGTCCGCCGTTCCGTGATCCAGGGCGCCGACCGCTACCTGGCGACGCTGAAGGCCCACCCGTACGGCATGCCGTACGCACCGGCCGACCACGTCTACGACTGGGGCTCCAGCCACCAGGTGCTCAACAACGCGGTCGTCCTGGCCACCGCCTACGACCTCACCGGCGCCGCGAAGTACCGGGACGGCGCGCTGCAGAGCATGGACTACATCCTGGGCCGCAACGCCCTGAACATCTCGTACGTCACCGGCTACGGAGAGGTCCACGCGCAGAACCAGCACAGCCGCTGGTACGCCCGTCAGCTCGACGCCGACCTGCCGAACCCGCCCGCCGGCACGCTCTCCGGCGGACCGAACTCCAGCATCCAGGATCCCTTCGCCCAGTCGAAGCTCCAGGGCTGCGTCGGTCAGTTCTGCTTCATCGACGACATCCAGTCGTGGTCGACCAACGAGCACACGATCAACTGGAACGCCGCACTGACCCGGATGGCCTCCTTCGTGGCCGATCAGGGCTGAGAGCGGTTCCTCGGGCCGGCGACCGCACGGCCGCCGGCCCGAGGACCGGCCGATGTGACCCGCCTCACAGCGGGCTTCCGTGCTGCGGTACCCCTGCGTGTACGCCTTGACCTGTGGGTATTTACGCGTAAGTACCCGAGCGGTACCGTGAAGGCATGCCAGCTCTCAACGTGGAGTTCAGCGACCGCGAGCTCGAGGACCTGCGGCAGATCGCCAAGGAACGCGGTACGTCCATGAAGGCGCTCGTGCGGGAGGCGGCCGCGGCGGACATAGCCCGTCATCGCGCCCTGCAGGAGGGCGCGGAAGCCTTCCGCCGGTTCTTCGCCTCCCACAAGGACGAGTTCGCCGCCGCCTTCCCCGACGACGAACCTCCCGTCAAGGGTGAGGGACGGGCCGCCTGAGCGATGGCACCCGTGCTCCACATCGACGTGCCCTGGCTGCTCCAGCGGCACGAGGAGGTCCTTCCGGACCAGCCCACCGTCAGCGACTTCTCCGCCCTGGTCGCTGCCGTCGCCCGGCATCGCGTGGACCCGCCCCGGCTGGGTGTGAACTCCGACGCGGCCTGGCGGGCGGCCGCCCTGCTGCACACCCTGGCCGTGCTCCGGCCACTGCCCTCGGCCAACGCCCGCTTCGCCTGTTCCACGGCCGTGGCCTACATGTTCGTCAGCGGGGTCGGCATCGACCCGCCCTACGGCGCCCTGGTCGATCTCGCGCGGGACCTGATCTCCGGCGACGCCGATGTCTACGCCGCGGCCGACCGGCTGCGCTCCTGGCAGATCTGAGACCGCGCGGCGGGGTGGCGGGCGCCCTCGTCTGACCAGTGGGCCGCGCCCCGGCGTGCGCGGGGAGCGTGCGCGGGAAGCCGACGGGAGCCCGGACTTCGCGCGGGCGCGGAACGCGTCCGGCGAGCGCGCGCATGAGCGGCCGCCTTCACGTATGGCACCCCGGATGTGAACCGCGGGAAAACCCGGATCGAAAGCCGGGGTGAGGGCCGGGAGCCACCGTGACTTTTGACTTTCTGTCAACGTGCGGATGTTGCCCGACCGCCTTGTTGGCCGCGTGCCGGTTGTGCGAGAGTGAGCCACCTGTGAGGGGGTATAGGCCGGGGACGCACGCGAGTTGGTGAACCGGATCGGATTCGCCGCCGGTGAATTCACGCCCCCCGCGCCACGCCAAAGAGGTATATACCAATCGGGTTTCCTTTTTCGGCGTCGGGAACGCTCGAATGTCACATGCGCTGTGGGAAGGAATCATCTCAGTGCACACCCCCCACCCCTCTCGACCTCCCTGTCCGCCACCGGGCGGGGACCCCGGGGAATCCGACGAGGCCCTCGCCGCGCGGTTGCGGGGCCGCCCGGAAGGCGAGGCAGCCCATTCCGTCGCACTGCTGACGGCTCGGCACTGGGGGCCGATGCAGGAGTACGCGGCCGTCTGCCTCGCCTCGTCGGGACAGACGGCCGCCATGGTCACCGCGGCCGCCCTGCACCGTGTCCTGGACCGGGTCGCCGTCGGCGAATCGGCCGTCGCGCTCCGGCCGGTCCTGCTGGTCGCGGTGCGGGACACCGTCCGGGAGTGGGCCGCCGACGACCGAATAGCCGGAGTTCTGCCGGGGCTGCAGAAACCGGCCGGCGGCCGCGGCATGCGCGCGGCGACGACCATGACTCCGGAAAACCGCACACTGGCTCAACGGGCATTCCGGTCCCTACCCGCACTCGCGCGCTGTTTGCTCTGGCATGTCGAGGTCGAGGCCGAACCGATTTCCGTACCCGCCGGTCTGCTGGGCATGGATCCCGACGTCGCGTCCGGCGCACTTGAACAGGCACGGGACAAATTCCGTCAGGGTCTTGTCCAGGCCCATCTGGAACTCGCGCCGTCGAAGGACTGCGGCTTCTACAACCGGCTCCTCGACGTCCCCATCCGCCGGGGCGGCGCGCTGCTGCCGGACGTCCGACAGCATCTGGCGGAGTGCCGCTACTGCCGGCACGCCGCCGAACAACTGGGCCACTTCGAGGGCGGGCTGGGGACGCTGATCGCCGAGGCTGTGCTGGGGTGGGGCGCCCGGCGCTATCTCGACTCACGCCCCGGGCGCGCGTCGGGAGGTGTCGGCGGCGGCCGGACCGCCCGCCGCCGGCACCGTGGCGGAGACGGGCAGTCCGGCGGTGGCCGGCACCGTCTGCTGTCCCGGATCCCCGTTCCCGACCGCCTCACCGGCATCGTGCTCCCGGACCCGGTGCGCTCCACCAGGACCCTGCTCACCGGTATCGGCGCGGTGTCCGCCGGAGTGCTGGTGAGTGTGCTCATCGCCGGGTCCTCCTCACCGGACGGAGGCGGGGCCGACCCGACGGGCGCCACCGGCGCGGTGGGCGGTCGCGCCGCCGTGCCGTCCGCGTCACCGCCCGGCGCCGCAGGACTCCCCAGTGCGCCGGGGCGCACACGGCTGCGCAACGTCGCCTCCGGTCTCTGCCTCGACACCCGGGGCGTGCCGCAGGACGGTTCGGGCACGCGGCTGGCGGAGTGCACCTCGGGATGGACCCAGCAGTGGACGTACGAGGACGACGGGCTGCTGCGCAGCGTGGCGGACCCCGGTCTGTGCCTGGACTCCCACAAGGACGCCGGTGTCGTCGTCCTGGGCACCTGTGCCGACGCCGACGACGCCCGCCGTGACGACGTGCGCTACGACCTCACCTTCCAGGGCGAGCTGCTGCCCCGCTGGGACGAGCAGCTGACCCTCACCCCCGCCACCTCCGACGCGAACGCCGACATCGTCGTCAAGGTGCGAGACCGGACGGTGAACCAGCGCTGGGCGGCCGAACCCGTACGCGCCGCGGACTCCTTCTCCATCACGGGAACGGACACCCCGTCGGCCCGCCACGCCAAGCTCCCCGAATCCCTGGCGTGACCGCACACGGCCGGGACGGTGCCCACTGAGGGGGCTCCGCTCCGGCCGGCCGCGTGCGACGGGTGCCGGGCCCGCGGTTCGTCGGTCTCTCGAGCCGTGCCGTCCCGACGCATACTGGCCGGTATGCGCGGGGCGCGTCCAGCGCGGACGGCCGGGAGTTCAGCGACCGGCGGCCGCCTCGTACAGGACCCGGGCCAGCTCCCGCGGCCGGGAGAACATCGGCCAGTGCCCGGTGTCCAGGGTGACCAGCTCCCAGCGGCCGCTCTTCAGCGGCTCCGCCGCGGCGGACGGGGGCTCGTCACCGTCCAGCAGACACTTGACGTACGTCGCCGGCAGTTCGGCGACCGGCCGGTCGAGGACGGCGGGTTCCGTGAGCGTGGCACCGGGATGCGGGGTCGATCCGCCGACGATGCGCGCTATCTGGTCGTCCGTCAGCCCCTGGCCCGCGTAGTCGTCCGGGCCTGCCGGGGGCCAGAAGCCGTCGTGGTGCTCGATCGCCCGCCGGACGTGGTCGCTGGGCCAGCCCGCGAGGAACGATTCCCCGTCGACCGGCACGCCGGCGTCGACGAACACCACCCGCCGCAGCCGGTCCCCGATCCGCTCGGCGGCCTGGCCGACGGGAAGGCCGGCGTAGCTGTGCCCCACGAGGACGACGTCGCGCAGGCCGAGGCGCTCCACCTCGCCCACGATGTCCTGGACATGCGTCTGCGGCCCGGCGGGCGCGCCCTGCTTCTCGGCGAGGCCGGACAGTGTCAGGGGGTGGACCTCGGCGCCCGCCGCGCGCAGTTCGGCGGCCACCTCGTCCCACGCCCACGCTCCGAGCCACGCACCGGCCACCAACACGAATCGAGTCATGCCCGCACCGTAACGGAGGCCACTGACAATGCCGTTCAGTCGCCGTCGGCCGCGGGCTCCTCCTCCCGCGGTTCGCCGTCCGGCCCCCGGTCCCGCACCCGCCGGACGTGTTCCAGCGACTCGCGCAGCTCGGTCAGCCAGTCGTCGGTGTGCCGCTGGACCAGGCGCACGCACCAGGCCAGCGCCTCACTGCGGCTGCGGGCCACCCCGCCCGCGATGAGGGTGTCGAGGACCTGGCGCTCCGGCTGGCGCAGCCGGGTCATGACGGGGGCGGCGACATGGGTGAACAGGGCGCGGTGGGTGCCGCACTCCACGCCCCAGGAGACCTTCCGGCCGAAGCGGCGCTCGGCGTCCCGGGCCACCGCCATCCGGTCCTCGCGGGTGCGCTCCCGGAACTCCTGGATCCGGCCCTCGACCGCCGCCTCCCGTGCGGCCGGCGAGGCGTCCGCGTCCGGCCCGGGGCCGGGGATACGGCCGATCACCGTGATCTCCTCGCGGTCGACCGTGAGTTCGGCCAGTTCCTCGAAGAGATCGTCGGGGAGCCGGCCCGCGAACCAGCCCCGCAGTTGCTCTCGCTGCTCGCTCGTAATCATGTAATGACCATTACGCGCACCCTTCATGAACGCAAGAGGTCGAGGAGCGGTCTGCCGGCAGCGGAATCGGAATGTTTCAGGCCGATTAATGAGCGACGGGTATTCGGCCATCTGGCCACTTCGCCTCTGCGGCGGCCCCCCGGTTGCCGGGGCGAGCCGCTCGCATGACGTCACTTCACGCCACTGATTCAACACGCAATGTTACCTGAATCTGCACATCCGATGTGAGTTTCCGGCGCGGACTCGGCAGACTCCGGCACGCCGGTCCGGCACCACCGAGCACGGGCCGGCGACCCGACGAAAAGAAGCGGAAGGATGCACACAATGCGGAACACCGCGCGCTGGGCCACCCTCCTCGGCCTCACGGCCGCAGCCGTCTGCGCACCCCTGGCCGGGGCCGCGCTCGCCGCTCCGGGAGATGCCCCGTCCGCGCTCTACGCCCCCTCGGCCCTGGTTCTCACCGTGGGTCACGGCGACAGCGCGGCCACCGTCACGCCGGAACGCGCGGTCACCCTGACCTGCGCCCCCGGTCCCTCGGGCACCCACCCGGCCGCGGCCTCCGCCTGCGCGGACCTGAACGGCGTCAGCGGCGACTTCGACGCGCTGACGATGAGGGACGGCGTCTTCTGCACCCAGCAGTACGACCCGGTGCTCGTCACCGTCGACGGGGTGTGGCAGGGGCAGCGCGTCTCCCACGAGCGGATCTTTCCCAACGCGTGCGTGATGAGCGCTCACGGTTCGAGCGTCTTCGCGTTCTGAGACCGGGATCGCACGGTTCCCGTGACTGCGCGGCGGCCCGCAGATCTGGGGAGTGCGAGCCCCCACGCGGAACGTGCGATCTCGCGCAAGGAGGCCGGCGGGCGGAGTGGGGCCGCCCGCCGGCCTCCGGGTTTCGTCCGGTGCGGCGAGAGTGCGTGCCGGGCGTCGCGCGGCAGGTGCCACCTTCGCAACAGGCCCTACGCCCGGTCGCGGTGGCTGGTGTCGCACCACGGGTAGCGGCGGCTGCGGCGGCAGGTGCACAGGGCCACCCGGAAGCGGTCGGAGGACACCACCGTCCCGTCCTCCAGTTCCACCTCCACCGGACCCTCCAGCAGCAGCGGCCCCTTGCGCCGCACGGTGACGCGTCGGGGGGTGTCAGACGGGGAGTTCGGCACGGACCACCACCAGCTCTTCCTCGTTCTCCGCCGGGGGCAGCAGCCCCCGCTCGCGCAGCCAGTGCTCCCGGTCCCGCAGCACCGGACCGAAGGCGATGCGCCGGCGCCGCGTCACCGCGGCCTTCAACCCGGCCGTCCGCAGCCGGCCGAGCGTCAGCTCGGGGCCGCTGAGCCCCGACTGCACCAGCAGCAGCACACCGCCGGGCCGCAGCAGCTCCGGAACCTCGTGGCAGATCCGGTCCAGGACGAGCCGCCCGTCACCCCCCGCGTCCCAGGCCCGGGCCGCACCACGCGGCAGCCTCCCGCCGCCGGGTGCCGGGACATACGGGGGATTGGCGAGGATCAGGTCGAACGACCGGCCCCGCACCGGAGCGAACAGGTTCCCGCGCCTGATCCGCACGGGCACACCGGCCCGCAACGCGTTCACCCGTGTTGCGCACACCGCCCGCCACGACACGTCGACCGCGGTCACCCGGGTGCCGCGCCGCGCGGCGGCCACCGCCAGCGCGCCGGATCCCGTTCCCACGTCGAGAACGTCGGCCCCCGGCTGGACGGGCTCCTCGAACAGGGCGCCGGCCAGCAGTTCTGTGTCCTCTTGAGGGGCGTACACGCCCGGGGGTACGAGTGATTTCACAGACCGCCGAGTACCCCCGTGCTCAGGAGATATGGGTGGACTCCTGTGACAGGGGAGCGCGCAGGGACGAGCGGCCCGCCCCCCAGTCGGTGAGCAGCCGGTCGCCGAGCAGGTCCTCGGTGAACACCGTCGCGTCCACCCCGAAGGCGATGTCCCGCGCGAGGTGCGGTTCGTCCTCCAGCAGCCCCCCGATGACCTCGTGGCGCACCACCTGCTCGTGCACCGCGTCCGCCTCCACGTGCTCGTCGTAGAAGTGCTCGGCGGCGGGCCCCGCGCCGGTCCGGCGCATCGCCTCCGCGAGCCGCCGGGAACCCGGTGAGGAGGTGATCTCGACCGTGGCGAAGTGGCCGACCAGGGCGCCCCTGAGGGAGCGGTGCAGGCCGAAGAGCGACATGAGGTTCACCGTCACCAGGAGTTCGGCGGGGGCGGCGTCCAGATAGCGGCCGTACGTCGTGTCCAGGCCCAGGTCGTCCATCAGGTCGGCGAACAGCCGGGCATGCACACGGTCGGCCCGGCCGCCGCCGTACTCGTCGAACTCCACCGCCGCCATCGCCGCCTTGGCCCGGCCCCGCAGCCGGGGCAGCACCCAGGCGTGCGGGTCGGCCTCCTTGAGGTGGTACAGGGACCGCAGGGCGGCGTACTCGCGCACGTGCCACAGCTCGCCCTTGTCGCGCAGGAAGTGACTGACGCCCGTACCGTCCACCGGCTCCACCAGGATCCCGGCGAGCGCGTCGTCGACGGTGTCGTGCCGCCGGGCGTCCGCGCGCAGCGCGGTGAGGAAGCTCTGCTCCAGAGCGGCACGGGTGCGCAGCAGACCGGGGTCCCATTCGAGGTCCGGGTCCACGCCCGCGAACCCGCGGTAGTGCAGCTCGTAGCAGAGGTACAGGGCGAGCTGGAGGTCGTCTCCGTACACGGGGGCCGCCGCGATGTCCCCCTCCGGGGGCAGCGGGCCGGTGCCGCGCAGACCATCCAGTACGGCGCCGCTCACAGGACCGCGCGGCGTGGGCAGCCGGGGTTCGTCATGGGGGTGTTCCATGTGCCGCGAGTACCCGGACGGCGCACGCACACCCCTGCCCGCGTGGCAGGCGGCGGCCGACGGGTGCCCCTCAGTCGTGCGCGGCGGCGAGGCGCAGGGGCAGGGGCTCCGCGCCGGCCGCCTCCTTCTCGTTGAGGCGGGTGATCTCCGCCCACCAGGACGGACCGTCCTCGATATGGCGCAGGAGCACCCCCTCACGCAGGGCCCAGGGACAGATCGTCACCGACCGCAGCCCAGTCAGCTTCATCGCCGTGTGCGCCACGACCGCACCCGCCAGGCTCTGCCCGGAGCGCGGCGCGGAGATACCGGGCAGCCGCGCCCGTTCCGCAGCGGGCAGGACGGCCAGCCGGTCGATCGCCATCCGCAGATCGGCACTGGACAGCCGCCGCTCCACGAACGGCCCGTGCCGTCCGGGCGCGGCCCCGCACAGCCGCCCCAGCTGCTGGAACGTCCGGGAGGAGGCGACCGCGGTGCGCGGCCCCTCCCAGCGGATCCGGGCCGCCACGTCACGCAGTTGGTGTCGCACATGCCGGCGGAGCCCCCGCAGCCGCTCGGGTGAGGGAGGGTCCTCGTCCTCGAAGTACTCGTGTGTCAGCCGGGCCGCGCCCAGCGGCAGCGAGGCCGCGAAGTCCGGCAGCCTGCCGCGCCCGAAGGCGACCTCCAGTGACCCGCCGCCGATGTCCAGCATCGCCAGCGGTCCGCAGCGCCAGCCCATCCAGCGGCGCGCCGCGAGGAAGGTGAGTTCCGCCTCGACCTCGCCCGGCAGGGTGCACAGCTCGACACCCGTCCGTGCCCGGACCGTGCGCAGCACCTCCAGCCGGTTCGGCGCCCCACGCACCACGGCCGTCGCGAACGCCAGCGGGCCCGACGCACCCCACCGCGCGGCGGTCCGGTCCGCCGCCGCCACGGCCTCCACCAGGTCCTCCACGGCCTGCTCCGGCACCGGCCCGCCCGGCGTGACCTGCTCGGACAGCCTGAGCCGCCACTTCGACGTGTGCACCGGAAGCGGCGCGCCGCCCCCCGTGTCCGACACGACGAGTCTGACGGTCTTCGATCCCACATCCACCACGCTGGTCCGCATGGCCCGTGGGTACCCACTTACCGTGCGGATCAACGAAAACGGCCGCGCCACGGGTCGAAGACACGCCACCGGCGGCCCGGCGCCTCAGGCCAGCTGCCGCCGCACCAGCTCGTGCAGCCGGCCGCCGGTGTCCGCGAGCAACCGCGCGGGCGTGCCCTGCTGAACGATCCTGCCGCCCTCCATCACCACCACCCGGTCCGCGTCGAGGACCGTCGACAGCCGGTGCGCGATCACGATCCGCGTCGCCTCCAGGGCCTTGGTGCTCTCGATCACCGTGCGCTGCGTCTCGTTGTCCAGGGCGCTGGTCGCCTCGTCGAAGAAGAGGATCCGCGGCCGGCGGATCAACGCCTGGGCGATCATCAGCCGTTGCCGCTGACCGCCGGAGACCGCACCGCTGCCGGACACGATGGTGTGCAGCCCCATCGGCATCCGCCGGATGTCCTCGGCCAGCCCCGCCAGCTCCGCGGCCGCCATCGCCTCGTCCGGCGTGTACGGCTCGCTCCCGCAGATGACGTCCAGGACGGACCCCGTGAACGGCTGCGCGTGCTGGAGCACCACCCCGCACTGCCGGCGGACCGCCGACCCGTCGAGTGCCGCCAGGTCCTGCCCGTCGTACAGCACGCTCCCGGACACCGGCCGGTCGAAGCCGATCAGCAGCCGCAGCAGAGTGGACTTGCCGCAGCCGCTCGGGCCGACGACCGCCACGAACTCGCCGGGCCGCGCCTCGAAGGACACGTCGTCCAGGACCAGCGGACCGTCGTCCGAGTAGCGGAAGGACAGCCGCCGGGCCTCGATCGCCCCGGACAGCGGGCCCGGTCGGGTGCTCGCCGCACGTACCTCGGGCGCGGCGTCCAGCACCGGCTTGATCTGCTCGAACAATGGCAGCGCGGCGACCGCGGAGACGAACGCGCCGGTCAGCTGGGTGACCGAGGTCAGCACCATGGTCACCGAGGTGTTGAAGGTGAGGAACTCCGCCGCCGTCATCGAGCCGCGTGCCGGCCCGGCCAGCAGCATGAACATCGCCAGGGTGACCAGCGGCAGACAGACCGCGCCCAGCACCGCCGTCAGGTTCTTGATCCGGCCGGCCCTCCGCTGGAGCTCCCGGCTGCGGGCGAACTCCGACGCCCACGCGGCGTACGCGTAGTTCTCCGCCGCCGCCACCCGCAGCTTCGGCAGCCCGCGCAGGGTCTGGAAGGCCTGGTTGTTCAGCTTGTTGGTGAGGACCACCAGGCGGCGCTGCCAGCGCACCTGCCACAGTCCGAGCCCCAGGAACACCCCCGCGACGACGCCCAGAATCCCGAGCGCGGCCAGCGCCATCGGCACGCTGAACCACAGCAGCAGACCGAGGTTCAGTGCTCCCACGGTGACCGACTGGGCCACCGTGGGGCCGACCCCGGCCAGCAGCCGGCGGATCGCGCTGATGCCCATGGCCGCGCTCGCCAGCTCACCGGTGGACCGCTCGGTGAAGAACCGGGTCGGCAGCCGCAGCAACCTGTCCCACACGGCCGGCTGGAGCGTGGCCTCCACCCGGCCCTCCAGCCGGAGCAGGGTGAGATTCTGCAGCAGCAGGAAGGCGGCGGTCACCACACTGCCGATGATCACCGCGAGGCACACCTGCGCGATCAGCGCGGTCTGTGCCTTCGGCACGAACTCGCCGAGCACCCTGCCGGTCGCGAGCGGCACCAGGGCACCGATCGCCACCGTCACCAGACCGCTCAGCAGCAGCCCCGTCAGATCACTCCGGGTGCCCGACATGCAGAAGCGCAGCAGCCGCAGCGGACTCAGCCGGCGCTCGGGCAGCGGACGGTAGAACATCACCGCGCGGGGCTCGAACTCCTCGGCGTTCGCCTGCTCGACCGGTGTCTCGCGGCCGGTCCCCGGGTGCACCGCCACATAGCCGCCGCGCCGCCACAGCAACGCCACCGGCGCGCCCGACAGGGCCCGGTGACCCACCAGCGGCCCGACGTCGTTCCGCCACCAGCGGCCGTGCAGCCGTACGACACGGGTGCGCAGCCGGGAGGCCAGGGCGATCTGCTCGACCGGATCGAGCCGGTCACCGCCGGTGCCGGACCGCGCGGGCGCGGCAAGCGTGATGCCCGCCGCCCGCGCCACGAGCTCGCAGGCCGCGTGCGTGGCGTCCGCGTCGGCCGACGTCGCGCGCCGGCCCGGCCGGCTGCCGATGGCGGCCAGCAGCGTCCGGTCGGCCCGGTCCCGCACCGCCTCCCCGGCCCTGATGCCCTCGGCGGTGCGCGTCTCGTGCGTGTCCTCCAGCTGCTCGATCCACCGGTCCAGCGTGGTCATCAGCCGGAACTGCTGGTCGACCAGGCTCTGCCACAGCGCCGGGTCCATCAGCAGATCGGCCGCGGCCTCGGCGCCGTACAGCGAGCCGTACTGCACACTGCCCGGCGGTACCTGCATCCAGAACACGTCGTCGTCGGTGGGTGCGGCGGCCCGCTCGGTCGCCATCGGTGCCTGGAACAGCACGGACAGACTCCGTCCCACGCCGAGCGCGAGGGCGTACTCCAGCGGGCTCGTCGTCGGCGGAACGTACTGCGGATGGCCGTACTCGTCGTACGACCAGGTCTGGGTGCCCGCCGGCTGGTACAGCTCGCGCAGCCCGACGCGGCGCACCACACAGTCCCGCAGCGGACGCGCCACCAGGGTGTGCGCCGGGCCGGCCACCGGACCCAGCACCAGCGAGCCCGCCTCCAGCCGGCCCAGATGGTGCCAGTGCCCCTGCTGCCCGGCGTCCACCGCGAACAGGTCCACGGCACCGGACGCGATCAGCCACAGCACCTGCGGCCCCTCCAGGTCCAGGCGGGAGAAACCGGAGCAGTCGACCGGTGCGCCCAGCGACCCGAGCGCGCCCAGGACGAGATCGCCGCCCGCCGCATCATGCACGGCTGTCATCTCAACGCTCCCTGACCAGCGCCGCGTACGCGCCGCCGCGCGCCACCAGTTCCTCGTGCCGTCCGCGCTCCACGACCGTGCCGTGCTCCAGGACGACGATCTCGTCGCTGTCGCGCACGGTGCTCAGCCGGTGCGCGATCACCACACAGGCGCAGCCGCGCCGGCGCAGACCGTCCATCACGGCCAGCTCGGTCTCCGCGTCCAGCGCGCTGGTCACCTCGTCGAGCACCAGGATGCTCGGGCGGCGCACCAGCGCCCGCGCGATCTCCAGACGCTGGCGCTGCCCGCCGGAGAAGTTCCGGCCGTCCTGCTCGACCGGGCTGTGGATGCCGCCCGGCCGACGCGAGACCACGTCGTACAGGGCCGCGTCCCTGAGCGCCTCCACCACCGCCTCGTCCGGGATCGACGGGTCCCACAGCGCCACGTTGTCGCGCACGGTGCCCTCGAACAGGAACACGTCCTGGTCCACGAAGGAGACCGAAGCGGCCAGCGCCCCGCGCGGGATGTCCTCGATGCGCTGCCCGTCGATCCGGATCACGCCCTCCCACGGTGTGTACAGACCGGAGATCAGCCGCGACACCGTGGACTTGCCGCTGCCCGAGCCGCCGACCAGCGCCACCTGGCGGCCGGGCCCCACGGCCAGGTCGAACCCGGTGAGCAGTGGCTTGTCCAGCGGGTTGTAGCCGAAGGTGAGGTTCTGCAGTTCGACATGGCCGAGCAGCCGGCGCGTCGACGTCCCGGCACCGGCACGGCCGTAGAGCGGGTCCGCCCGGAAGTTCTCCACGTCCTTCAGCCGGGCCACGTCCGCCGCGAAGTCCTGGATCCGTCCCGCCACGCCGTTGAGCCGGGTCAGCGGCGCGGTGAACCGCGTCACCAGCGCCTGGAAGGCCACCAGCAACCCGACCGAGATATGGCCCTCGACCGCCCGCAGACCGCCGATCCAGAGGATCAGCGCGCTGTTGAGCGTGGCGAGTGTCGGCGCGACGACGCCGAGCCATGCCGTGGGCACCCCGAGCCGCTGCTGCTCCTCCAGCGTCGTGGCGTGCTGACCGGCCCACTTGCGGAAGTAGCCGTCCTCCCCGCCGGTCGCCTTCAGCGTCTCGATCAGCTGCAGACCGGTGTACGCCGTGTTGGTGAGCCGCGCGGTGTCCGCCCGCAGCTTCGCCGTACGGGTCGCACGCAGCCGGATGACGACCCGCATCGCCGCGATGTTCAGCAGGGCCACACCGATGCCCACGAAGGTCAGCTGTGGGTCGTACGTGTACAGCAGCACCGCGTACAGGGCGACCACCAGCGCGTCCACGCCCGCCGCCGACAGATCGCGGGCCAGCGTCTCGGCCACCGCGTCGTTGGACTGCAGCCGCTGCACCAGGTCGGCCGGGCTGCGCTGGGCGAAGAACGTGACCGGCAGCCGCAGCAGATGACGCAGGAAGCGGGCGCTGGACAGCGTGGAGGAGATCAGCCGGCCGTGCAGCAGGTTGCCCTGCTGGAGCCAGGTCAGCACCAGCGTGAGCAGCACACAGACGCCCATCGACGTGAAGAGCACGTCCAGCGTCGAGGTCCGGCCGCCGATCAGGAAGTCGTCGATGAAGGTACGGCTGAGTCCGGGCACCGCCGCGCCCACCGCCACCAGCAGCAGACTCGACAGCACCACGGCCGGCAGGGTGCCCGCCGTGCCGCGCAGCCGGGCCGGCAGCGCGCCGAACACTCCCGGCTTGCGGCCGCCCCGGGTGAAGTCCTCGCCGGGCTCCATCACCAGCACGACACCGGTGAAGCTGCCGTCGAACTCTTCCAGAGGGACGAACCGCCGTCCCTTGCCGGGATCGTTGATGTACACCCCGCGGCGGCCGAACCGGCGGCCCATGCCGTCGTAGACGACGTAGTGGTTGAACTCCCAGAAGAGCACGGCCGGCGTCGTCACCTCGGCGAGCGCGGCCAGATCCATCTGCATGCCCTTGGCGGTCATCCCGTAACTCCGCGCCGCCTTCAGCAGGTTGCCGGCGCGGGAGCCGTCGCGGGAGACACCACAGGCGATGCGCAGCTCCTCCAGCGGGACATGACGGCCGTAGTGGCCGAGCACCATCGCGAGCGAGGCGGCGCCGCACTCCACGGCCTCCATCTGGAGGACGGTGGGTGTACGGACGGTCCTGACCCGGGACCCCGGCACCGTGCGCTTCGGCGGGGCGGCCCGGCGTCTGCCGCGGGTTTCCCGGCCGCTGCTCACGGCAGCAGCCAGTCGACGGGGCGCCGGTCGGCCAGCCGGACCGAGCCGGTGGCCAGGGTCATCGACGTCAGTTCGAACGGCGGGCCGTCCGCGGAGGACCACTCGTAACCGCTCCGTGTGACGGACGACTTCCTCAACTCGACGGTGACCGCCACCGGTCTGCCCTCCTGGGTGAACTGCTCGCCGAGCCGGCTGTCCCCGAGGAACGCGGCGATCTGCTGGGGGGACTGGGCCGAGCGGTCCACCGACGTCACCCTGCCGCGCAGGACGCCGTACCCACCGCTCACGGCCGGTGACGTGACGTGAGGGTGGGCCGGGATTGAACGCGCCCCGCGCCCCGTGCGTACCAACAGCCATCCAGGCGTCCCCCGACAACTGCCGCACGGCGGCACGACTCCGGTCCCCCCAGGAGGTCGAGTAGTTTGAGTCACAAGCGAATTCCGAAGCGCAAGGCCGCGATAGCGGTGGGCGGTGTGGTGGCGCTCGGAGCCGCCGCGATCCTGCTCCCGAACGCCAACGCGTCACAGGACGGCGCGTCGGACGCCGCGGCGGCGGCGCCGCGGACCTTGAAGGCGGGCGACGCCTCGGATCTCGCCTCGCAGCTCGCCGGACTCCTCGGTGACGCGTTCGCCGGCTCCTACTACGACGGTGACAACAAACAACTCGTCGTCAACGTCGTACCGGGCGACAACAACAACGTCATCGTGCAGGCCAAGAAGGCGGGCGCGGCCGTCCGCGAGGTCGACAACAGCATGTCCGAACTGGAGGAAGGGGCGCAGACGCTGAAGACGGAGGCGACCATCCCCGGCACCTCCTGGGCCGTCGACCCGCGCACCAACAAGATTCTCGTCACCGCGGACAGCACGGTCACCGGGGACAAGTGGGACCGGCTGGAGTCCACCGTGCAGAGCCTCGGCTCCGGCATGGCGACCATCAAGAAGTCCGAAGGCACCTTCAGGACGTTCGTGTCCGGCGGCGACGCCATCTTCGCCGGCGGCGCGCGCTGCTCGCTCGGCTTCAACGTCACCGCGGGCGACGGTGCCCCGGCGTTCCTGACGGCGGGTCACTGCGCCGCCGGGGGAGACCAGTGGTCCGACCAGCAGGGCGGGCAGCCGATCGCCACGGTCGACCAGGCGCTCTTCCCCGGCGCGGGCGACTTCGCGCTCGTCCGCTACGACGACCCCGCGACCCAGGCGCCGAGCGAGGTCGATGTCGGCGACCAGACGGTTGCGATCTCCCGGGCCGCGGAGGCCACCGTGGGCCAGGAGGTGTTCCGGATGGGCAGCACCACCGGGCTCGCCGACGGCCAGGTGCTCGGTCTGAACGCGACGGTGAACTATCCGGAGGGCACGGTCACCGGTCTCATCCAGACCGACGTCTGCGCCGAACCCGGTGACAGCGGCGGCTCGATGTTCACCCGGGACGGCCTCGCGATCGGCCTGACCTCGGGTGGCAGCGGCGACTGCACCAACGGCGGCGAAACCTTCTTCCAGCCGGTCACCACCGCCCTGGCGGCAGTCGGCGCGACCCTCGGCGCGGAGACCGGCGCGGGTGACCAGGCGGGCGGCGATCAGGCTGGCGGTGACCAGGCCGGCGGCGATCAGGTCGGCGGTGACCAGGCGGGCGCGGGAGCAGAGCCCGGCGGTCAGGACATCGGCGGCGGTGACGAGGCCGGTGGCGACGACATCGGTGCGGGAGCCGGTGACGGGTCCGGAGCCGGTCAGCACGCCGGTGACCAGGGCTCCGGCCTGACCGGGACCCACTGACACCCCCCGACCGCCCGAGGTGACCCCGGCCCGGTCCCGCCACGAGCCGTGGCGGGACCGGGCCGTTGCCCTCACCGGCACGGCCGCCGCCCACCCCGCTAGCCGCCCGCCGCCGAGTACCCGGTCCACCACCTGACGGCGCGTCGCTCATCGCGCCCGGGTCGCCCCCGCACGGGAGTGCGGGACGGCCTTCCTCCGGCAAGTCGGCTTCGTGCCGGGGGCGACGGTCCGTCTCATTCACGCTGTCGACGGGCATGTCCGACCGGTCGGTGCCCGCTCGGGGCGTTGGCCGCAAGGGCTGGTCCACCACCTGTCGGCGCGTCGGCCGGCGTGCCTCGGGCGTTCGCGCGGGCGTGGAGCGCGGGTCGGTTGCCCTCCGGGGAGCCGACTTCGCCCGAGTGTGCCGCTTCGTCTCGCTCGCGCTGTCGACGGTCACGTCCGACGGGTGGGTGTGCGCTGGGGGTGTCGGCCGCGGACGGCTGGTCGACCGCCTGACGGCGCGTCGGCCGGGTGTGCCTCGGGCGCCGCGCGGGCGTGACGCGCGGGTCGGTTGCCCTCCGGGGAGCGGACCTTGCCCGGAGTGTGCCGCTTCGTCTTGCTCGCGCTGTCGACGGTCACGTCCGACGGGTGGGTGTGCGCTGGGGGTGTCGGCCGCGGACGGCTGGTCGACCGCCTGCCGGCGCGTCGGCCGGGCGTGCCTCGGGGCCCGCGGGTGGAATGCCGGACGGTGTGCCCTTCGTGTGCCGGGACACCCGTCGTCCGGAGGCCGCGCGCCCGCGACAGTGGCGGTGGCGAACGCCGGCCGTCGAGCCCCGCCGGGGGGTGGCACGGTCCCAGGAGCGGTGGCGTGCGGTGGCCACCGCTCCGGACGGACCGTGTCAGTCGTCCGGCAGGGCCCTGAGCAGCAGTATCGCCGTGTCGTCCAGGCGTCCGTCCGCGTCCGCGCCGTGCTGGACCAGCGCGTCGGCGAGCTCGTCCAGTGGCAGGTCGCCCAGCTCGGTGAGACGCCGGCCCAGATCGGCCAGGGCGTCCTCGAAGTCCGTACCGGGGGATTCCACCAGACCGTCGGTGTACAGCACCAGCAGCGATCCGGGGGAGAGGTCCACCTCGGTCGACGGATATGCCGCCGAGCCGTCGATGCCCAGCAGGGGGCCGCCGGCCAGGTCCAGCACCCGGACCCGGCCGTCCGGCCTGCGCAGCAGCGGCGGCGGATGACCCGCACGGGACATCACGGCCCGCCCGCGCGCGGGATCGAGCCGCAGATACAGACAGCTCGCGAACAGCTCCGAACCCAGGTCCAGCAGCAGCCGGTTGGTGCTGCGCATGACCTCGTCGGGTTGCTGCCCGACGGCCGTGTAGGCGCGCACCGCGGTGCGGACCTGCCCCATCAGCCCGGCCGCCGTCACGTTGTGCCCCTGCACATCCCCGATCACCGCGGCCGCCACGCCCTGCGTCGGTACCAGGTCGTAGAAGTCGCCCCCGATCTCCATCCCCTGGGTCGCCGGCAGATAGCGTGCGGCCGCCTCGATCCCGGTCAGTGACGGGAGCGTGTGCGGCAGCAGTGCCTCCTGCAGCCCGTGCGCGAGCCGGTGCTTGGCGTCGTAGAGCAGGGCCCGCTCCAGCGCCTGGGCGATCAGTCCGGCCAGACTGGTCAGCACCGCCCGTTCCTCCGTAGTGAAGTGGTGCGCCGCCGTGTACGACAGCACGCAGGTCCCCACCGGGCGCCCCGAGGCGATCAGCGGCAGATATGCCCACGCCGAGAACTGGGACAGATGCACCGCCAGCGACGGATACAGACGTCCCAACTCCGCGCGGTTCTCGAAGAAGGCGGGCACACCCGTACGAAGCACCTGGCTGCCGGGGGTCGGCTCCGACAGCGGCATACCGTCGTACCGCTCCACGACCCGCGGATCCGGGTACCCGCGGTGCCCCAGTACGCGCAGCCGGCCCGCCCGGGATCCAAGGATCACCAGCCCTTGGCTGCCCACCGTCGGCGCGATCTCGTCCGCGACCAGCTGCACCACGTCCTGCACCCCGACCGCCTCGGTCAGTGCGCCGGCCAGGTCCAGCACCTGGGTGATGGTGACCAGCCGGGTGCCGGTCTGCCCGGGCGGCGGCGTGCGGTTCATCTCCGTGACCGCACGCGCCCGGCTGATCCGCACACTGAGTCCGGTCGTGCTCGGATACAGCCGGAAGGACAGCCACTCGCCCGGCGGACGCAGCGCGACGAACGAGGTGACGTGCTGGCTGAACATCGCGGCCCGGTAGCGGTCCTCGTACACGGGGTCGTTCAGCCACGGCACCGTAGCCCACAGATGGGCGCCGAGCAGCCGGCCCGTCGGGACGCCCAGGAGTTCGGCGGCGGCCGCGTTGGCGAAGCCGACCCGCCCGTGCACATCGAGTGAGCACAGACCGTACGGCAGCCGGGACACCATCCGTGCCGCCTCCACCGACCCGAGCGTGCCGGCCGTGCCGTCCACCAGCGGCGCGGCCAGCAGATCCGGTTCGGGTGTCAGCGGCACGCTCTGCTCGGCGGCCCGCTCCAGCCGCACCGCCAGCCGGTCGCAGGCGGCCGTCAGATGATCGCGCTCCCCGTCGGACAGGTGCGGCGGATGCCCGCCGGGCCAGGTCACGAACACCGCCCCGTACGCCTTGGTCGCGGTTGCCACCGGCAGCGCGGCGAGCGAGAAGGGATACGGCAGCACCATCGCGATCCGGGGATAGTGGCGGGCCATCTCCTCCTCGCCGCTCACCCAGACCAGCCGACGCTCGCGCAACGCGTCGGAGACCGGGATCGGAGCGCTCAGTCCCACCCGCTCCCACGGGGCGGCGAAGGCGCGCGGCAGCCCCGCCATCACCGCCATCTCCAGCACCGGTTGGTCGGGTGAGAGCAGATACACCGCCCCGGAGTGGGCGTGCACCTCGTCCATCATCGCGGCCAGCGTCAGCGACAGCATCGGACGGCCGACCGGCGCCCGTGCACCCGCCGGCGCCTGCACGGACGACTGTCCCTCGGACACGCCGACCACCTCCTCGCACGGCCGCGTCCCGCGATCCAATCTCCTCCCTGCCCGGCCGTCGCGCACGACGAGCGGCGGGAAAGAGGGCCGTATGCCGCGGGAGGAGCGGGCCGGCCACGGCCCGCCGTCACGGCGCACCCTCCGGTTACCCCACGACCGGAGCCCCAAGGCCCGCCGTCGCACTTCCGGGACGAACAGGGGCGGCCTGTCCGGCCGCCGAACGCGCACAGGGGCTGCGCCGGTGTCCCATAAGCGCTGTAATGGCCAACGTGGTCAGTGAGGGCGCTACGGGACGCGGCACGCGAACGTTGCGTGCGGAACGTGCCCTGACGGTGATCGCCGTCGACCCCGAGTCACCCGAACGGGTGCGACGGATCCTGGAGCAGGCTCTCGTCTTCGCCGGGGCCGGGTTCGCCGCCGCGTATGCCCCCGGCGCGGACGGAGAACTGCTCTCCCTCGTGGAGTCCGCCGGGATGCCGAGGACCCTGTGCGGCGTGCGCGACGGCTACCCGGTCGCGGGGCGGTCCCCGGTGGCCGAGGCCCACCGCGGCCGGCCGGTGTGGCTGGGACCCGGGGATCTCGCCGCGCAGGCCCAGTCCCGGCGCGTGCCGAGCCGGGACTTCCATCTGGCGGCCCTGCCCGTGGGAGGGGGCGGTGGCTGTCTCCTCGCGGTCAGCGAGCACCCCGGCGGGTTCGACGCCGACGACCGGGTCTGTCTCGGCCTCGTCGCCGACGCGCTCGTCTTTCCAGCGCCGTGGGCCGTCAACGAGGGTGCGGAGCTGCCGTCCGGTGGCTTCAGCCTCGCCATGGACACCGGCCGGGTCCGGGTCGACCCGGACGTCCTGGACCTGTTCGGTCTCGGGTCGGGCGACTTCGACGGACGGGTGGAGACCCTGCTGGGCCTCACGGTGCCGGAGGACCTGCCCTCGCTGATGTCCGTCGTCGAGGCCGACCACATGACGATCGGCGAGCGTGAACTGGAGTTCCGGGTGCTCCAGCCCGACGGACCGCCCAAGTGGCTCCGGCTGCGTGGCCGGCTGCTGCCCGGAGGCGAGGGCAGCCCGGCCCGGCTGGTGGGGTCCGTCGCCGACGCCTCCACGCTGCGCTCCGACATCACCGACGTGGCCCGCGTGCAGCGGCTCGCCGCCGCGCTGGCCACCGCAGTCACCGTCCGCGACGTCGGCAAGGCCGTCGTGGCCGCGCTGCGCCGCCCGCTGCGGGCCGACCGCATCGCGCTGGCCGAGCTGGAGAACGAACGGCTCGTCGTGACCGTCCTGGACCCGCCCGAGCCGGAGGCGTGGCCGGAGCTGTGGCGCGCGGAGTGGCGCACCGAGTGGCCCGAGGCGCCCGTGCGCACCATGCCCACCCTCGCCGCCGCCCTGCGGGAGGGCCGCGCCAGTATCTGGCCGGCGGGTTCCCCGCTGGAGACCGCCCTCGCCGAGGTCGGCCCCGGCGGACTGGCCATGCTGCCGCTGCCCGCAGGTAACCGCATGGCCGGCGCGTGTCTGATCGGCTGGGACGCCCCGCACGACTTCGGCGCCGACGAACGGGCGCTGCTCACCGCGGCCGCCGGCCTCGCCGGACAGGCCCTGATGAGAGCGCGTGCCTTCGACGCCGAGCATGAACTGGTCGGCATGCTCCAGCGCCAGCTGCTGCCCCGGCGGCTGCCCCGGCTGCCCGGCGCGGTCGCGGTCGCCCGCTATCTGCCCAGCACCGTGGGGATGGAGCTCGGCGGCGACTGGTACGACGTGATCCCGCTGCCCGACAACCACGTGGCCCTGGTCATCGGCGACGTCCAGGGGCACAACGCCGGCGCCGCCACTCTCATGGGCCAGATGCGCACCGCGCTGCGCGCCTACGCCGTCGAGGGACATCCGCCGGACGTGGTGGTGTCCCATGCCAACCGGTTGCTCATGGACATGGAGTCGGACCTCTTCGCGACCTGCTGCTATGTCGACGTGGACATGGAGGAGGGCTTCGCCTGGTGCGTACGCGCCGGCCATCTGCCGCCGGTGCTGCGTCACCCGGACGGGCGTACGGAGATCGCGGAGGCCGAGGGCGGTCCGCCGCTCGGGGTGGTGCGGCAGAGCGACTTCCCCATGAGCCCGTTGCGGCTGCAGCCCGGCACGCTGGTCGCCCTCACCACGGACGGTCTGGTCGAGTCGCACGAGGCCGACATCGACGAGGGCATGGACCGCTTCGCCCGGCAGCTGGCCGCCTCCGACCCCGCCCATCTCGGGCCGCTCGCCGACACCCTGCTCGGCAAGGCCCCGCGCAGCGACGACGTCGCCCTGCTGCTGATGCGCTACGACGGCATGACCTCGCGGCCGCTGCGCGAGAGCTGGACGGTGTGGCGGGTGCCCCAGGCGGTCGGACACGCCCGCCGCTTCACCCGGCGCACGCTGCGTTCCTGGGGAGTGACCGAGAACATCGACGCCGCCCTGCTCGCCGTCTCCGAGCTGGTGACCAACGCCCTGGTGCACACCGACGGCCAGGTCCGCCTCGATCTCACCCTGGTGGGCGGCCGGCTGCGGCTCGCGGTCGCCGACTCCTCGCCCCGCTCCCCGGTGAAGCCCACCAGCATCGGCTGGGAGGCCACCGGCGGCCGGGGCATCCTGCTGGTCGAGGCCGTGTCGGCGACCTGGGGCACCCTTCCGGTCAGCGGCGGCAAGCAGGTGTGGGCGGAGTTCGTCCTGAACTGACGTCGTCCCGCGGGCACCGGTCCCCGGCGCGGCGGCCCGGCACATCGGCAACCCGTGTGCCGCCGGCCCGCGACCACGTTCCGGGACGCCGCACGCGCCGGGTGACCGCGCGGCTCCACCGGGTACCCGGGACGCCACCCAACGTCGTACGAGAGGGAAACGTCATGGCACAGCACGTCCGCGACATCATGACCGCCGCACCGGTCACGGTCGGGCCGCACACCTCCGTCGCGGAGGTCGCCCGCGTCATGCGCGACCGCGACCTCGGGGCCGTCCTCGTGACCGACGGCGACCGGCTGCGCGGGCTGGTCACCGACCGCGACCTGGTGGTGCGGTCGGTCGCACAGGGGGTGGACACCGAGGAGACCACCGTGGCCGACGCGTGCAGCGACGACCTGGTGACGGTGGGACCGGACGACGACCTGGACCACGCGGTGCGGCTGATGCGCGAGCACGCCGTGCGCCGCGTCCCGGTGGTCGAGAGCGGGCGCCCCGTCGGCGTCGTCACGTTGGGTGACCTCGCCATGGAACGCGACCCCGAGTCCGCCCTGGGCGACATCAGCGTGGCCCGGCCGAACACCTGACCCGTCCGGGTGTTTGCCCGACGCGGCACCGGGGACCCGAGGACCGGCCGAAGCAGAAGGAAGAGGATGCGTCGTGACCACGGAGATCAGCGTCACACCCCGGACCCGCCGGCCGGAGACCGGCTGGGCGCGAGCCCGGCGGCTGCGCGGCAAGGCCCCGTTGCGGACCTGCAGGCCCGCCGTGGCCCCCACCATCACCTCGACGGTCCCGGACACCGGGGCGGAGGGAAACATCGTGAGGGGCGAGGACTGACAGGTGCCCGTGGGGTGAGTCCGTGCGACTGCTCCTGATGTCCGACACCCATCTGCCCACCCGCGCCAAGCGGCTGCCCGGGCGGCTTCTCGACGAAGTCCCCCGCGCGGACGTCGTGTTCCACGCGGGGGACTGGGTCGACACCGACACCCTCGATCTGCTGGAGACGCGCAGCCGGCGGCTGATCGGCGTGTACGGCAACAACGACGGCCCCGGCCTGCGCGCACGCCTGCCCGAGACCGCGTACGCCGAGCTCGACGGGCTGCGCTTCGGTGTGATCCACGAGACGGGACCCGCCCGGGGGCGGGAGACCCGGTGCGCCGCGCGCTTCCCCGCACTCGACGTCCTGGTGTTCGGGCACAGTCATGTCCCGTGGGACACCACCGCGCCCACGGGACTCCGTCTGCTCAATCCGGGCTCTCCGACGGACCGCCGTCGTCAGCCGCAGCGCACCTACATGACCGCCACGCTCGCCGGTGGCCGGCTCACCGAGGTGGAACTCCACCCGCTGCCCCCGCGCTGACGGCCCGGGTCGCACCTCCGGTGGAAGCGGCCCGGGCGCCGGGCCCGCTCAGCTTCCCGACGGGCCGGACCAGTCGGCCTTCACCTGCCCGAGGCGTACCCGCTGCGGGTGGTCGCCGACAGGCACGGACACGGTCTTCTCACCGGTCGCGAAGTCGATCGCGGTGACCCGGTCGGCACCGCTCTCGGAGACCACACAGGATCTGCCGTCGCCGCTGACGGTCGCCCAGTACGGCTTGGAGACGGTGACCAGCGGCCCCTCCCGCAGAGTGGTGCGGTCGACGACGGTCGCGTAGTCGTCCATGGTGCCCGCGACGCAGAGTTTGGTGCCGTCGGGCTTCATGGTGATGCCGTGGTGGCGGGAGTCGTTGACCCAGGTGGTTCGGTCGGTGCTGGTGGCGGGGTTCGTCGGCAGGGTCGCGGTGCGGGTGATCCGGTCGGTGGCGACGTCGTACTCGAAGAAGCCGTTGAAGAAGGAGACCTGGAAGTACAGCTTCGACTCGTCGGGGGAGAGGACGGCCGGGCGGACCGCGTCCGAGTGGTCCTTCAGTCCGACCGCGTCGAGCCGCTCGCGCATGTCGATGACCTTGACCTGCCGGAAGGTGGTCGCGTCGACGACGGTGATGCGGCGGTCGCCCTTCGTCCAGTCCAGCCAGGGCGCGTCGAGCGCGGTGTTCACCTCGCCGATGGACATGTTCCAGATGTGTTTGCCGTCGGCGCTGAAGATGTTCTCGTGCGGCTTGTCGCCGGTGGCGAACGAGCCGAGTTCCCTGCCGGTCTCGATGTCCAGTACGTGCACCCGGTTGGAGGTCGAGGCGGAGACGGCGACCCGCTTGCCGTCCGGGGAGACGGCCATGTGGTCGGACCGGTAACCGGACACGGGGAAACGCCAGTTGATCTCTCCGGTGACGAGGTCGAGGGAGACCACGTCGGCGAAGCTCGGCCGGGAGACCACCACCGAGTCGCCGTCCGGGGTGGAGTACATGTCGTCGACGAACTGGTCGTGGCCCTCCCCGACGCTGTTGCGGATGGCCATGAAGTAGATCCAGCGGATCGGGTCGGCGTTGATCTCGGCCATCCGCTCGTTCCTGTCGGGGATGACGTCGATCCGGCCCTTCCGCGCGAAGTCACCGGTGGATTCCAGGACATCGGCGGTGCCGTCCCAGTTGTTGCCCACGAAGAGCACCTCGCGCAGGGCGGTGCCGGAACCCTGGGCGGTGCCGGCGGCGCTCGCGACGGAGGCGGGAGCGGTGACGGTCAGGGCGAGGGCTGCGGCGAGTACACACAGGTGCCTGGTTCTGCGGAGTGGCACGACTGCTCTCTCCTCTGCGGTGGGGGGCATGAGAGCCATGAGTGGGACATGCCAAAGCGAGGGGTGGGAATCTGAACACAGGTACTTTCAAAGTCAACTTACTGCAAAGTAAGGACGGGTGGCCCTTCTCCGCAAGACTGCGTACACGACAAACTTGGCCGTGCGCACAAGGAGGGGAGGGCCGGTGCCGGCCAGACCGAGCGCACCGAGCGGCCGTTACGCCGGGAAGTCCGCCGAGGAGCGGAAGGCCGAGCGACGCCGGCGCTTTCTCGATGCGGCACTCGAACTGTTCGGCGCCGGCCCCGGCTACCGGTCCACCACCGTCGCCGCCCTCAGCGAGGCCGCGGGCCTGTCGACCCGTCAGTTCTACGAGGAGTTCCGCAACCTGGAGGACGTGCTGGCCGCACTGCACCTCCAGGTCAACGACCGGGCCGAGGCGGCGGTCCTGGCCGCCGCGGCCCGTACGGCACACGCGCCGCTCGCCGAACGGGCGGACGCGGTCTTCCGCGCCTACGCCGCCGATGTCACCGGCGACCCGCGGCGGATCCGTATCGCGTTCGTCGAGATCATCGGGGTCAGCCCACGCCTGGAGGAGCAGCGTCTGGCCCGCCGCGCCCAGTGGGTGGAGCTGATCTGCGCCGAGGCGCGGGCCGCCGCCGCACGGGGAGAGGCGGCGCCCCGCGACCACCGCCTCGCCGCGACCGGATTCATCGGCAGCGTCAACGGTCTGCTCCACGACTGGAGCGCGGGCTGGGTGGAGGCCACCCTGGACGAGGTCGTGGAGGAACTGGTCCGCCAGCTCCTGAGCATCCTCCGCCCGCTCGGATGGACCCCGCCGCCCCGCTGACCGCCCGTCAGCAGGCCGGCTCGATGTCCCCGGCGAAAATGATCATCTGGTCGATCAGGTCCCACCGCAGATGGACGACATCCGTGCCCGCGAGCTGCGGGCCACCGTCGGGCGTCGTGAACACCCACCGGTACCGGGCTCCTGCCGAGCGGCCCCCGGAACACCACGTCCGAGGTGAGCGCCTGCGACAGCGGAGCGGTCCCGTCCGGCGTCGTGTGAGGCGTTGAACGCCGAGACGAACGTGTCGATGGCCGACTGAGCGGTGGCTGCGTGCGTGCACCCGGCCACGTCAGGAGACTCGGACGCCGCCAGCGGCCCGAAACGCGGCCAGGACGCCGACGTCGGGCCGCGCCGCACGGACGACGCGTCCGACCGGCTGGGGCAGCGCGGCCGCCGGCCGGCCCGCGTGGCTACTCGTCCCAGGCCTGGATCAGCGTCTGCCCGGTGATCTTCCCGTCCCGCAGGGTGAGCATCGATTCCGAGAGCACCCGCACACCGTCCGGGTACCGGCAGCTCTCGCTGTACGCGGCGAGGTCGCCCTGCACCACACACGCCTCGAGCGAGTGCGTCATGTCGCGGCTGTAAACGTCGTCGAGCATGGCGGCTATCTCGTCCCGGCCGTGCAGGACCTTGGGGTGGCTGGGCTGGGTGTTGCGGTCGACGATTCGCAGTTCCGCGTCGTCCGCGTAGAGCTCCAGCAGCATCGCCGATGTGTCCGCCTCGATGCCCCGGCGCAGGGTGTCCGTGCCGAAGCCGGACGGTGCCGCGGTTGTCATGATGACCGCCTCCTCCGAGGCCGCACCCCGCACCTCCGGCAGGCCGAGACGGCCTCTGCTACGAGCGTCCCCCGCTTTGGCGGGCAGGGCAAGCCGGGGCCCGTACGCGCCGCGGCCCGGGCCTCGTACGCGCCGCGGCCGGGACCGCGTACGCGCCGTGACGACGGTCACTCGGCCGCGGCCAGGAACTGTGTCGCCGCCAGCTCGGCGTACAGCGGATCGTCGGTCACCAGCTCCCGGTGCGTGCCGACGGCGCGGACCCGGCCCGCGTCCATCACCACGATCCGGTCGGCCATCGTCACCGTGGACAGCCGGTGCGCGACCACCAGGACGGTCGTCGTACGCGCCACATCGGCGACGGTGTCGCGCAGCGCCGCCTCGTTCACCGCGTCGAGCTGCGAGGTGGCCTCGTCGAGCAGCAGCAGCCGGGGCCGGCGCAGCAGGGCGCGGGCGATGGCGACCCGCTGGCGCTCACCGCCGGACAGCTTGGTGCCACGATGCCCGACGAGCGTGTCGAGCCCGTCCGGCATCCTGGACACCAGACCGTCCAGCCGGGTCGTCTTCAGCACCCGCGTCACCGTCTCGTCGTCGGCCTCGGGGCTGCCCAGCAGCAGGTTCTCCCGCAGGGACCCCGACAGCACCGGTGCGTCCTGTTCCACGTAGCCGATCGCGGCCCGCAGCCGCGACAGCTCCCACTCGGCCAGATCCCGGCCGTCCAGCGTGATCACACCGGAGCCGGGATCGTAGAACCGCTCGATGAGGGAGAAGACCGTGGTCTTCCCCGCGCCGGACGGGCCGACGAACGCCGTCATGCCCTGCGCCGGTACGGAGAACGTCACCCCGTGATGGACGTACGGCAGATCGTCGGCGTACCGGAAGCGCACGTCCTCGAAGGCGAGCGCGGCCGGCGCCGAGTCCGGGCCTGGCAACTCCGCGACGCCCGCCGCCGGTTCGGCGGGCAGCCGCAGCGCCTCCTGGATCCGGGCGAGGGCGGCGCTGCCCGTCTGGTACTGCGTGACCGCGGCGACGACCTGCTGGATGGGCGCCATCAGATAGAACACGAACAGCAGGAACGCCACCAGCGTTCCGATGTCGATGGCCTCCGTCGCCACCCGCGCGCCGCCCACCGCGAGCACCGTGATGAACGCGATCTGCATCGCGAGACCGGCCGTGTTCCCCGCCGCGGCCGACCACTTGGCGGCACGCACACTCTGCCGCCACGACTCCTGCGCGGCCTCGTGCAGCCTGCGCTCCTCCCGGGGCTCGGCACCCGAGGCCTTCACCGTGCGCAGCGCGCCCAGCACCCGCTCCAGCGACGCTCCCATCACGCCGACCGCGTCCTGCGCCCGCCGGGAGGCCCGGTTGATCCGCGGCACGATCACCCCGAGCACCGTCCCCGCGGCCGCGATCACCCCCAGCGTGACACCCAGCAGCACCGGGTCCACCAGGCCCATCAGGACCAGGGTCGCGATCAGCGTCAGCCCGCCCGTGCCGAGACCGACCAGCGAATCGGTGGTCACCTCGCGCAGCAGCGTGGTGTCGGACGTGATGCGGGCCATCAGATCGCCCGGCTCACTGCGGTCCACGGCCGCTATGCGCAGCCGCAGCAGATACGACGACAACGAGCGCCGCGCCCCGAGCACCACCGACTCCGCGGTGCGCCGCAGCACGTACGAACCCAGCCCGCCCAGCACCGCGTTGGCGACGACCAGGGCCGTCATCAGCAGCAGCGCGCCGGTGATGGCCCGGTCGTCCGAGAGGTCGTCGATCAGCTCCCGGGCCACCAGCGGCAGCATCAGACCCGTCGCGCCGGTCATCAGCGAGAGCAGGGCACCGCCCAGCAGGGCCCACCGGTGCGGGCGGACGTATCCGAGCAGCACCCGCCAGGCGGGTGGTCCGGATTCCTCGGCTGCGACGCTCATGTGGCCCCCCTGGGTGACGGATGGAGGTCCAGGTTACGTCGCGGGCGGGAACCCGCCGCACGGCGGGCGGCACCACCGATCGTTCCCGCGTAGGGTCGAAAAGGACGGACACCGGCCGACGAAGGAGTCAGCACCATGCCCCAGGAAGTACGCGGCGTGATCGCACCAGGCAAGGACGAGCCGGTGCGGATCGAGACGGTCGTCGTACCCGATCCGGGACCCGGCGAGGCGGTCGTACGGGTCCAGGCCTGCGGGGTGTGCCACACCGATCTGCACTACAAGCAGGGCGGTATCAGTGACGACTTCCCGTTCCTGCTCGGCCACGAGGCCGCGGGCGTCGTCGAGTCGGTGGGCGACGGCGTCACCGACGTCGCACCCGGCGACTTCGTGATCCTCAACTGGCGTGCGGTGTGCGGGAAGTGCCGGGCCTGCCTGCGGGGCCGCCCCTGGTACTGCTTCGACACGCACAATGCCGGGCAGAAGATGACACTCGCCTCCACCGGCCAGGAGCTCTCCCCGGCCCTGGGCATCGGCGCCTTCGCCGAGAAGACCCTGGTCGCGGCCGGACAGTGCACCAAGGTCGATCCCGCCGTCTCCGCACAGGTGGCCGGGCTGCTCGGCTGCGGTGTGATGGCCGGCATCGGCGCGGCGATCAACACCGGCGGCGTCGGCCGGGGCGACTCGGTCGCCGTCATCGGCTGCGGCGGCGTGGGTGACGCGGCGATCGCCGGGGCCCGGCTCGCCGGCGCGGCGAAGATCATCGCCGTCGACGTCGACGCACGCAAACTCGACACCGCGCGCTCCATGGGCGCCACCCACACGGTCGACTCCCGTGAGACCGACCCCGTCGAGGCGATCCGCGAACTCACCGGCGGCTTCGGCGCCGACGTCGTCATCGAGGCCGTCGGCCGCCCCGAGACCTACCGGCAGGCCTTCTACGCCCGGGACCTGGCCGGCACGGTCGTCCTGGTCGGCGTGCCCACCCCGGAGATGAAGCTGGAACTGCCGCTCCTCGACGTCTTCGGCCGCGGCGGCTCCCTCAAGTCCTCCTGGTACGGGGACTGTCTGCCCTCCCGGGACTTCCCCATGCTGATCGACCTGCATCTGCAGGGGCGCCTGGACCTGGCGGCGTTCGTCACCGAGACCATCCAACTGGACGAGGTGGAGAAGGCCTTCGAGCGGATGCACCGCGGCGACGTGCTGCGTTCGGTGGTGGTGCTGTGATGACCGCCCACATCGAACGACTGGTCACCTCCGGGCAGTTCAGCCTCGACGGCGGCACCTGGGACGTCGACAACAACGTGTGGATCGTCGGCGACGACCACGAGGCGATCGTCATCGACGCCGCCCACGACGCCGACGCCATCGCCGACGCGGTGGGCGACCGGCGCCTGACGGCCATCGTGTGCACCCACGCCCACAACGACCACATCGACGCCGCCCCCGCCCTCGCCGAGCGCACCGGCGCCACCATCTGGCTGCACCCCGACGACCTGGGGCTGTGGAAGCAGACCCACCCGGACCGCGACCCCGACGCCTGGCTCACCGACGGTCAGGTGATCGAGGCCGCCGGCGCCGACCTCACCGTGCTGCACACCCCGGGCCACGCGCCGGGAGCGGTCTGCCTCTACGACGCGGGGCTGGGGACCGTGTTCACCGGCGACACCCTCTTCCAGGGCGGTCCCGGCGCCACCGGACGATCCTTCTCCCACTTCCCGACGATCATCGACTCGATCCGGGACCGGCTGCTCACCCTCCCGCCCGGGACCCAGGTCCTCACCGGCCACGGCGACTCCACCACCATCGGCGCGGAGGCTCCGCACCTGGAGGAATGGATCGCACGGGGCCACTGAGCGGGCCCGCCCGGGTGACCGGTGCGAAAAGGCGACAGAGGATGTCCGGCTTACCCGTCACCCTCGAAGCGAGAGCCGGGCAAGGGTGACGGGAGTCGTACATGTCGGAGCTGAAGAGCAAGGTCGCGCTGGTGGCCGGGGCGACCCGGGGAGCCGGTCGGGGCATCGCCGTGGAACTGGGCGCGGCGGGCGCGACCGTGTACGTCACGGGCCGCAGCACCCGCGCCCGCCGCTCCGAGTACGACCGTCCCGAGACCATCGAGGACACCGCCGACCTGGTCACCGCCGCGGGCGGCCGGGGGATCGCGGTGCCGGCCGACCACCTCGACCCCGCGCAGGTCGGCGCCCTCGTCGACCGGATCGACCGGGAGCAGGGCCGCCTGGACGTGCTCGTCAACGACATCTGGGGCGGCGAGACACTCTTCGCCTGGGACGTGCCCGTCTGGGAGCACGACCTGGACAAGGGGCTGCGTCTGCTCCGCCTCGCGGTCGAGACCCACGCGATCACCAGCCATCACGCCCTGCCGCTGCTGCTGCGCCACCCGGGCGGACTGGTCGTCGAGGTCACCGACGGCACCGCCGACTACAACCGCGACACCTACCGCGTCTCCTTCTTCTACGATCTCGCCAAGTCCTCCGTCCTGCGCATGGCCTTCGCCCTCGGCCACGAACTCGGGCCGCGCGGCGCCACGGCGGTGGCCCTCACCCCGGGATGGCTGCGCTCGGAGATCATGCTCGACCACTTCGGGGTCCGCGAGGACAACTGGCGCGACGCCCTCGCCGAAGTCCCCCACTTCGCCATCTCCGAGACCCCGCGCTATGTGGGGCGGGCCGTCACCGCTCTCGCCGCCGACCCGGACGTGGCCCGGTTCAACGGCACCTCCCTGTCCAGCGGCGGGCTCGCCCGGGAGTACGGCTTCACCGACCTCGACGGCAGCCGCCCGGACGCCTGGCGCTATCTCGTCGAGGTCCAGGACGCGGGCAGGCCCGCCGATGTGACCGGCTACCGCTGACCGCCCCCGCCCGCTGCCGCGTTGATCGTGCCGGCGGCTACCGTCACTCCATGACGACGGACGCACGGCGGTTCGAGGGGTACGGAGTTCTCATCACCGGCGCGGCACGCGGGATCGGTGCGGCCACCGCCCTGCGGTTCGCCGAGGAGGGTGCGCGGGTCCTGGTCGCCGACGTGGACCCGGACGCGGCGGAGCGGACGGCATCGGCGCTGCGGGAGCGAGGGCTCGACGCCGGGGCCCTCGCCTGCGACGTGGCCGACCGGGCCTCGGTCGAGGCGGCCGTGGCGCACGCGGTGAGTGCCTTCGGTTCGCTCGACGTACTGGTCAACAACGCCGCGCACTGCACACCGGACGCGCCCCGCTTCGAGGACGAGCCGGACGAGGAGTGGGCCGCGGACCTCGATGTCACCCTCACCGGCGCCTACCGCTGCTGTCGCGCCGCACTCCCGCACCTCGTCGCCTCCGGCCGGGGCGCCGTCGTGAACGTCGGCTCCGTCAACGGCCTTCAGGACTTCGGCAATCACGCCTACAGCGCGGCCAAGGCGGGTCTCGTCTCCCTCACCCGCACCCTCGCCGGGCACGCGGCCCCGCGCGGCGTCCGGGTCAACCTCGTCGCACCGGGGACGGTCCGCACCCGCGCCTGGACGGGCAGGGACGACGACCTCGAAGCGCTCCGGCGCCTCTACCCGCTGGGCCGCGTCGGCGAACCGGAGGACATCGCGGCCGCCGTCACCTTCCTCGCCTCCCGGGACGCGTCCTGGATCACCGGGACGACCCTGGTGGTCGACGGCGGGATCACGGCGGTGAACTCGGCCTTCGATCAGGCGGTGCCCCGGCCGGGAGCCCTCCGGTGAGACCGCTGACCGCGCGAGTTCCCCGTCGGGCCCGACGCGGGACTCCCGTCAGGAGACGCGGGCGGCCGCCGCCACCAGGGCCTGGACCACCCGCTCCACGTCCTCCGCCGATGTCCGCCAGTTGCTGAACGCCGCCCGGAGTCCCCACACCCCGTCGTACACCGTCGGCGTCAGGAACGTCTCGCCGGTGGCCGCCACGGCCCGGTCGAAGGCGGCCACCCGCCCCTCGTCCGGATCGTCGGCGAGCGTGAAGCACACGACATTGAGGCGCACCGGGGCGAGCAGCCTCAACTCCGGTACGTCCGCGATCGTCGAAGTCGACGCTGTTCACCGTTCCGGCGTTCGCCACCACGATCGCCGGCCGCCCGCCCAGTTCCGTCAGGGCCGCGTCCAGCGCCTCCACGTCGACGGCCTCACGGTTGCCCGGCAGCACGGGGACCTGCCGCAGCCGTCCCCTGCCGAGTCCCAGGACCGACAGCGCCTTGCCGATGGTGGAGTGCGCGCTGCCCGACAGGACGTCCACCGGACCCAGGGCGGCCACTCCGTCCCGCGCCACATCCACCCCCAGGCGCTCGCCCAGCCACTCCCGGGCCACCGCCAGCCCCACCGTGTTGGACATGGTGGCGCCCGTCACGAACGCCCCGCCGAACTCCTCGCCCAGACCGAACAGTTCCCGCAGCCACCCCACCGTCTCCCGCTCCAGGGCAGCCGCCCAGGAACCGACGGCCGCACAGCCGTTCTGGTCGTACGCGGAGGTGAGCCAGTCCCCGGCCACCGAGGCGGGCGTCGCGCCGCCGGTGACGAAGCCGAGGTAGCGCGGTCCCGCCGAGCCGGAGAAGCCGGGCGACCAGCGCTCGGCGAACCGGGTCAGTGCCGCCTCGCCGCCCACGCCGTCGACCGGGAGCGGGTCCGGGTCCGGTGCCGGACCGAGGCGGGTCACGGGCCGCTCGGACAGTCCTTCCACCTCCCGGACGGCCACATCACGGACACTCTGCAGAAGCTCGGGAAGCCGGGCCAGATCACCGGCTAGTGTGCGGTCCATGGCACGGAGCCTAGGCGGCGCCTGTGTCACCGTTCGGTTGCGGTCGGTGCGGTCCTACAACCGATGCTCCCGATGAGTCGTCCAACCAGCAGAGAGCGCAGGCCATGCGCCCACCGCTGCGGAAAGGCAGAGCAGACCATGGGGGACGTAAAGAGACGGAGTGCCGTCGTCGTAGGGGTCACCGCGCTGGTGGCTCCGCTCACACTCGCGCTCGGCGCGACACCGGCGCAGGCCGCGAGCTGCACCACCTCGACGGGCCCGTACCAGAAGAAGGTGGAGAAGTTCCTCGGCCGCCCGGTCGACGGAAAGCAGTCCTCCGCCGACTGCAAGGCCATCCGTGCCTTCCAGACCAAGCACGGCATCAAGCCGAACATCGGCTACGCCGGTCCCGTCACGTGGGGCGTGATGGACCTGATGAACAAGCAGAAGGCGGTCGGGAAGAAGCCGAACAAGTCCGGCAAATGCCCCACGAACAAGGGCCGGATCGCCTGCGTGAACCTGACGCTCCAGCTCAGCTGGATCCAGGACGGCAAGAAGCTCGTCTACGGCCCGGTCCCGGTCCGTACGGGACGCAACGGGTACGAGACCCGCACCGGCCTGAAGAAGGTCTACTGGCGCAACATCGACCACGTCTCGACGATCTACAACGTGCCGATGCCCTACAGCCAGTTCTTCGACGGCGGCCAGGCCTTCCATTCGGTCGGCGTCAGCATGTGGAACCCGCCCGGCTCGCACGGCTGCGTCAACATGACCAGGACCGCCGCCAAGAAGTACTGGTCGCTGCTGAAGAAGGGCGACGACGTCTACGTGTACGGCCGCAAGCCGGGCACCTGACCCCACCCTGTCGCTCCCCGGGGCCCGGACGCGGGACCCGGGGAGCGGAGTGATGTGAACTCGCCCACGTTCCATGGCAGATACGGCAGATGGACGTGATCAGTGCCACTGCCGGAAATGTCCGATGTATGTGCGATTGCTCACAGCGTCTTCACCTCGGGCACCGTATGCTTCACAGCATGTCCACCACTGTTGAACCCTCCTCCGAGCGATCGGCTGCCGAGGTCAACGAGGAGATCCGGGCCCTGTGGCTCCGGTCGGGCGGGACACTGAGCGGCGAACAGCGCGAGGAGTACCGGCGACTGGTCCAGGAGTGGGCCTCGGCCCGTCCGCAGCCGGCCAGGGCCGCCTGAGCGATCCGCGGGCGGCCCGGCATCACCCTCCGTCCTCCTCGGCGACCGGCACGCACCCGCGTGCGCTCAGCCCCAGGTCGCCGAATAGTGACGCCGGTAGGCCTTGCGGTCCTGTTCCGCCCGGATCCACCGCGAGGCCACCAGCGCGACCAGACTGCCCCCGATCAACAGCAGGCCCGGCCCGACGTTCTGGGGATCGGCCAGCCGGGACAGCAGCGTCGATGGGTCCGGGACGATACCGCGCACCGGAGTCGAGGAGCCCGGCGAGGCGCCGTCCGGCGCCGCAGCCGCCCCGGACGGCGCCGGAGAGGGCGCCGCCGCGCCACCGTCGGCCTCGGGCGCGACGATGAGCCGTACGCCGAGATCCGCCAGCGCCTTCGTCACCGGCTGGAAGTACGTCGTACCGCCCGCGTCGCCGCAGTCGCCGCTGCCCCCGGAGGTCACACCGAGGGCGATCCCCTCGGAGAACATGGGCCCGCCACTGTCACCGGGTTCGGCGCACACATTGGACTCGACGAGACCGCTGACCGTGCCCTCGGGATAGTTCACCGTCGCGTTGAGCGCCGTCACCTCACCGTCACGCAGTCCGCTGGTACTGCCGCTGCGGAAGATCCGCTGCCCGACCGTCGGATTCGCCACCCCCGTGATCCGTACGCCCTTGCCGTCGCCGATCGCCACCACACCGGCGCCCTCGCCGGCCCGGCCGCCCGCGTACTCGATCAGCGAGTAGTCGTCCCCGGGGAAGCTTCCGCCGACCGTGGTGCCGACCTCCTGCCGCCCCTGGTTGTCGGCGAACCACACCGACCCGTCGGGCCCGCAGTGCCCGGCCGTGAGGATGAAGTCCCGTTCGCCGTCGGTCACGTTGAAGCCCGCCGAGCACCGGCCGGCCGTCGACAGGATCGGCTGAGCCCCGTTGAGCCGGGTGGTGAAGCTGCCCCCGGTCCGCTCCATGCGCACGAAGCCGCCGATACCGTCCGCCACTTGGGTCAGCCGGGACCAGTCGCCCGCGGACACCGTGGTGTCGCCGCGGACCACCACCTGGTTCGACCGGTAGTCCATGGACCACGCCGTGCCGGGCACGCGCGGCGCCGAAGCCAGCGTCTTCGCCGCGGACTTGAAGTCGTTCATGCTGTGCCGCACCATCTTCGCCTCGGCGCCCGCCGCGCGCACTTCCGCCGCCGCCTCCTCGTCGGTCACCGCGACCACGGTGCGGCCGTCGGCGCCGATCCAGCTGCCCGCCGTACGGGACGTGCCCAACCGTGACACCAGGCCGGCGCCCGGGCCCGCCGATGTCTCCTCGGCGGTGGAGAACGGGACCGCCTCGGGCACCTGGGGCTCACTGGCGACGGCGCGGGTGACCATCGTGGCCCCCAGGAGGAGTCCGCCGACGGCCGCCAGCCGTGTCACTCGCCGGACCACCCGTCGTCGTGCGTGCCTCATGCATGGCTCCCGAACCTCTGCGGCACGGTGCGAACACCGCGAGGGCTGCCCCGAGTCGGGTGCCCTCTGTCCATACGGGTCGCGGAGCCGCGGCGTTCAGCGCGGACGTGACCCCGGCCGAAAACCGCGCACCGCACCGGCCGATCCCACCGGATGTCCGCTTCCGGCCTGGCCGCCTATCGTGTGCCCATGACCAGGATCCCGCGCGAGACGTCCGGTGAACCGAATCCCCTGCACGCCCTCACCCTTGACCACCTGCGGCGCCGCACCAGCATGAAATGGCGCACGCACCCCGCGGACGTGCTGCCGCTGTGGGTGGCCGAGATGGACGTACCCCTCGCCGAACCGGTCGTGCGCGCCGTCACCGAGGCCATGGAACTCGGTGACACCGGATATCCCGTCGGCAGTGCCTACGCCGAGGCGCTGGCCGCGTTCGCCCGGAAGCGGTGGGACTGGGACGGACTCGCCGTGGAGCGCACGGCGCTCGTGCCGGACGTCATGCTGGGCGTGGTCGAGATGCTCAAACTGGTCACCGGGTACGGCGATCCGGTCGTGGTGAACCCGCCCGTGTACCCGCCCTTCCACGACTTCGTCCGGCACCTGGACCGCGAGGTGGCCGAGGCCCCGCTCGGCGCCGACGGGCGGCTCGACCTCGACCTCCTGGAGGGAACCTTCCGGCGGGTGACGGCGGGCGGGCGGCCGGCCGCGTACCTGCTGTGCAGCCCGCACAACCCCACCGGCACGGTGCACACCGCCGAGGAGCTGACCGCCGTCGCCGCCCTCGCCGAGCGGTACGGCGTACGCGTCGTCGCCGACGAGATCCACGCGCCACTGGTCGTGGGCGACACGCGTTTCGTGCCCTACCTGAGCGTGCCGGGCGGCGAGCGGGGCCTGTCGCTGATGTCGGCGTCGAAGGCGTGGAACCTGGCCGGGCTCAAGGCGGCCCTCGCCGTCGCCGGGCCGGACGCGGCCGGGGATCTGGCGCGGATGCCCGAGGAGGCCGGCCACGGCGCGAGCCATATCGGCATCCTCGCCCACACCGCCGCCCTGCGTGACGGCGTCCCCTGGCTGGACGCCCTGCTCGCCGGGCTGGACGCCAACCGCCGGCTGCTCGCCGGGCTCCTGGCCGAGCGGTTGCCGGCCATCCGCTACCGCCCGGGGGACGCCACCTACCTCGCCTGGCTCGACTGCCGCTCCCTCGGCCTCGGGGACGACCCGGCCGGGGCCTTCCTCGAGCACGGCCGCGTGGCGCTCAACTCGGGCCTGCCCTTCGGCACGGGCGGCACCGGCCACGTCCGGCTGAACCTCGCCGCCTCACCCGAGGTGATCGGGGAGGCGGTGCGGCGGATGGCGGTGACCGTGGAAAGGGCGGGCGCCGCCCGTGACTGACGAGTGCTTCGGTCATCCACGCCTCGCGGCGCTCTACGATCCGCTCGACGCCGATCGCGGTGATCTCGACGCGTATCTGCGTATGACGGAGGAGTTCGGTGCCCGGCGGGTGCTGGACATCGGGTGCGGAACAGGAGTGTTCGCCCTGCTCCTGGCGGGCCGGGGGATCGAGGTGACCGGCGTCGAACCCGCGCGGGCCTCCCTCGACGTGGCCAGGAACAAGCCGGGCGCCGCACGGGTCCGCTGGATCGAGGGCGACGCGACGGCCCTGCCGGCGCTCGGCGTGGATCTGGCGACCATGACGGCGAACGTCGCTCAGGCCATCACCGGCCCGGATGCCTGGCACGGCACCCTGAAGGGCGCCCACGCGGCGCTGCGGCCCGGGGGACGGCTGGTGTTCGAGACCCGCGATCCGGCCCGGAGGGCGTGGGAGGGATGGACCCGGGAGGAGTCGTACCGCAGGACGGACGTTCCGGGTGTCGGCACGGTCGAGAACTGGCACCAGGTGACCGACGTGGACGGCCCGTTGGTGACGTTTCGTACGACCTATGTGTTCGCCGTGGACGGAGCGGTGCTGACCTCGGAATCGACACTGCGTTTTCGCGGGCGGGAGGAGGCCGAGGCGGATCTCACCCGGCACGGCTACACGGTGGAGGGCGTGCGTGACGCTCCCGACCGCCCGGGGCGGGAGCTCGTCTTCGTCGCCTGCCGCCCGGACGCCTAGGATTGCCCTCATGGACGACGAGGCGTTGCGGGACCGGCTCGGTGCCGGAAAGTACCTGTTGGTCACCAGTTACCGCAAGAACGGGACGCCCGTGGCCACGCCGGTGTGGGTGGTGCGGGACGGTGACGCGCTCGGGGTGTGGACCGTCGCCGACTCGTGGAAGGTGAAGCGGATCCGCGCCCGTGGTGAGGTCCTCGTCGGCCCGTGCGACGTGCGCGGACGGCCGACCGGCGGCCAGGTTCCGGCCACCGCGGAGATCTGCGACCCGGCCACCACCGACCGCTACCGGCGGCTGCTCGCCCGCAAGTACGGCGTCCTGGGCCGGCTGACGCTCCTGGGCAGCCGCCTGCGCAGGGGGCGCGACGGCACGGTGGGCATCCGTATCACCCTCTGAGGCCCGGGAGCGCCCTCCTGGGGCCTGGGGTCACCCTGGGGAGCAGGAGAGTGTCCGTGTCTGCCGGACCGTCACGTCCACGCCCGGAACGGCTCGTCGAGTATCTGGAAGACGGGCTCGCCCCGCACCGGGTCCTGGGCCGTCGACAGCCGCACCCGGTCGCCGCTGTGAATGCCGATGGGCGGGCCCATGACCCGGCCGCGCACCACGAATCCCTCGGCCATCTCGATCAGGGACACATTGCGGGCCGCGGGGGTGTTGCGGTGCAGCACCGTCGAGTGACGGACCGTGCCGATGCCCTCACTGTGCTCCGTCCGCAGGTCGCTGCCCTGGCAGACAGGGCACAGCAACCGCTGGTACATGGCCGTGCCGCACCAGGTGCAGCGCTGGTAGACCATGGCTTCCGCGCGGTCGGTGCCCCGGGGTTCGAGGACGCCCGCCGCAGTGCCGCCCGCCTGCTGGGCGACACGTCCTGAGTGGTGATACACGCTGGTCAACTCCCTGCGCTCGGCCGGAATCCCACGTGCGCGGTCGCCCGGCACGCATGTGCCCGGTATGCCGTGCCACCGTGCACAGCCACAGCGTATGGCACTGAGTGCCACTCGTAAAGGTACTCGGTACCATCAATTGCGCGACACCGTCGATGTTCCTGTCCGGGACGGCCGTCATGTCGGCCGGATGGGGTCCGTGGTCGGGGGATCCGTCATCTCGCGGGACGGGAAATGCCGGTAGAGGACCACCGTCGACCCCCGGCGAGCGCCTTGCGCGCGGATCCGCTCCGGGGATGGCACTCAGTGCAAGCCCGGAGCGGTACTCAGTACCGTCGCAACCGCTCCCGCGCAGGTCGTCCCTATGATCGAGCCACCATCACGCCGAGGAGCCCCTATGCCGCCCGCCCGTCCCCGCGTCCTCTATGTCACCGACCTGGCCTACCCGGCCCGCGGGCGCCGCTACTGCGACGAGGACATCTTCCTGACCTCCCGGCTGCGCGAGCACATGGACCTCGCCCTGTGCCACCCGCGGGACGCCGTCGCCCTCATGGACGGCTTCGACGCCGTGATCGTGCGCAACAGCGGTCCGGTGCTGGCGTACCAGGACGCCTACGACGCCTTCCGCGAGCACGCCCTGGCCACCGGCGCCCCGGTCTACAACCCGCTCACCGGCCGCGGCGACATGGCCGGCAAGCAGTACCTGCTCGACCTCACCGCGGCCGGCCGGCCGGTGATCCCCACCGTCGACCGGCCCGAGGACCTGCACCGGCTGCCCGTGGCGGAGCGGTACGTGGTCAAACCCCGGCTCGGTGCCGACTCCATCGGGCTGCGCGTCGTCCCCGCGGACGCGGTGCGCGGCCTCGTCGACGGCGATGTGCTGGTGCAGCCCCACATCGACTTCGCCTACGAGGTCTCCTTCTACTATGTCGACCGCTCCTTCCAGTACGCCCTTCACGCCCCCGACCCCGAGCGGCGCTGGCAGCTGGAGCGCTACGAACCCACCCCGGACGACCTGGACTTCGCCCGGCGCTTCGTCGAGTGGAACACCCTCGACCACGGCATCCAGCGGGTCGACGCCTGCCGTGCGCCGGGCGGCGAACTGCTGCTGGTCGAACTGGAGGACCTCAACCCGTACCTGTCCCTGGACACCCTCGACAACGCGGGCCGGGAGGCGTTCGTCTCGGCGATGGTGACGTCCCTGCGCGATTTCCTCCGCGACACCTCCCGGGCGGGCGGCTGAACCCACGGGGCCTTCGTCGCGTATCTCTCCCCGTAGGCAGCGGCTCAACTCCCCCGAACGGGACGGAAGGAGAGCGATGTGACGACACCGTCCGAGCCCGGGGGGCCGCACGACGGACCGCCCCTCGAACCCATCCGCGTGCTGCGCCCGCGCCGTACCGACGCGCTCGCGGAGCTGTTCCGGGAGTTCGAGGAGGGGGAGCGGGACGGTTATGAGCCGGTGCCGCTGCCCCGTCCGCCGGCCGGTTCGGAGGACGGGACCCAGGAACTCCCGCCCGTTCCCGACGGCCCGCCGCCGGGGGCCCGCGGCAGGTCGGGGGCGCGCCGCACCGCGCTGGCCCTCGCCGTGGCCGCCGCCGCGCTGACCGGCTTCGGCGGCGCGCTGCTGCTGATGGACCGAGGTGGCGAGGAGCGCGCGGCCCCCGCCCCCGTGCCGTCCGCCCCCGCGCCGCCGGTCTCCGCGGCCCCGGTGCCGCCTCCCCGCGGTGAGGAGGGGTTCCTCCGTGAGGGCGACTCGGGCCCCGAGGTGACCGAACTCCAGGAGCGGCTGCTGCGCATTCCGGACGTCTACCGGGCCGGCTCGACCGACGGCCGGTACGACACCACGCTCTCGGCCGCGGTTGCCCGCTTCCAGCTCTGGTACGGCATCCAGGGCGACGAGACCGGCGTCTACGGCGACGACACCCGTCTGGCGCTGGAGTCGCGCACGGGTGACGCCGTGTACTGACCCGGGACGGTTACCGCGGCGGTGGGACGCGGATGTCCAGGACGCACACGTCGTCGCGGCGCTCGTCCTCGACCATGGTCTGCAGGAGTGTGCCCAGGGACGTGTCGCCCGGGCGGGCCGTGACGGCCCCGGCGAGCCGGTCGAGGCCCACGTCGATGATCTCCGGGGGCCGCTCCACCAGACCGTCCGTGTACAGCAGCATCCGGTCGCCCGGTTCGAGCAGGCACTCGGCCTCCTCGAACCGGGGTGCGGCGGTGGCGCCGAGCAGCATTCCGGGGGGCCGGCGCAGATAGGTGACCTCGCCGTCGCGGACCAGCAGGGGCGGCGTGTGTCCCGCCTGCGCCCACAGCAGTCGTCGGTCCCGGGGCCGATAGCGGGCCAGGAGCATGGTCGCGGTGCCGTGGCTGTCCCGGGAGTGCAGCAGCAGTGTGTTGAGCCGGGTGAGCGCCCCGGTCAGCGAGGAGCCGGTGATGACCATGCCCTTCGCCGTGAACCGCAGCTGCGCCATGGTGGCGACGGCGTCCACCCCGTGTCCGGCGACATCGCCGATGACGAACAGGGCGTCGCCGTCGGGAAGCTCGATGGCGCTGAACCAGTCGCCGCCGACGTGTATGCCCGCCTGGGCAGGGAGATAGGCCACCTCGACGCGCAGCCCGGCGAGACGCACCTCGCGCTCGGGCAGGGGCAGCAGGGCGTTCTGCAGCCGGGCGACCAGGGTCCGTTCGGACCGCAGCACGTCGTGCTGGGTGAGGATCGCCCGCTCGCTCTCCACCAGGGCGAGCTCGGCCCGCCGCCGCGCGGTCAGGTCCTGGATGATGCCGTGCACCTCGACGGGCCTGCCGTGTCCGTCGGCCACCACCTCGGCGACGAGACGCAGGTGCCGGACGCCGCGCGCGCCGCGGATCCGGAACGGGACGTCGAACGGCCGTCCCTCGCCGACCAGGGCGTCGACGGCCCGGTGCAGCGAGGCCCGGTCGTCGGGGATCGCGAGTCCGGGGAGGTCGGCGAGCGGGACCGGACCGTCCGCCGGGTTCCGGTCGAGGATCGCGAAGACCTGCGTCGCCCAGGACGCCTCGCCCGTGGTCAGGTTCCAGTTCGTCCAGCCGAGGTCGCCCAGCCGTTGCAGTTCGGCGAGTCGCTGTTCCCGCCGGTCGGAGGAGTCGTGCCGGACCCAGGTGACGACCAGCGCGCCCCCCAGCCGCCGCGCCAGGACGGAGTAGGTGGACAGTTCCACGACGCCGTCCACCGCCTCCTGGTGGGCGAATGGTTCGCTCTCGTACGTCCCCCCGCCGGCCAGCGTGTCCAGGCAGCCCTGCCACACCGGGGCGTCCGTCAGGCCGGGCCGGACCTCCAGCAGCCGCCGCCCGGTCACGTCGCCCCCGCTGCCGCCCAGGAGGTCCGCCGCCTGCGTCGTCGCGGCGTCGATCCGGAAGTCCTCGGGGTCACCGGCAGGGCCGCGCAGTGGGGTCAGCAGCAGCGCCGCGACCGGCAGCGCCGTGAACAGTGCCCGTACGGCGTCCGAGGGCGTGACGGGCACGGGTTCCGGAAGGGAGGCGAACATCCGCAACCGTCCGGCGCACAGCTGTGCGGCCCCCCGCAGATGGACCCGGTCGCGCTCGGTGAAGGCGCCGGGGCGTCCGCGCAGCACCCCGACGCAGACCTCGCTGCCGTCCCCGGCGGGCAGGGGCAGCCAGGCCCGGGAACGCCATCGTTCGGGCGGTTCGCCGATCAGCAGATACCGCCTGCTGTCCTCGGCGTAGTCCTCCAGCCAGCGGGGTTCACCGGCATCCATGGCGTCCAGCACGGCCACCCCGCTGAAGGGGGGTATCTGCCGCCACCGGGTGGCCAGCCGTTCGTCGATCCCCGCGTGCCCGATCAGCTCCAGGCCGCGGCCGGCCCGGCGGGCATAGATCATGACCGCGTCCGCCGCCAGGTCCAGGTGGTCCAGCAGACAGCGGGCCAGGTCCTGGTGCGTGTCGGTCCGCTCCAGATCGCGGCCGAGGCGGCTCAGGGCGTCGGCGACGTCGTCGGGAGCGGAGGGGGCCGAGGGCGGGTCGGTGCCGGGGAGGCCCGGCGTCGTGCCGTCCTGCCCGTTCCCGGAGCCCGTCGGCAACGGGCCGCTGCCCGGACGGACGGGTGACGGTTCGCCCAGGGTGATCCAGCATTCCTCGAGCAGGGAGCGCCGGGCGGCCTCGGCGCGCTGGAGCAGGGTCTCGCCGGCGGCGTCCGCGGAGCAGCCGGTCGTCGCGATCACGACGCCCTTGGCGCGTTCCACGACGCACGAGGTCGCGGCCTGCTCACGCAGCCGGTCCAGCTCGGCGCGCTGCTGCGCGACGATTCTGGCCAGTTCCACCAGGTCAGGTGCGGAACCGGACCCGGCCGGGACGACGGACTCGCTCTTCACGCCACGAGCATCGCACACCCCTCCCGGTTCGTTGACCGGCCTGTCGCCCCGGCTTCCGGCCACCGGCCGGGGTCCGGGGCACCTTCCCGGAGCCCCGGAAGCGGTCAGCGGCCGGTGTCGGCCAGGGCCTGGGTGACGGCCCGTACGCTGCGGGCGATGTGCTGAAGCTGCAGGACCTCGGCCGCGTAGAGCTTGATGGTGTGCTCGATGACACCTTCACGCAGTCCCGCCCGGGGCAGATCGGCCCGGGCGGTCTGCAGGGCGATGCGGGCCACCCGTATCTCGTGCTCGACCTGGATCTGGGCGTGGCGGCCCAGCAGGACGGGGTGCCGGATGAACGCCGGGTAGCTCGCGTAGCGCGCAGGCACGAGTTCACGCAGCCACTTGGCCGCCGAGCGTTCCCAGTCGTAACTGCCGGGGGTCTTGACCTGGCAGGGCCAGTCGGAACTGAGGCGCGTGGACGTCAGGGACATGAATATCGCTTCCGGGTGTGCGGTGTCGCCGGCCTGGACGACGCGGTGGGGCGGCCCCGGTCTAGGGGATGACCGGGGCCGCCACGAGTGGCCGGGCAGGGGATGCCCGGCCGAACACCGTGGCCGCCGGTGCGGGTAGGAGCCGGCGGCTTCGGGTGTTCGCACAGGCGCCCGGTCGGGACCGGTGTCATCCGCGGCGGGTGGTGCGTGCAGCGCATGGGTGGACCGTCGGCTTTCCGGGCGGAGCGGGGGAGGGGACGAGGGTGCTGGAGCGCGGTCCGGAGCCACCGGGGTGCGATCCGTGAGCAGTATTTATATATGCCATCGGGTTTGCAAGACGTATGAAAACATTCATGCGCGATCGAAGCGGACACCCCGCACGACCGCACGCGTGACACACCCGCAGGCGGCCTTCAGTCCTTCAGGAAGAACTGGTGCTCGTCGGCGACGTGCTCGTACTCGTCGAGCCGCGCCTGCGTCCGCTCCGGATCCGCGTCCGTCATGGCCTGGAGGAGCGCCGCGCACATCACGCCCGAAGCGGCGTAGGAGTCGAACACCAGCCGTGAACCGGTCCCGGTGGCGAAGGTGACATCGGCCTCGTCCACGACCGGGCCCAGCGCCAGGTCGGTGATCAGCGCGACCTTCAGTCCGGCGCTGCGGGCGACCCGCACCGCCGTCAGGGTCTCCTGGGCGTGCCGCGGCATGGAGAACGCCAGCACCCAGGTGCCGCCCGCCTCCCGCGACTGAAGCAGCGCGTCATAGGCGACGCTGCCGCCCCGCGTCACCAGCCGGACGTCCGGGTGGATGCGCCGGGCGGCGTAGGCGAAGTACTCGGCCAGGGAGACGGAGATACGCAGGCCGAGCACGGTGAGCGGCGTGGACGCGGACAGCCGGCGGCCCATCTCGATGACCCGGTCGGCGTCGGCGAGGTCCCGCCGCAGGTTCTCCAGGTTCTCGATCTCCGCGTCGACCGCCGCCTGCAGCTCGTTCCCCCCGGTCTCCTCGGCGGGGCCGCCGGACCGGGCGCCGAGCGTGATCGACTGGAGCTTCTCCCGCAGCGCGGGATATCCGCTGAAGCCGACCGCCGAGGCGAACCGGGTCACCGAGGGCTGACTCACCCCGACCCGCTCCGCGAGATCCGTGATCGACAGGAACGCCGCCTCGGCGATGTGCTCGATCAGGTACTGGGCGATACGCCGCTGGCCGGGGGAGAGCCGGGGCCGGTCGAACAGGGCCCGGAGCTGGCCCGTCGGGGACAACTCCGTGTCGTGGCCGGTCCTCCCCGAGGTGATCGCGGATGCCTGTGCGCGTGCCTGTTGCGGCGATGGCACCGGTGCGCCTCCTTCGTCTCCCACGAGGGTCAACATAGCCCACGCCCCGTGACGCCCACGCCGCTCGCCGGAGCACACCGCCCCGCTTCCCGGGGATATCCGCGCATCCTCAGGGAACCCGCCGAGACAGCGGAACAGGCGAACCCCAGAACACACGAGGAGCCGGCTGACATGACCGTCCCCGAGGAGAACCGGCCGAAGACCCGGGACACCGACGACACCGTCGAGCAGCAGGAGAGCGAGGAGGCGCGTGTGCGGGGCGGCACCGGCCGCACCATGCGCGAGGCGCTGGAGGAGGCCCGGATCCGGCCCGACGACTACGACGAGCGGTAGGCGTGCCGTGCGGATCATGGCGCGGCCACGACGTGCTGACGGGGCGCCGCCGAGCTCCCGCGGCCTGATCCGAACGGCGTCCCCCAAGCCCCCGGTCCCCGACGCGACGATGTTTCGGCAGGTGAAAGCATGAGCGCCCTGAGCGCGCTGGAAAAAGCACTGGAGAACCGGTGGGAGGCGTTGTGGGCGCGGATGTTCGGCCGGGATCCGGTCGAACTCGTCGACGCCCTGCGGCACGAGTGCGACAGCAACGCCGTGGTGTGCCGGGCGGGCCGGGTGCTGGTGCCCAACGCCTACGAGGTGGAACTGGCCGGCCCGGTGCACGAGGAACTGACGCGCCGGGGCGTCCGCGTGGGTCAGGTGCTCACCGACCGCCTGGCCCGGCACGCCGCGCGTCACGGTTATGAGTGGGCGGGCCCGCTCGCCGTGCACGTCCGCCGGTCCGCCGAGGTGCCGGGCGGCCGCTACCGTGTGGCGAGCAGTGTGATGCCGCATGTGAGCGCGGACGGCTTCCAGCGGGCGGCGGCGCCGGGCCGGGGCTGACGGTCCCTCTCACCGCCGGTACACCGTGATCGAGTGACCGACGTCGTCGACCGGCCGGCTGCTTTCGAGCAACTCGGCCAGCCGGCCCGTCGCCTTGGCCGCGGCGGAGTCCGACACCACCAGCACCCCACGGACCTCCTCGGGTGGCACCCGGCGCGGGTCGGCCGCGTCGATGCCGTAGTACGAGGGCACACCGGCGCCCTTGTACACGAGCCAGATCCGCTCTCCCCGGTACCGCTCGCGCAGCCGGTCGGCGAGCCGGCCGAGATCCTGGCCCCAGTCCACGTTGGAGTCGTGCAGCCGCAGCCGGGTCTTCGACGGGCCGCCGAACGCCTCGTTGGAGTACGGGAGGTAATAGGGGAACGTCCGCAGCGAGCTCACCGCGACGAACGCCACCAGCAGCGCCGTCACCACCGGCGCCCACCGTCGGCGGACCAGGAGCACACAGCCCGCCGCGACCGCCAGGAACATCGGCAGGAACACGGCGTACCGGGTGCCGAAGTTCCGCGATCCGTACATGGCGGCGGCCAGCAGAACGGCCGGGACCACCAGGAGATACGGCGCCACGGGCCGCAGCCGCCGCGTCGTCACCACCGTGACGGCGCCCGCCGCCCACAGCACCAGCATGCCCAGTGGCGTCTTCACCAGCAGCGCGGCGGGCAGGTAGTACCAGAGCGAGCCCGTGTACACCCGCCCGAACAGAAAGCCCTGCCACGGCCGGTTCTCCAGGCCGAACTGGACGCGCATGCCGTCCCGGTACGGCTCGGGGAACGGCAGCAGGTCCACCAACAGCCCGCGCGGCCCCGTCAGTACGGGTACCTGCTCCGAACTCCAGCGCAACCGGGGATCGACGAGCAGGTACGCGGCCCAGACGACGGCGACCGTGATCAGCGTGAAGGCCAGGGCCCACCGGGCCGCCCGTGCGAGCCCGAGCCGCCGGTCGCCCCCGGCCGCGCACCACACCGATATGGCGGCCGTCACCACCAGCACCGGCACCGCCGGCAGCACACTCATCCTGGTGGCCAGCGCCGCCCCCAACGCCACGCCGGCCAGCGGCAGATGAAGCCCAGGACGCCGGCGCGCCCGCCACAGCAGCCACACGCAGGTCAGCACGAACCCGGCGGCCGGGACATCGAGTGTGGCCAGTGAGCCGTGCGCGATCACGTCGGGGGAGAGGCAGTACAGCGCGAGCGCCACCAGCCCAGCCGCCGCACCGGCCAGATCACGGGCGAAGGCGAACACGACGAGTCCGAACAGCAACGTCAGGACGATCACCGGAAGACGGGCCCAGAACATCACCCGCCACGGGTCGTTGCCCGACTCGTACAGCAGCCGCCGACCCAACTCACCCTGATCACCGCTGAATCCGGGTTCGAGATGCGGACCCGCGACCGCCACCCCCGCGGCGATCACCAGCTTTCCGAGCGGCGGATGCTCGGGGTTGAACCGCAGACTGTGCTCCTCCAGATACACGGCGGCCGTACCCACGTACACGGGCTCGTCGATCGTCGGCGTCTGCCGAGCGGCGGCGGTCACCATCGCCACGGCCATCTGCCCGAGCAGCAGCACGACCACGACGAGCACCGCCCACCGCCGGCCCGAGCCCGCCGGGGAGGAGGCCGGTCCACCGGTACCGGTACGCGGATCGGGCGCCCGCTCCGCCACCACAAGATCCCTCATGGGCTCCTACTCTCGCACCCGCGCCCACCCGCCGGGCGCCACCTGTCGACGTCCCCGGGTACGTACGTCAGGGGTTCGCGGCTCACCGAACCGGTCTCCACCGCGTTGTCCACGGCTCCCGTCCGACCACGGGCGGGAGCCCGCGTCAGCGGGACCGACCGCGGTCGGCCCGTTCCGGCGGCCGGGTCGCGTCCGGCCGTACGGACGCCGGCACCACGAGATCGGCCCGGTCCCGGGTCGCGGCGACCAGCTCGGCGTTGCGTTGGTCGGAGCGCTCCACCCAGGCCACCGCCTCCGCGTGGCTCTTGCCGAACTCCTCGTGGCGGGCGATCAGACGGCGCAGCCGCTCCTCCTCGTCGAGGGCGCAGAACCACACCTCGTCCAGCCACGGCCGGACCCGGGCCCAGGCGCCGGTGTCCAGCAACAGGTAGTTGCCCTCGGTCACCACCAGCCGGGCGGCCGGCGGAACGGGCACCGCTCCCGCCAGCGGCTGCTCCAGTACCCGCTCGAAGCCGGGCGCGTACACGATCTCGCCGTCCGCCTCCTCGCGCAGCCGCCGCAGCAGCGCCGCGTAACCGGCCGCGTCGAAGGTGTCCGGGGCACCCTTGCGGTCCCGGCGGCCCAGGCGGTCGAGTTCGGCGTCGGCGAGATGGAAACCGTCCATGGGAACATGCGCCACCCACGGCTCCCCGGTGCCGTTCAGCTCCCGCACCAGATGCCCGGCGAGGGTGGACTTGCCCGCACCCGGGCCGCCGGCGATGCCGAGGATCGCACGCCGGCCGTCCCCCGGGAGGGAACGGGCACGACGGAGGAGGTCTTCGAAGGTCAGCGCCACACGGAAGAGTGTGGCACCACGGCGCTGCGGCAGGTGTTCCGCCGCCGTGGGGCCAGGGTGGCCACTGTCCGGCGTCGAACGGGGAAGGTGTCCCCCATGACGGATCTGGGTCTGCCCGATGACATCCTCGCCTGCCTCTTCGACCTCGACGGCGTCGTCACGCGGACGGCCGTCGTCCACGCGGCCGCCTGGAAGGAACTGTTCGACGCCTTCCTCCGGGAGCGGGACGGCGACGCCTTCCGCCCCTTCACCGCCGCCGACTACGACGAGTACGTCGACGGCCGCCCGCGCGCCGACGGCGTGCGCACCTTCCTCGCCTCCCGCGGCATCACGCTGCCCGCGGGCGCTCCCGACGACCCGCCCGGCGCCCGCACCGTGCACGGCCTCGGCAACCACAAGAACGAACTGCTGCTGGCGAAGATCCGCACCGAAGGCGTGGCCGCCTACGACGGCACCCTGCGCTACATCGAGGCGGTCCGCGCCCGGGGGCTGCGCACCGCGATCGTCTCCTCCAGCGCCAACTGCCGTGACGTCCTGCGCTCGATCGGCGCCGAGAACCTCTTCGACGTCCGGATCGACGGAGTCGTCGCCGCCGAACGGGGCCTGCCCGGGAAGCCGGAGCCGGACACGTTCCTCGCCGCCGCCCGGGAGCTCGGCGTGCCGCCGTCCCGCGCCGCCGTGTTCGAGGACGCGCTCGCCGGCATGGACGCGGGGCGCGCGGGACGCTTCGGCTACGTCGTCGGCGTGGACCGGGTGGGTCAGTCCGACGCGCTGTTCGCGCACGGCGCCGACCGGGTCGTGACGGACCTGGCCGAGCTCGGAGGCGGTGCCTGAGCACACCGCGGCTCCGGGCCTCTGCGACGGTTGGCCGTATATCGCCCCACACGCCTGTTCCCGTCGGGTTAGGTTGTTCGTGATCTCCGAAAGCCCGGCCGGACGACGCCACCCCTGGGCCGCCCCCGCGGCCGGCGAGACCCGGCACCCATGACGTGAGAGTGAAGGACGGACGATGAGCGACGGCCCCGGTGCCCTCCTCGCCGTGACACGGCGCCGCGAGCAGCGGTCCGGGCCGGACGCCACCCGGCCGGCGCACGACGGCAGGCCGCTCGCGGTGCTCGCCGCCGTCTTCACCCTCGCCCAACTCGCGCTCGTCCGCCCCGTGCTGGGTCTCGGCTGGGACGAGATCGTCTATACCAGCCAGGTCACCTCCCACCACCCCGCCGCCTTCTTCAGCGCCCCCCGCTCCCGGGGCGTCTCCCTGCTGGTCGCGCCCGTCGCGTCCTGGTCCGACTCCACCGCCCTGCTGCGCGTCTACCTCGCGGTGCTTTCCGGTCTCGCCCTCTACCTGGCCCTGCGCGCCTGGCGTGGCCTCTTCCCGACCCGGATCCTGCTCACCGCCGGCGCCTTCTTCGCCTCCCTGTGGGTGACCCTCTTCTACGGTCCCCAGGCCATGCCCAACTACTGGGTCGCCATCGGCGCTCTGATCACCGTCGGCGGTTTCCTGCGCCACCGCGCGGACCCCTCCTCCGGCGGCCCGCTGTGGGCCATGGTGGCGGGCACCGCGCTCATGGCCTGGATGCGTCCCACCGACGCGGTCTGGGTGGCGATCCCGCTGCTCGTCCTCGCCCTGGCGGGCCGGCGGTGGCGGCCGCTGCTCGCGCTCGTGGGCGGCCTCGTGGCGGGCGGGGCCGAGTGGGTGATCGAGGCGTACGTCGCCTTCGGGGGCCTCGGGGAGCGGCTGGCCGAGGCCTCCCGCATCCAGGGCGGGCTCGGCCGGCACTTCGCCGTGGACGACCAGCTGCGCAGCCTCGGCGGACGCGCCCTGTGCCGTCCGTGCACCGGGACGATGCCCCACCCGGTGATCACCCTGTGGTGGTTCGTCCTGCCGCTGCTCGCCGTCCTCGGGCTGGTCGTCGCCGTACGGGCCCGCCGCACGCTGCGCACCCTGCTGCCGCTGGCCTGTGCCACGACCGTCGCACTCCCGTACCTGTTCATGATCGATTACGCGGCGCCGCGTTTCCTCCAGCCCGCGTACGCCCTGCTCGCGATCCCCGCCGCCCAGGCACTGTGGTACCTGGTCACGGCAGCACGCGGGAGGTGGCGGCCGGCCGCCGCGGTGCTGGTCGCGCTCGCGGTGGCCGGCCATCTCACCGTTCAGCTGACCGTCCTCGTCCACACCGTCGACCGCACCCTCGACGGCCGCCGCGACTGGGCCCGCACGGCCGGTGAACTCCACCGGCTCGGCATCCGCCCACCCTGCCTGATCACCGGGTACCGATCCATCCCCATCGGCTACTACACCGGCTGTTCCTCCGGCGCGACGTTCGGCAACAACGAGAACACCACCGTCGCCGAGATCCTGCGTACCGCGGACCGCCTCCCGGTCGCCGAGCTCACCGGTCCCGGCGGCACCCCGCCCGCCTACGCCCGGCCGTGGCCGGTTCACCTGGTCGGTGACCTCGAGGTCCGTATCGCCCCGGGTGGCGGCGGCTGACTCCCGGCGCCAGGTGGGGCCGGAACCGTCGCCGTCGCCCGAACAGGCCCTGCCCCTGCCCGCCCCGGGCCCCTGGCTCCGCTGCCCGCCGCACGGGATTGAAGACCGGGTGACGGGAAACGCGGATCGGACACCACGGACACAGGTGCCGACGCAGCGTGACAGGGAGGACGCCATGGGTTCCGAACCAATGGCCGACGACGCCTACCAGCCCACCGGGAGCAACGAGGAGCAGCAGGACGCCGCGCCATTGGACATGCAGGACGCCCTCGACGAACGGTCCTACGACGACACGCTCGACGAGGGCTACTCCCCGCCGGAGAAGCCGCTCGGCGTCACCAAGTACGGCACCACGGCCGCCGAGCAGTACGAGGGGGAGACCCTCGACCAGCGGCTGGCCCAGGAGGTGCCCGAAGCGTCCGCGCCCGCCGGGGACGAGGTGGGCGATCTGCAGGGCGGCGAGGGCGAGCCGGTCGACCCGGAGGCGGGCACCGCCCGCGCCGGACGCCTGGTCGCCCCCGACGAGGGTGCTCACGCCGACACCACGAAGGAGACGGTCGCCGAGGACGTCGGTATCGACGGCGGGGCCGCCGGCGCGGAGGAGGCCGCGATGCACGTCGTCGAGGACGAGGCGGAGCTCCCGGACGGCCGGGACAGAACGTGATCGCGCACGGCGCGCGGCGCCGCCGGTCCGTCCGCGGGGGACCGGCGGCGCCGTACTGCCGGGGAACGGGGTACGGATTCAGGGCAGGATCTTGTCCAGGGCGGCCGGCCCCTCCTCGGCCAGCTTGCGCCTGGCCCACTCGAGGTTCTGCGGGGTGAGGTCCTTGCCGGAGGCGAGAACCAGGTCCTCCGGCGACACATCGGTGCCGGTGCGGGCGTGCAGCAGGCTGTCCGGGGTGGCGCTGTCCTCGGGCTGCCGGGACGCGTCGGGCTGGGACGTCGACATCTTCTGGCTCCTCGGGTCCGGATCGCTGTAGCGGCCCCGGTGCTGTCATCGGGTCCGATACCCACCCTTCAACGGGGGAGCCCGCTGTGCATCCGGAAGCGCTCGCGGCACCCGGGCGCAGGGACGGCTCCCGGGGCGGGGACCCCTCCCGGGACCGTGGCGGATCTGCCCGTGCGGCCGTCTAGAAGGGCGTGAGGGTCAGCCGCAGGCCCGTCGGCGCCGTGTCCTGGATGTACGAGGCGAAGTCGGCCACGTCGTCGAAGGCGAAGCCGTACGCCCTGCCGTCCTCGGTGGCCGCGTGCATGGCCCGGGAGTAGTGGTTGGTGAGTTCGGTCCGGTAGAAGACCGAGGGGTCGGCGGTCGGCTGGTCGGGGTGGCTGAGCAGCGTGGACCGGTTGAATCCGGAGCCCAGCACCGCGGCGACCGGACCGGTGGTGCCGTCGTTGGGCGCGGCCAGCGCGCCGTCGCAGAACAGGACGTCCCGCGTGGAGGGCCTGCCGAAGGAGACCTGGGCGGGCCCGTCGAAGGAGAACCTCTCGCCGCGTACCCGGCCGGTGAAGGTGCCGGCGTTGGTGGTGACCTTGAGATCCCGGCCGGTGTAGGTGCTCCACACCTCGTCGATGTACGGGGCGAGGTAGTCCTCGGCGAACAGACCGGAGTCCAGCCCGTGGCCGGGCGCGATGATCCGGGTGTCGTCCACGACCAGCCGGGAGAACGCCTCCACCTCCTTGACGGCGGCGAAGGCGGCGGCGCGGCCGCCCTCGCGCACGGTGCCCGTCGTCCGGTCCCCGGAGCCGGTGAGCCGGATGCTCAGCGGCACGCTGAACATGTCGACCATCGTCGTGTTGCAGAACATGCCGGCGGCGTTGTGGGTGAACTCCGCGCAATCGTGCAGCACACCGTGGTTCGGGTCGGAGGCGACCCAGCCGGCCGGGTACTGCAGCGCCGCGTTCCCGTTGCCGTCGGTGACGACCTTGAACGTGAGCTTCGCGCCGAGGGACACGTAGATCCGGCCGGACATGTACGGCAGGGACAGCTCGGTCTCGCCGCTGCCGGCCAGACCGATCGCGTAATCGGTGAAGCCGTCGGGGCCGTTGTCCGAGACGGCGATCGGGGCGACGGTGCCCTCGGGGGTGAGCCGGACCTGGCGGCCGTCGGCGTTGCCCACGACATACAGATGCACGCTGGTGTTGTCGAAGGAACCGCTGTTGTTGACGATCGTCAGCGGCAGGGATCCCGCCGCTGCCGCCGAGGCCTTCCGCTCCCCCGGCTGGTCCGCGAGGGCGTGCGGGGCGATCACCGCCGCGGCGGGCAGGGCCACGGCGGCTCCGCCGAGGGCGAAGAGGACCTTGCGGCGGCCGAGGGTGCGCTGATGACGAGGAGTCATGTGGGGGTCTCCTGAAGTACTCGTGCGGGTTCCTGACCGGGCCGGACGACGGAGGGGACAGCCCGAGAGAGCGCTCTCGGGCTGCGGGCCGGGACCGGCGTGCGGCATTGATGCTAGGGACACCGAAGGGCCCCGCCAACGGTCCGACTTGTCCTCAACCCGCCCTGACCTGCGCATACTTGAAGAAGCGGCCAAGCCCCCACGATCGCTTAACCGGCCTTTAAGGGGCGCTTAAGCCGACCGGGTCCGGGCGCCACGGAGCGCGTCGGGAGCGCTCCACCGCGCAGTCGGCGCCGAGGTCACGCCGAGCGGGCCTCGCCGCGCAGCAACGACTCCGCCGAAGCCAGGAGACGCGTGACCCGGAGAGCGAACGCCGCGTCACAGGGGTCGGCGACACCGGTACGGGCCGCGGTGAGGAGAGCGTCCGCGGCCCGGGCGAGGGCGGGTACGACCCCGTCCGAGGCCTCCGGGAGGAGCGTGACCCCCGCGTCTCCGCGCAGTTCGACCATGGCCCCGGCCGCGGCCCGGGGCGCGGTCAGGCTCAGGGTGAGGCTGCTCGACGCGCCGCTCTCGTGGTCCAGGACCAGATGGACGGTGTCCCCGGGACCGTACGCCGCGGCCGTCACCCGCCGCGCCTCGCCGAGCACCGGAAGCAGCACGGACAGGGCGTGCGGGCCGACGTCCCACAGGGCACCCTTCTCCCGCCGCCACGGCGAAGCGGCGAAGGGGTTGTCGGGGTCGGTGAACACCGCCCCGAGCCACTGTGCCCGCCCGGTGAACCAGCCGCCCACACGGGCCTGTTCGGTGATCCACGCCTCCGGCCCGGACTGGAAGCGGGTGGTGAAGAAGACCACCGAGGCGACCCCGGCCTCCGCCGCCGCCTCGACCACCGCCCGTCCCTGCGCGACCGTCGGGGCGAGCGGCTTGTCGAGCAGCAGATGGCACCCCGCCCGCGCGGCGCGCACGGCCAGCTCCGCCTGCACCGCCGGCGGCAGCGCGACGGCGACCGCGTCGACCTCGGCGAGCAGCGCGTCGATGTCGTCGTAGGCCCGGACGCCGTGCAGGCCGGCCAGTTCGCCGGTGGCGTCGGGACGGCGGCCCCACACTCCGGCGAAGTCGAGGTCCGGGTGCCCGCTCAGCGCGGGGGCGTGTGCCGCCCTCGCCCAGGGCCCGGTGCCGAGCAGTCCGATCCGCATGCCGCCGCCTCTCCCACGAAACCGGCGTCCGCCGCCGGACCGTCCTCGCCGCGCTCCACCGGCGCGCTCCCGGTCCGTACGATGTTCCCTGCCGAAAGGCCATGTCAACAGCCTCACGACGGGCGGGGGCGGGGCGGGGCGGCGGGCCGTGCCGGGCTGGAGGGACACCGGGGACGGGGCACGGACCCGAGCCGGTCGCGGCCCACGACGGCGGACGTACCGGCGCACGGGGCGGGAGGCGCCGACGGGCGCGGTCGGGCGCGCCCGGGAGGGGGAAGCCGGTGGGCGCTCAGCCCTCGGGCTGGTTGATGTTGACCATCCAGGGGATGCCGAAGCGGTCCGTGCACATCCCGAACACGTCGCCCCACATCTGCTTCTCCAGCGGGACGGACACCGACCCGCCACCCGACAGCCTGTCCCAGTAACCGCGCAGTGTGCCCTCGTCCTCGCCGCTGATGCTCACGGCGAAGGTGTTCCCCGGGGTGTGCGCCGTCCCCGGCGGCATGTCGGCGCCCATGAGGGTGAAGCCGTCGGTGGTCGTCAGCATGCCGTGCATGATCTTGTCCGAACCCTCGGCGCCGGGCTGCCCGGCATCGCCGAACGTGTTCAGGCGCAACTCCCCGCCGAAGACCTCCTTGTAGAACTCCATCGCCTGCCGTGCGTTCCCGTCGAAACTCAGATACGGGTTGAGGAGCGAGGCCATCAATACCTCCCGGAACGGTGCAAAGGGCCGATGGTGCGCAGCGTAGTGCCGGACACCGGCCCCCGCGCGGCAGCCCGGTCGCACGGGCGGTCCCGAGTCCACGGCGCCGGGTGGGGCGGGGAAGGGGTGGATCACGGTGTGAGTGTTTCCGCCTGTTCCGGGCATACGCAGCGAGAACAGGAAAGGGGCGTTTCGTGCTCGTACCGAACCCGAAGACCGTCAGGCAGCTGCTGACCCGCCATGCGACGCTGCGGATCGCTCAGGCGGAGAGGCATTCGCCGGCGGCGGAGCGTGAACTGGAGGACGTCGCCTACACGCTCTGCGTCATGATGGCGACCTCACGCATCGACGAGGCCATAGCGCGGGCGGACGCCCTGCTCGCCCGGTCCACGCCCAGCCGTACCCCCGAGGGGGACGGCGGGAACGGACTGTCGCTGGCCGTCTGAGCCCGGCCGCACGCACCCTGCCATGAGCCGCTCACGGAACCGGCGCCCGAAGGCGCGCCCGCTCACGCCGGTGCGCGCCGCCGTCGCCCCGGGCGTGACCTCGTGCGCCGGGTGGTCCGTGGGTGGCCCGTCGGCCTGCGCAGAGCCCGGGACAACTCTCAGCGCCCACAGGGGTGTTCGACCCGCTCCGGGTAACCGTCATGTCCTGATGAACCGTCCGCCCCGGCTCGGCGAAGGGGGCGGGACCGTCCGGAACGCCCACTTCACCCCGAACGTGCGCCTACACTCGGCAGTCGCGTCCCCGCACCGGGGCCGCCGAGCAGAAAGGCACGTTGACGGGTGTTCCAGGATTCCCCCATCTACGACCGACTCATCGCGGAGTGCGGCGACGTGCCCGCACAGGTCCGCCGCGAGGCCGAACGCGTGAGCAGGGAACTGGAGCTGGTCATGCGGCCGCTGCAGTCCCCCGGCCTCGACCGGCCGCAGGCCCCGGGCAACGGCTGGCAGCGTACCGCCCTGCTGCCCGGACCGCGGTCGCGCTGACCAGCGTAGGGATGGCGGTCGCGCGGACCGCTCCTCACCGCCTCGTGGAACCCGCCCCGTTGAGCTCCGCGGGCTCGTCGGGAATGGGGCGGGACAGCCACTCGGCGATGCTCCGCGCGATCGGCTGGCCCGTCTCCACTTCCACGAACCCGAACTGTCCCGACTGGTTGCATTCCAGGAACCACCACGTCCCGTCCGCGTCCTCGGCGAAATCGAAAGCTCCGTAAGCCAGTGCGGCCCGGCGCATATAGGTGCGAACGGCGTCGGCGGTGCGCGCCGGGACCTCGGCAGGCTCCCAGGGCGGCCCGGGCGCGGCGAAACGCACGTCCACCTCCTGCGGATCCGCGTCCTTCGCCGTGGCCTTGCGGGCCGCCAGCAGTCGCTCGCCCACCACGGTGAGCCGGATGTCGGCCCGCTTGGCGACCCGCCGCTGAAGCAGCGTCGGTCCGTAGGCGACCGCCGAGAAGTCCGTGTCCGGCGCCACCCGGCTGGTCGGCACCGCCCGCGGCGGATCCTGTGGGTGGGCCCCCGACACCGGCTTGACCACCAGATCCGGGAAACGCTCCGCGAACTCCCGGGCGGCGCGGGGGAATGTCGTGATCACCGTGGCCGGCACGGGCAGACCACAGCGCTGTGCCAGCCGCAGTTGCCACGGCTTGTGGCGTGCCTGCCGGGCGGCGTCCGGGTGATTCATCCAGCGCGCGTCGCAACCGCGCAGCATCCCGTAGAGCGCCTGCGAGGCCTCCTCGGTCAGCCACGCCGACGGCTGCGGCGCGTGCCCGGCCGGGGTGCCGGGCCGGCGTACCCACACGGACCGGAGCCCGCCGATGCTCACCAGCCGCCCCCCGACGGACAGATGGCCGCGAAAGCGGCCGTGGACGTACTCGGCCGACAGCGAGACGCCACCGGTCAGGTCCGCGGGGTCGAGGCGCACCACCGGGACTCCTGAGCCGTTCAGATGCACGACCGCCATGTCGGCGGTGACATCCTCCTCGTTGGTGAGGATCAGCACGGTCATCGTCTACGGTCCGCGTTCAGTCGTCGAAGTGGGTCTTGGAGCCCGCGGTGGACGTCGTCGTCCCCACCTCGCGCAACAGCGCGTGGTCGCGGGCTGCGATCCGTCCGTCACCGAGGACGTTCAACTGCAGTCCGGAGTCGTACGCGTACGGAGTGGCAACAGCCAACTCAACTGCCGGGCGTGCGTAGTTGAGCGCGAACGGTTGCATCGTCTCTCCCTCGTCGGTGCTGCGCCGACCGAGCAACGGCCCTCTGCGCGCCGCTGTTTGGTCCGCCGACTTTTTTAGCTTCCAGAGACTTATACGAATCGAACGGGTGGTTGGTTTCCTTACGGAGCGTAGTCATCGGCGGGTTGCCTGCCCGGCCGCCGCGAAGACGCTCCGGGCAGGGCCTTGCCGGCGGAACCACGCAGGGAGCGCAGAGCGAGCAGAAGGACCCCGATGTCGTCCAGGTAGACCGGGTCGGGCAGCAGATCGGCCGGCAGCACCAGATAGAGGACCGCGCCCCAGAACACCCAGCGCGGCCCCGTGGGCAGACCCGCCCGCCGCAACTCCCGCCGGGTGCGGACCAGACGGACCAGAACGGCGACGGCACCCGCCAGTACCGCGGCCGCGAGGACGGCGGCGACGGTCAGCAGGACGGTGGTCGACTCCAACGGTTCACTGCCCTCCTGGGGTGACCGGCGTACCGCGGCCCGCTGCCGCGGTACGGCCTTCTCTGAGCGGATTCCCGCCGACGGCCACCGTATGACGGCGGGGACCGGCCATGCGCGCACGCGCCCGATGCCCCGCCACATTCCGGTGGAGCCCGGGATCGTCGCAGGTCGTTCCGGTGGACCGGTCACGTGGCAGCGAGGTGTGGGGCGCCCGGTCATGGCCATCGGCGTTCCCATGGAGCGCGGCCGGACGCGGGGGAGCGTGCCGGGCCTCGTGCCGGCGGCCGGTCCGCCGGGCGGGCCTCGGCGGTCCGGCGTCGTCTACTGCCGGTCCGGCGTCGGCTCCCCGGGCTCGCGGGGCGTGGCACGGCGGGACCTGGCGGTGGGCTTGAGGCGTTCCAGGGTGCGGGTCAGCTGCTGGAGCGGTGACGAGGGGGCCGGCCCGGGGGCTGCGGGCGGCTGCCTGGCGGCCGGGACGTCGGAGGAGGCGTCCTGACAGGCGGCCAGTGCCTCGTGGGCGCGTTCGGCGGCCTCGCGGTACAGGTCCCGGGACTTGGTCATGGCCTCCAGGGCCTCGGCGTACATGGCCACCAGCGCGCGCTCACGTTCGAGTTCCTCCGCGAGGGTGAGCAGGTGCCAGTCCTCCCGCAGCGCGGTCAGGGCCGCCCGCGCACCGTCCGGCAGCGCGCGCGCAGTCGCGTCGTAGCGGGTCACCGCGTCGACCAGGCCGGCCGGCTCGGTGCCGTCGAGGAAGACCGCCCGTACGGCGAAGGCGCCGGCGTCGTACCCCTCCGGGACCGGAGCGCCCGGCAGCACCGCGGCACCCCCGCGGGGAACCTGCACACCGAACTCCCGCAGCGCCCAGTTGGCCACCCGCAACTGCTGGGGGGCGGCCCGGTGCTCCACGACCCGGTGCCGCAGTCCCGGCGGCAGCCAGTGCGCGAGCGGCACCCGGCCGCGTTCGTCCGTGGTCATCGCCTCGTGGACGACGACATGGATGTGCCACGCGTCACGCACGCAGTCGCGCAGCAGCCGTCGTACGGCCTTGTCGTCGTCCGGAAGGGGGTTGAGCTCCCCGGGGCGCAGTCCGGTCGCCGCGTCGTGGTTCCAGTCGGCGTCCTGCTCCGGCTCCCAGAACATCCCGGTCGGGGACGGCCAGGCCCGGTCCCAGGGCAGCTCCGCCTCCGCGACCAGCGTCCACTCCCGGCCCTCCGCCGTGCCGGGCGCCAGACTCAGCCGGGCACGTACGGTGACCTCCCGGGCGACCCGCGTCCGAGATTCGAACACCAGGTCAGGAGCGGTGTCGGCGGCGGGGAGTTCCAGGAAGTCGTCGATGGCCCGGCCGTCCTTGAGCCGGCGCAGACCGCGCCGCAGCGCCTCGTCCGCCCGGTTTCCGGTATGGCGGCCGCGGGCCAGCCAGACCGTGGGCGGGATCGTGGCGTGGGCTGTGGAGGAGTTCGGCATGGGTCCATGGGGGAGCGGGGGCGCGTGCTCCTGCCAGTATCGTCGCCGCCGGCCGGCGACATGACACGGGGGTCCACCGGGCGGCGGGCCCCGTGGGCGCCCATCCGCCCCGTACGGCCCTTGTACGAGGTGGGCGAACGGCATGAGCGCACGGCGTGTCGCGCGCGGGGTGTGCGCGGAGCACCCGTGACGACCGCGGTTCACCCATGGTCCGGCGGTACGGCCGTCATCACCATGGGCCTGAGAGCAGGGCCGGCCCACCATCCGCATCGGGGCCGGTCCTGCCCGCACCGCACCCGGGCGACCGGCTCCGTCGTGGGGGCAAAAGCCCGGACCTTACCAGCGGCCCGCCCCGTGCGTCGCATATTCCCCAGGAAAACACCAAAGCTCCTGCCTCGATCGAGCACACACCGTAGCGTCGACGTCACGTTCGCGGTACAGCCGTGCGAGGGAGGGGGATCCGGCGTGCCCGGAATCGACGAGAGCCTGCTGGAAGCCATGCGACTGCCCGGTGCGCGAGGTGCCCTGGTGGTCGACTGGATCAGCGGGCTCGCCCTGGGCGCGGTCGGCGAGGCCCCGGGGGGCGACGCGGAGGCCACGGCCGCGGAGACCGCGGAACTCGCCCGCCAGGCCATGGAGAGCGGCACCCTCGCCGCGTCCGACGGCGGCGGGACGGGGGTCACCGGCAAGGAACCGCCCGTCGAGGACCTGATCCTCACCAGTGCGGACGCGTATCACCTGCTGAGGTTCGTCGTCACGACGTTCGACAGCACGGTGTTCCTCTACCTGTGGCTCGACCGCACCGACGGCAACCTCGCCCTCGCCCGTATCCGGCTCTCCGTCATGGCGGACCGGCTGGTGCTCGGATGACGACAGCGCCCTGCACCGACGGATCCGCCCCCGAGCTGCTGGGCACCCTCGCCGCCGACCACGCCACCGGCGCGCTCTCCACGGAGACCGGCGTCTTCTACCTCTCGGCGGGCCATGTCGTGCACGTCGAATCCGCCCACAGCCCCGACCTCGGCGACCTGCTCACCCGCAGCGGCGCCGTCGCCCCGGCCGGCTGGTGGGAGGCGGTCGAACGGGCGGGCGCCGTGCACGGCGTCGGCCGCCAGCTGGTGGACAGCGGACGCCTCACCACCGGGGCGCTGGAACTGTGCCACACGGGCGCGCTGTTCGACGCGGCGTACTTCGCGCTCGCCCACGACGGAGCCGCGCTCCGCTTCCGCCCCGGCGTCGGGCACTGGCTCGGCGCGGTCCGCCCCGTACCGGTGGCGACGGTGCTGCGCGAGTCGCGGCGCCGCCGTGACCTGCTGCACCGCATCTGGCCCGACCCGGCCGTCGACACCGCACCGCTCACCCGCGCGGAGGGCGCCGAGTCCGCCGAGCTGCCGCCCCGCCGGGGGCGCACCCTGGCCCTGGTCGACGGTGGCCGCACCGCCGCGCAGATCGCCTCCGCCCTCGCCTGCCGCACCTTCCACACCCTGGTCGAACTACGCCGCCTGGCCGCCGACGGGCTGGTCACCCCCGCGCCACCCCCGCCCGCAATGTCCGTCCACTCCGTCCCCGACGCGAGCGGCGCGGCGTGGGACGAGCCCGACACAGCGCTGCTGAGACGGCTCCTGGACGCCTTGGAGGCACTGTGATCCGCGCGCGCCGACAGCGTGCCGAAAGGAGACTGCTCATGGCCGTCGAGACCGACGTGCTGGACGAACTGCGTCGGCTCCGCACCCGTATACCCCGGCTGGCCGGGACCCTCGCGGCCACGGTCGACGGCCTCGTCCTGGCCCACGACGCACCGGACACCGAACCGGAGGGACTGGCCGCGCTCACCGCGGCCGCGCTCGGCGTCGCGTACCGGATGACGGACGCCGCCACCCGGGGGGAGTTCCGCGAACTCCTGGTGCGCGGCAGCCAGGGCTACATCGCGACCTACGCGGCCGGAACCACGGCCGTCCTCACCCTGCTCGCCGACGACCGGGTCAACGTGGGCCGGCTGCACCTGGAGGGCCGGCGCAGCGGCGCCCGGATCGCGGAACTGGTGGACACCCACATCGGCCCGGGCGCCGGGCGGCACGCCGACCGGCTCATGGCCCGGGAGATCCCGGCACGGCCGCAGGACCCGGACCGGCCCATCGGCACCCTTCCGGTGCGGACCCCGCAGCTGCCCGCACACCGGCCCCGGACCCAGCCCGGAGGCTGACCCCCGACCTCTCCGACCGGCCGGACGCCCGCGCATCATCCGGCGGCCGGCCCGAACCACCCATTCATGACCGAAAGGACACACTCATGGCCAACACCGAGACCTCGCTCAAGGAATGCCTCGCCTCCATCGACGGCGCGACGGCCGCCGCGCTCGTCGACTACACCAGCGGCATGGCCCTCGGCACACTGGGCGGGAGCAAGGACTTCAACCTGGAGGTCGCCGCCGCCGGCAACACCGACGTCGTACGGTCCAAGCTGCGCACCATGGAACACCTGGGGCTGAACGAGGAGATCGAGGACATCCTCATCACCCTGAACAACCAGTACCACCTGATCCGCCTGCTCAAGGGACGCGGCGGCAACGGCCTCTTCCTCTACCTGGTGCTCGACGCGGCCCGGGCCAACCTCGCCATGGCACGCCACCAGTTGCGCCGCATCGAGGCCGAACTGGAGGTCTGATCCGGTCCGGGGGCCCCGCGCGCCGTCAGGGCACGCGGAGCCCCCGGACCCCGGCCGGGGGTCAGGCCGCCTCGGGCAGCCAGAGGTCGGGGCCGAACACCTCGTAGTGGACGGACCGGGCGGGGACCCCGGCGGCGAGCAGCTCGCCGCGCACCGCGCGCATGAACGGCAGCGGGCCGCACAGGTAGACCGTCGCGTCCGCCGGGACGTCGATTCCCTCGAGGCTCATCAGACCGGCGCGGACGCCGGGCTCCTCCGCGCCGGGACGCTCGTACCAGAACACCGCCTCCGCGTCGGGCAGTGCGTTCACCGTCTCCAGTGTCTCGGCGCGCAGGGCGTGTTCGGCGGGCGAGCCGTCGGCGTGCAGGACGAGCACCCGCCGGGTGGAGTCGGTGGCCTCGAGCCGGGCGAGCATGCCGAGCATCGGGGTGCAGCCGATACCGGCCGAGATCAGCACCAGTGGGGTGTCGGCCTCGTCGAGCGCGACATCACCGGCCGGCACGGAGAGGGTGAGTTCGTCCCCCGTGCCGACCCGGTCGAACAGCAGGTTGGACACCTCGCCGTCCGGGGCGCCCTCCGCTCCCGCCACCCGCTTGACGGTGATGCGGCGCAGCTCGTCCCCCGGGTCGGAGGAGAGGCTGTACTGGCGCAGCTGGTCCACCCCGTCGGGCATGCGCAGTTTCACGCTGACGTACTGGCCCGCCCGGGCCCGCGGCGCCGGCTTGCCGTCGGCGGGGCGCAGCAGGAGCGACACCACGTCGTCGGTCTCCTCGTGGCGCTCCACGACCGTCCACGGACGCCAGACGTCCCCCGGCTCGACACCGGCGTCGTGGTACAGCCGGGCCTCCCGCGCGATGAGCGCGCCGGCCATCAGCCAGTACACCTCGTCCCAGGCGGCCGCGACATCCGGGGTCACCGCGTCGCCCAGCACCTCGGCGATCGCGCCGAACAGGTACTTGTGCACGATCGTGTACTGGTCGTCGGTGATCCCGACCGCGACGTGCTTGTGGGCGATCCGGGCCAGCAGGGCGTCCGGCCGGCTGTCCGGGTCGGCGAGCAGCGCCTGGGCGAAACCGGCTATGGACCCGGCCAGAGCCCGGCGCTGTGCCCCGCTGGCCTGGTTGCCCCGGTTGAACAGACCGTCCAGGAGTTCCGGCCGGTCGCGGAACATCGTGCCGTAGAAACACGTGGTGATCTCATCGAGCGCCCCGGCCACGGCGGGCAGGGTGGCCCGCAGTACGGCGGCGGACTCTTCGGACAGCATGAGGTCTCCCAAAGCGGTGCGGAACAAGGGTGTGGGACCGCGGGTCCGGACCGGCGGCAGGACCTGTATAGCAATCAGAAACGCCTGTTTCCGGGGGTAACGGGGCTCCTGAGGCACGGCGGGACCCTCGTCCCGCCGGAAGGGGACCTCCGGCCCCGGCCGGCGGCGCGGAACAGGGCCGAACGGCCCGGGGGACCCGGGACGGCCGGAGGATGGTCCCCGCCGGACCCGCGCGCAGGCCGATGCCGTACCGTCGTCTTTATTGGACCGTTACCGGGGCGCCGGTCGGCAGACAATCGGGCGGCGGTGCGCGGGCGATGGGGACGGGAGGCACACGGGTGGCAGACTCCGAGTGGGACGAGGAGGCCCGCGTACGGCTGCCTCAGCTGAGGCTCGACGAGCTGCTGGAGGAGCTGCAGGCGCGCATAGACGCGGCCCGCGGCACCCGCGACCGGGTGCACAGCCTGCTGGAGGCCGTGCTGTCGGTCGGCAGGGAGCTGGAGCTGGAGCAGGCGCTGCACAGCATCGTGGAGGCCGCCGCGGCGGTGGTGGACGCGCGGTACGCGGCCCTGGGTGTGATCGGCCCGGACGGCAAGCGGCTGTCCGCCTTCCACACCGTCGGCGTCAGCGACGAGGAGATCCGCCGCATCGGCCACTATCCCGAGGGCCACGGCATCCTCGGTGAACTGATCCGGCATCCGGAGCCGCTGCGGGTGGCGAAACTCTCCGACCACCCCAACTCGTACGGCTTCCCGGCCAACCACCCGCCGATGGACACCTTCCTCGGGGTACCCATCCGGGTCCGCGACCAGGTCTTCGGCAACCTGTATCTGACCGAGAAGCGGGGCGGGGCGCAGTTCGACGAGGAGGACGAGTCGGTCCTGTCCACCCTCGCGGTCGCCGCCGGTGTCGCCATCGACAACGCCCGCCTCTACGAGGAGTCCCGGCAGCGCGAACGCTGGCTCCAGGCCAACGCCGAGATCACCCACGGCCTGATGTCCGGCAGCGAACGCGGCGCGGCGCTGCTGCTCATCGCCGAGCGCGCCCGGGAGATCACCGGAGCCGCCCTCGCCGTGGTCGCGGTGCCCATGGAGGGCACCGACGCGCTCACGGTGGAACTGGCCATCGGACAGGGGGCGGACACCCATCGCGGGCTCGTCGTGCCGGTCGGCGGCAGCCTGCTCGGCCGGGCCTTCAGCGCGGGCGCTCCCGTCACCAGCACGGACATCACGAGTGACGACCGGGTCTTCCCCGGCGCCCAGAGCCTCGAGGACCTCGGCCCGGCCGTCGCCGTGCCCATCGGGTCGGGCGACCGGGTGCGCGGCATCGTCCTGCTGGTCCGGTCCGCCGACCGCAACCCCTTCACCGACAAGGAGATCGAGCCGCTGCAGGGATTCGCCGCCCAGGCGGCCGTGGCGATGGAACTGGCGGAACACCGTCAGGACGCCGAGCAGATCGCCGTGCTCGAGGACCGCGACCGCATCGCCCGCGATCTGCACGATCTGGCGATCCAGCGGCTGTTCGCCACCGGTATGACCCTCCAGAGCGCCGGCCGGTTCGTCGAGCACAAGGAGGCCTCGGAGCGGGTGCTGCGGGCCGTCGACGACCTCGACGAAACCATCAAGATCATCCGGTCGACCATCTTCGGCCTGCGCTCCCGGGAGACCGCCGGCGCCGGCGGAGCGGGCCTGCGGGCCCGCGTCGTGCGGGTGGTCGGCGAGGCCGCGCCGCTGCTCGGGTTCGCGCCCAGTGTGCGGATGGAGGGCCTGATCGACACCCAGGTGTCCAAGGAGACGGCCGACCACCTCGTGGCCGTGCTCTCCGAGGCCCTGACCAACATCGCCCGGCATGCCGGCGCCGACCGTGCCCAGGTCGTCCTGGAGACCGACGGGCGCGAGGTCCGGCTCACGGTCGAGGACAACGGAGTGGGCATCTCCTCCGGGGGCCGCCGCAGCGGGCTGCGCAACATGGCCGAGCGCGCGCAGCAGCTCGGCGGCTCGTTCGACATCATCGGTCCGCCCGACGGGGGCACCAGACTCCTGTGGCGGGTGCCGGTGGGGGAGGAATAGGCGTCCCCCATCCGGTGTGTGCCGGGCACCCGCCGGGGGTACTCGACGACGGCCTCCGGTCGCGGCGGCCCCGGTCGAGCCCCGCCCGGCACGGGTCCGGTGCCGGTGAGGGCCGGGACCGGACACCGGGGTACGGCGCGCCCGGTGCCACGGCAGGGGACGACGTCCGGGGGCGCGGGACCGCCGCCGGCGGGAGGAGCGTCGAGTGACGGACTGGACCTGGGAGTACGAGGGCTACGACCCCGCCGACGCCCGCCTGCGGGAGTCCCTGTGCACGCTGGGCAACGGATACCTCGCCACCAGGGGAGCGCTGGCGGAGTGCTCCGCCGACGAGGTGCACTACCCGGGGACGTACGCGGCCGGTGTCTACAACCGGCTCACCTCCGAGGTCGTCGGACGGCAGGTCGAGAACGAGGACATGGTCAACCTGCCCAACTGGCTCCCGCTGCGCTTCCGACTGCCCGGCAAGTCCTGGCTCACCCCCGACACGGCGACGGTGCTCGACCACGTGGTGACGCTGCACATGTCATCAGGACTGATGGAGCGCAGGACACGGTACGGCCTCGGGGCGGGACGCGCGCTCCTCGTGCGCCAGCTCCGGTTCGTGCACATGGCCGATCCTCATCTGGCGGGGTTGCGCACCGAGTTCACCGCCGAGGGGTTCTCCGGCCCCCTGGAGACCGAGGCGGCGCTCGACGGGGCTGTCACCAACGCGGGGGTGCCCCGCTACCGGGAGCTGGACGGCCGCCACCTGACCGATGTGCTCACCGGCACGAGCGCCGCGGACACGGTGTGGCTCGGCTGCCGTACCCGTACCTCGGACGTGCGGATCGCCCTCGCCGCCCGGTTCACCTCGCCGGCGCCCGTCACCGTCCGGCACGACCGTCCGCGTGCCGTCCAGACGACCCGGCTGGACCTGGCCGCCGGACGCACCGTCACCGTCGACAAGATCGTCGCCCTGCACACCTCCCGCGACCCCGCGATCAGTGACCCGCTGCACGCCGCCGTCGACCGGGTGAGCCGGGCGGGCGGTTTCGACGAGCTGCTGGGACCGCACCTGACGGCCTGGGAACAGCTCTGGCGCCGGGCCGAGCTGGACGTGGACGACGAGGCGGAGCGCGTCCTGCGGCTGCACCTCTTCCACGTCCTGCAGACCCTCTCCCCGCACACCGCGGACCTGGACGTCGGAGTCCCGGCACGGGGACTGCACGGCGAGGCCTACCGGGGACACGTCTTCTGGGACGAGCTGTTCGTCCTGCCCTACCTCAACCTGCACTTCCCGGAGGTCTCGCGCGCCCTGCTGCACCACCGCCACCGGCGCCTGGAGCGCGCCCGCACCGCCGCGGCGGACGCCGGGCGCAGGGGCGCGATGTACCCGTGGCAGAGCGGCAGCGACGGGCGGGAGGAGACCCAGCAGCTGCATCTCAACCCCCGCTCCGGGCGCTGGCTGCCCGACCACTCCCACCTGCAGCACCATGTGGGGTCGGCCATCGCCTACAACGTGTGGCAGTACTGCGAGGCCAGTGGCGACGAGGAGTTCCTGCACACCAAGGGCGCCGAGATGCTGCTGCAGATCTCCCGGTTCTGGGCGGACTCGGCCGACTTCGACGACGGCCTGGGCCGATACCGCATCAAGGGCGTCGTCGGACCGGACGAGTACCACGACGCCTACCCGGACGCCGCCGGGCCGGGCCTCGACGACAACGCGTACACCAATGTCACGGCCGCCTGGGTACTCACCCGCACCCTGGAGGTGCTGCGCGGCCTGCCCGAGCCGCGGCGCCGGGAACTCGCCGAGCGGACCGGACTGGACGCGGGCGAGCTCGAGGAGTGGGAGGAGATCTCCCGTATGCTCCACGTCCCCTTCCACCACGGGGTCATCAGCCAGTTCGAGGGCTACGGGGAACTCACCGAGCTCGACTGGCGGGGCTACCGGCGCCGGTACGGCGACATCCGGCGGCTGGACCGGATCCTGGAGGCCGAGGGAGACAGCGTCAACCGCTATCAGGCATCCAAGCAGGCGGACGTCCTGATGCTGGGGTACCTCTTCTCGCCCGCCGAACTCCAGGGCGTCTTCCACCGGCTGGGCCTCAGCCTGGACGAACGGACCTGGCGGCGCACGGTGGACCACTATCTGCACCGCACCAGCCACGGCTCCACCCTCAGCGGCCTGGTCCACGGCTGGGTGCTGGCCCGGGCCCGCCGTGCGGACGCCTGGAAGTTCTGCCAGGAGGCTCTCCAGGCGGACATCGCCGACATCCAGGGCGGCACCACCGGTGAGGGTATCCACCTCGGCGCCATGGCCGGCACCCTCGACCTGGTACAGCGCGGACTGACCGGTCTTGAGACCCGCCGCGGTGCCCTGTGGCTCGACCCGGTGCCCCTGCCGGAGCTGTCCTCCTACGGCTTCACCCTGCGCTATCACGGCCACTGGGGCGTGCGGCTGCGGCTGGAACGCGGTCTGCTGGAGATCACCGTGCCCTCGTCAGGGCGCTCCCCGATCGAAGTGCACCTCCCGGACCGTCGCACGGTCGGCGTCGAGCCGGGCGAAACCGTCCGCCTGCCCCTCGCGGACTGACCCACTCCGAACGCCGTCCGCTCCCGATCGAACAGGCGCTCTGCGGCGTTGCCCCACCGACCGCGGAACCGCCCGGAGCGACCGGCTCGGCGACACCCTCCCCCGCCGGGCGGACCGCCCGCTCCGGCAGCCAGGGCGCGCTGCGCCGCGGCCGCCCCCTCTCCCTCCGCCCACCCCGCCGGTCAGGCGGGTGCGCTCGGCTCTCGGCAGGGTGGGGGCGCTGCGGCCGAGCGGTGTCGTGCGCGTGCGCGCCGTCCTGTGACGCCGGCGCGTCACCTCGGCGGGGTGCGCTCGGCCGGGAGCGGAACGGGGGTACGGCGGGCCGGTGCGCCGCTCCACCCGCCGGGCTCGGGCCGGGCCAGAACCGCCCGGCACGCGCCGCCTGCCGCAGGCGGCCGGGAAGCGCCGCGCGGAGCCGTGCCCGGTGCACGCCTCGGCCCGGCGTGCCGGTGTCCGGGCCGACCGCCCAGGGGGGCCGCTGCGGTCCCGGGGCCGGGTGGTCCGCATACGGCCGTGCCGCCGCGTGCCGCCTTCCCGGCCGGAGGCGGGCTGGCCGGGGAGGCGCCTCGTCTCCTTCCGCCCACCCCGCCGGCAGGCGTTACGCGCCGCTCGCCCGCAGCATGTCCTCGCGCTCGACGATCTTCACGCGCTCGCGGCCCTCGGGCTCGCCCAGCGCCTTCTCCGCGGCGTCCAGGCGGTACCAGCCGTCCCACGTGGTGAAGCGGATGCCGCGCTCGGCCAGGAACGCGTCCACCGCCTCCGGGGCCGGCGAAGCGGGCGCCGGCAGCCGCCCGCCCGCGTAGTCCTCCAGCAGGTTCGCCACGGTCTCGTTGGCGTCGCCCTTGGTGTGGCCGATGAGGCCCACCGGACCGCGCCGGATCCAGCCGGTGACGTACGTGGAGGGCAGGTGCTCACCGGTCTCCTGGACGACCCGGCCGCCCTGGTCCGGGACCGTGCCGGAGTCGATGTCCCAGGGCAGCTTCGGGAGTTGGTCGGAGAGGTAGCCGACAGCCCGGTAGACCGCGCTGACGTCCCAGTCCTTGAACTCGCCGGTGCCCTTGACGTTCCCGGTGCCGTCGAGTGCGGTGCGTTCGGTGCGCAGACCGACGACCTTGCCGTCCTCGCCGAGGATCTCCACCGGGGACTCGAAGAAGTGCAGGAACAGCTTGTGCGGGCGGTCCCCGGCATCGCGGATCGCCCAGTTCTCCAGGGTCTTGGCGACCATGTCGGCCTGCTTGTTGCCGCGCCGGGTCGTGATCGAGCCCTCGTCGTAGTCGATGTCCTCGGGGTCGACGACGACCTCGATGGTGGGGGAGTGGTCCAGCTCCCGCAGCTCCATCGGGCTGAACTTCGCCTGTGCCGGGCCACGGCGCCCGAACACATGCACCTCCAGGGCCCTGTTCCTCTTCAGGCCCTCGTACACGTTCGGCGGGATCTCCGTCGGCAGCAGTTCGTCGGCCGTCTTCGCGAGGATCCTGGCGACGTCCAGGGCGACGTTGCCGACACCGAGGACGGCGACCTTCTCGGCCTCCAGGGGCCAGGTGCGGGGGACGTCCGGGTGGCCGTCGTACCAGGACACGAAGTCCGCGGCGCCGTAGGAACCGTCGAGGTCGAGCCCCGGGACCGGCAGCGCGCGGTCGGCCGTCGCGCCGGTGGCGAAGATCACGCCGTCGTAGAACGCGCGCAGATCGTCGAGGTGGAGGTCGGTGCCGTAGTCCACGTTGCCGAACAGACGGATCTGCGGCTTGTCGAGCACCTGATGCAGGGCGGTGATGATGCCCTTGATCCGCGGGTGGTCGGGAGCGACGCCGTACCGGATCAGTCCGAACGGCGCGGGCATCCGCTCGAAGATGTCGATGGACACGCCCGGTTCGGCGGCCACGTCGGACTTGAGCAGGGCGTCGGCGGCATAGATCCCGGCGGGGCCGGATCCGACGATGGCTACCCGCAGGGGGCGGGGCATGGTCAGGTTCCCTTCGAGCGAGGACAGGCGTCTCATGCGGAAGCCTAAGCTGAGGTATGCCTTACCTGGTACGCGGGTCCGGCCTATGAGTTCATAAGCGTGCCTTATGGGTCATCCCCGAGGGTCTTATGTGGTGAGCCCTTGGTGAGCCCTTGGTGATGAGCCCTTGCAGGTCTCAGGGAATCGGCTGCTCCGCCCAGATCACCTTGCCCGCGGGCAGATAGCGGGTGCCCCAGCGATCGGCGAGCTGGGCGACCAGGAACAGTCCCCGTCCGCCCTCGTCGGTCATGGTCGCGTACCGCAGATGGGGCGAGGTGCTGCTGCTGTCGTAGACCTCGCAGATCAGATTGCGGTCGTGCAGCATACGCACCTGGATCGGGGAGCCTCCGTAGCGGAGCGCGTTGGTGACCAGTTCGCTCAGGATCAGCTCGGTGCCGAAGGTCAACGCCTCCAGCCCCCACTCGGCCAGCTTCCGGCTGACCGCGGCCCGTACCTCACCGACGGCCGCCGGATCCGACGGCACCGGCCACTCGGCGATCCGGTCGGCGGACAGCGCCCGCGTCCGCGCCACGATCAGGGCGATGTCGTCACTGGCCCGTATCGGCCGCCGGGACTCCAGTACGACCCTGCAGGTGTCCTCGGGAGAGTCCCCGGCCCGGGACAGCGCCTGGCGCAGCCGCTCAAGACCGACGTCGATGTCGTGTCCCCGGTCCTCGACCAGACCGTCGGTGTAGAGGACCAGCCGGCTGCCCTCCGGCAGTTCCAGATCGGCCGACTCGAACGGCAGACCGCCGAGTCCCAGCGGAGGACCGGCGGGCACCTCCGGGAACTCCACGCTGCCGTCCGGCCGCACCAGGGCCGGCGGGGGATGGCCCGCGCGGGCGACGGTGCAGCGCCGCGACACCGGGTCGTACACGGCGTACAGACAGGTCGCCCCGGTCACCGGGGCGACCTGCTCGTCCTGTGCCTCGTCCTGGTCGATGCGGCCGACCAGCTCGTCGAGGAGACCGAGGAGTTCGTCGGGCGGAAGGTCCAGCGCGGAGAAGTTGTGCACCGCCGTGCGCAGCCGCCCCATGGTGGCCGCGGCGTGCAGACCGTGCCCGACGACGTCGCCGACCACCAGCGCGACCCGGGCACCGGACAGCGGCAGCACGTCGAACCAGTCCCCGCCCACCCCGGCCTGCGCCGGAAGGTAGCGGTAGGCGATCTCCAGGGCGGTCTGCTCGGGCAGACTGCGCGGCAGCAGACTCTGCTGGAGCGTCACCGCCATGTTGTGCTCACGCGTGTAGCGGCGGGCGTTGTCGATGGAGACCGCCGCCCGGGTGACCAGCTCCTCCGCCAGGGCCAGCTCATCGGTGTCGAACGGCTCCGGTTTCTCCGAACGCCAGAAGCTGACCACACCCAGCGTCAGCGCCCCGGCCCGCAGCGGCACGGTGATCAGCGAGTGGATGCCGTACTCCATGACCCGCCGGGAGCGCTCGACGTCCTGTACGTGCCAGCCCGGGGCCTCGACGAGCCGGGGCTCCAGGACGGGGCGGCCGGTGGTGAGGCTCTTGCCCTGCGGGGACGACGCGACGAAACGGATCTTCTCGTCCCTCGGGTAGAGCGGAGCGTCCTCGGCGATCCCCGTCACGGCCGTGCGGCGCAGGGTGCCGGACGGATCCGGGTGGCCGCCGGACAGCACCGACTCGAACAGGTCCACCGTGACGAAGTCGGCGAACCGCGGCACGGCCAGCTCGGTGAGTTCCTCGGCCGTGCGGAGGACGTCCAGACTCGTCCCGATGCCCACGCCCGCCTCGTAGAGCATGTTGAGCCGCTCCAGCGATGCCTCGGCCCGGCCGGACAGGGCCCGCAGCTCGGTGGAGTCACGGACGGTGGCGACACTGCCCGGCGGGCCGCCCGCGCGGTCGGTGGGCCGCTGGTTGACCGCCAGCAGCCGGCCGGCCACCCGGTGCACCTCGTCCGTGGCCACCCGCCCGGAGGACAGCAGGTCCGCGGTGTCGGGATCCAGGCCGATGTCCAGCACGTGCCGGCCCTCGGCGTCCTCGGGCAGGCCGAACAGCCGGTTCGCCTCGTCGTTGGCGAGCATCAGGGTGCCGTCGCCGTCGACGATGATCACGCCTTCGCGTACCGCGTGCAGTACCGCGTCGTGGTGTTCGTACATCCGGGTCATCTCGTGAGGGCCCAGGCCGTGGGTCTGCCGCAGCAGCCGTCTGCTGACCAGGGCCGCGCCCCCGACGGCCAGGGCGAGCGCGCCGAGCGCCGCGCTCAGCACGAGCGGCAGCTGGTCCTCCGCCGCGCCGCCCACGTTCTCGGTCGTGATGCCCGCCGACACCAGGCCCACCACGGTGCCGTCGGCGTCCTCGACCGGCACCACCGCCTGCACCAGTTCCCCGATGGTGCCCTCGATCTCCTCCACGACCGGCTCCCCGGCCAGCGCGGGCCCGGTGGTGCCGACGAACTGCTTGCCGATGCGGTCCGTCCTGGGATGGGTGTAGCGGATGCCGTCGGTGTTCATGACGACGATGAAGTCGACATCCGCCAGCTCGCGTGCCACTTCGGCGCGCGGCTGGAGCACGGCCGTGGGGTCGGGGGAGTCCAGCGCCTCGACGATCCCCGGCGCGCTGGCGAAGGTCTCCGCGACGGCGAGCGAGCGATTGCGGGCCTCCTGCGTGCTGTCCCGCTGAACCTGGAGGACCAGGGCCACGACGGCGGCGGCGACCAGCAGCAGCACGATCACCAGGTGCAGTACGAACACCTGCCCGGCGACACTCCGCTTGCTCAGCGCCGACCGCAGTCCCGTCGCCGGACGCCGCCGGGAGCTGCCGCCTCCCTGCCGGCGGCGCCGCTCCGGCACGGCGCCGGGCCGTTGGGGCGACCGGGTCCGGAATCGACCCATGAGTCGGACCATGTGCCATGTCTACACCGCCACGCCATATGAGGCGAGGGGCGCACCCACCCGACCGGCGGGCCGCGGCGTCCCCGCCGGTCGGTTCGCGGGTCGCGGGGGGGGGGGGCCCCCCCGGGGGGGGGGGGCCCCCCCCCCCCCCGGGGCGGCCCCGCCCGCGCGGGGGGGGGGGGGGGGGGGGGGGGGGGCCCGCCCCCCCGGGCCCCCCCCCCGACCCTCCCCCCGCGCGCGCCCCGTCCCCCGACGGGGGCGCGCGCGTTCTCGGCCGGACCGCCCGAAGGAGCGGCCCATGGCTTCCCGGCCGGCCGGCCGGCTTCTCAGTCGGCCAGTGCGCGGGCCAGTTCCGTGGTGGCCCGCGCGATCTCGGTGTCCGGTTCGTCGAGCAGCCGGTTCAGCTCGTCACGCCGGGCGCGCACCGCCTGACGGGCGGCCCGCTCCCATACCACCGGGTTCTCGCGGTGGTTGAGCAGTTTGGGATACGCGGCGGCGGTGCTTTCCCACTGCCGGGCGTCGGCGATGGCCTTGAGCAGCTCGATGATCCGGACCCGGCAGGTGACGTGGGGCATCTGGGCCAGCTCCCAGAGGAAGGGGACCGTGGCCGCAGTCGCCTGCTCCGTGACGAAACCGTACTGGCAGATCCGTTTCCGCAGATCCTCCAGAGCGGCCAGGGCCGTACCGGAGTCGCCCCAGGCGATGACATTGAGCAGCAGGGGGACGGCGGCCGCCGATCCGGTGGAGTCCTGCATCTCGGCCCAGGGCACCCGGGACAGTGCCGTGAGGGGCGTGGTCCGTGCCACTTTGGTGGGGGGCGTGTGGCGCACAGGGCGCTCGCTGCTCGGCTGCTGTGTCGAAGCGCTGCGCATGGCGTGGGTGCCTTTCCGCGGCAGTCGGGTCGGATGGGCGGACGGGTCAGACGGGCGGGCGGGTCGACAACCGGGCCCACACCGTCTTGCCGACCGGGGCGACGGGGTTCCAGCCCCACGCCTCGGACAGGGCTTCGACGATGCGCAGCCCCCGGCCGTGCTCCTCGAGGTCGAAGCCGGCACCGGGTGCGTGGACGGGCGGGTGGTCGTCGGGGTCGGAGACGGTGAGCAGCAGGTGCGTCGGTTCCAGCCGGAACCCGAGCCGGATGTCCGGCACACCCGGGCAGCGTGGTGCCGCATGGGTCACGGCGTTCACGGCGAGCTCGGTCATCACCAGGGTGGCGTCGTCGCAGTGGTGTCCCAGGGACCAGAGGCCCAGGATGTCCCGGGTGAAGGACCGCGCCCGGGCGAGGCCCTCGGGGCCGCTCGCGATGCGCAGCGCCGCCGAGGCGGACGCCGTACCGGCCGTCCTGGACGTCGGGCGGGGTTCGTCGCGCGCGGCCGTCGGGAGCGGGGTGTGGGGGAAGGCCCGGGCCGTGCCGGGGCCACCCGCCGGTACCACCGCCACGGCCGACGACCGGAGCACAGGAAGCGCAGGTGAGGACACGGCATCTCCTCGATGCATCGTCAGGACCTGGCGCCGACAAGGGGGTTGACGCCGCGGCTATTATCCACGCTGACAGCGCTCGCGTGCAATTGCACGAGAAATTGCGCGAGATTTTTCGCCACGCACGGAGGGACGGCGTGCGCGGTGGAACGTGAACAGCGAGGAGACACCGGTGCCAGGAGTGCGGAACGGAGTGCGGGCCAGCGAATTGGGCGCCCGCTGGATCAAGAGCCGGCACAGCAACGCCGAGGGCAACTGTGTCGAGGTGGCCCCGCTGGCCGGCGGGGGCGTCGCGATGCGCAACTCCCGCGACCCCGACGGACCCGCCCTCGTCTACACGGTCGCGGAACTGGCGGCGTTCCTCGCCGGAGCGAAGGACGGCGAGTTCGACCACCTCGTCTGACCCGTTCCCGGGATGCCGGCGCCGGCCGTTCGGGGCGGCGCCGGCGAAACGGAGGCGCGTGACCCACTTGCGTGGTGCTTCTCGCGTGGATGCGCTGAGTCACTGTCAGATGCGATAGTGTGAATCGCCCTTGTGCCGGTCTGCTGGGAGTCAGGATGTCCGCCGCGTCGCATCGAATCTCCCGTCTGGAACCCTATCTGGACAGGCCCGAGCCCGCTCCGACCCTGCTGAAGATGCTGGTCGGAGTGCAGCTGACAGGCTTCCGTGAGGACGCCGGGCTGTCCCAGGACCAGGCGGCGCGATCCGTCGGTTTCAGCGGGGCGAAGCTGTCCCGCATCGAGTCGGGCAAGGGCCGCCGCCCGCCGACCGAGAACGATGTCCGTGCGCTGTTGAAGCTGTACGGCACCGACGACTACGAAGCCTCGGTGCTGCTCAAACTGCTCAAGCGGGCCGGAGAACCGGGCTGGTGGCAGCGGTACGACAAGCGGCTGATGCCCGAGTGGTTCGACCGGTTGGTCGGTCTCCAGGAAGCCGCCGCCACGATCCGCACCTTCGAGATCCAGTACGTCCCCGGACTGCTGCAGACCGCCGCCTACACCCGCGCCGTGGTCGAGCGGGGCCTGCCCAACGCTCCGGCCGGCGAGGTGCAGCGGCGGGTGGAGCTGCGCATGCGCCGGGCCGAACTGCTGCGGCGCGAGGCGGCACCGCAGCTGTGGGCCGTCATCGACGAGTCGGTTCTGTGGCGTGTACTGGGCAGTCCCGCGGTCATGCGGGAGCAGCTCGAGCACCTGGTGACGATGACCGAGCGGTCCAATGTGACGGTACAGATCGTGCCGCTGGCCGTGACCAACGCGTCCGCTCCCGCGATCCCGGTGACCTATCTGCGCTTCGGCGGGCTCGATCTGCCCGACGTGGTCTATCTGGAACACATACGAAGCGCGAACTTCCTCGAGGATCTCGACGAGACCGAGGAGTACCGGATCGCGCTGGACCGCCTGGCCGACGAGGCCCTTCAGCCCCGTGAGTCCGTGGAACTGCTGCGCAGGACGATCAAGGAGCGCTACGCCGCCACCTGAACGGCGGCGGGCCGGCAGCACCGGCCGGGACACCGGTGCTGCCGGAAGTGCTACAGCGGGAGCCGGCCCACGCCACCGAACTCGATCCACTCCTGGGTGAGCTGACGGGGCGCCACCTCGGTGTCCGGACGCCAGGTGGAGACCTCCACCAGGCCGGGATCCAATATCTCCAGGCCCTCGAAGTAGGTCTCGACGTCCTTCGGCTCGCGTACCCGGCCCCAGTGCCCCTGGGTCGCTTTGTCCATGAACCCGGTGACGAACTCACGGACCTCCGGGTCCTCGCTCACCAGCTGGCACATCACCATGAAGCTGCCGGGGGCCAGGCGCTCACGGACCCTGCGGGCCACGGCGAGCGGGCCGTCGGTGTCGCTGTCCGGGATGCAATGGAAGACCGAGTTGAACAGCACACAGACCGGCTCCGAGAAGTCGATCAGACGCTGGGTCTCCGGGTGGCCGAGTATCCCTTCGGTGTCGCGCATGTCGGCCTGGATGACCACGGTGCGCTCGTCCTGCTCCAGCAGCGCCCGGCCGTGCACCAGCACCATCGGGTCGTTGTCGGTGTAGACCACGTGCGTGCTCGGATCGATGCGCTGCGCGACCTGGTGGACGTTGTCCTGGGTGGGCAGACCGGAACCGTGGTCCAGGTACTGGCGGATGCCGTACTCCTGCGTGAGGGTGCGCACCACCCGCTGGAGGAAGCGCCGGTTATTCAGGGCCAGGCGGCGGGTGCTGGGCACCACCTTGTCCAGTTCCTCGGTGGCCGCGCGGTCCGCCGCGTAGTTGTCCTTGCCGCCCAGATAGTAGTCGTACATGCGTGCGGCTGTCGGCACGGTCGCGTCGATCTCGGTGGACAGCTGCTTACCGGTGTGCATCGTTCCCCCTGCGGAGTACCGCGCCAACTGAGCTGGCTGGACAGGGAATACATCCTAGGGAGCGCCGTGCGGCCCGTGCCAGCCGGTCGGCGAAAGCGCTCGAAGGAATGGCGTATGCGCACACTCGTCACTACTCCGGGTGTCCGTCCGGTGGCGCGACGTGAGGGTCTGGTGGTCCGGGGAAGGGGTACTCGGCGGCGACATGGTCACCTCTGGGAGGTCGGATCTTGAACAGCTCGCCGGAACGGATCGCGAACCCCTGGGGCGCGCGCACCCCTTACGAACCCGGCACCCCGTGGCCGGCCCGTACCGACATGCAACTGGCGGACGGGGTCGGGGAGGAGGATGTGGAGCGGTGGGTGCGCTCCGCCTCGATCCTGCACTCCAACGGGGACGCGCTGGACATCGCGGTGCGCGACGGCCGCATCGTGGGCGTCCGCGGACGCGCGGTCGACCGCGTCAACCGCGGCCGGCTCGGCCCCAAGGACCTCTACGGCTGGCAGGCCAACCACTCACCGGACCGCCTCACCCGGCCCCTCGTCCGGGAGGACGGACGCCTGGTGGAGTCCGACTGGGACACCGCCATGGACCGCATCACCTCCCGGACCGGCAGCCTGCTGGACGAACGCGGCCCCGGGGCCGTCGGCTTCTACACCTCCGGCCAGCTCTTCCTGGAGGAGTACTACACCCTCGCCGTCCTCGCCCACGTCGGCATCCGCACCAACCACCTCGACGGCAACACCCGGCTGTGCACGGCGACGGCCGCCGAGGCGCTCAAGGAGACCTTCGGTTCCGACGGTCAGCCCGGCTCGTACGAGGACGTCGACCACGCCGACACCATCGCGCTGTTCGGACACAACGCCGCGGAGACCCAGACCGTGCTGTGGATGCGGATCCTGGACCGCCTGGAGGGCTCCGACCCGCCCCGGCTGCTGTGCGTCGACCCCCGGTACACGCCCGTGGCCCGGCGCGCCGACGTGCATCTGGCGCCCCGCCCCGGCACCAACGTGGCGCTGCTCAACGCCCTGTTGCACGAGATCATCCGCACCGGCCGCGTCGACCGCGCCTACATCGACGCGCACACCGTCGGCTTCGACGAACTCGCCTCCCGCGTCGAGCCGTGCACCCCCACGTGGGCCGCGCGGATCTGCGACGTCCCCGCCGCGCAGATCGAACGGGCGGCGGAACTCCTCGGCAGCGCGCGGCGGTTGCTGTCCACCGTCCTCCAGGGCGTCTACCAGTCCCACCAGGCCTCCGCCGCCGCCGTCCAGGTCAACAACCTGCATCTGATCCGGGGCATGCTGGGCAGCCCCGGTCGCGGGCTGCTCCAGATGAACGGCCAGCCCACCGCCGAGAACACCCGCGAATGCGGTGCGAACGGCGACCTCCCGGGCTTCCGCAACTGGCAGAACGACCAGCACGTGGCGGAGCTCGCCAAGATCTGGAACGTCGAGCCGGAAGCCATCCCCCACTACGGTCCGCCCACCCACGCCCTGCAGATCTTCCGCTACGCGGAGCAGGGCTCCCTGGGCATGCTGTGGATCACCGGCACCAACCCGGCCGTCTCGCTGCCCGAACTCGCCAGGATCCGCTCGATCCTCGCCCAGGAACGCCTGTTCGTGGTGGTGCAGGACCTGTTCCTCACCGAGACCGCCCAACTCGCCGATGTCGTCCTGCCGGCCGCGACCTGGGGCGAGAAGACCGGCACCTTCACCAACACCGACCGCACCGTGCACCTGTCGGAGAAAGCCGTCGAACCGCCCGGCGAGGCCAGGCCCGACCTCGACATCTTCCTCGACTTCGCCGCGCGTATGGACTTCCGTGACAAGGACGGCGGCCCGCTGATCGGCTGGCGGGACCCGCAGGGCGCGTTCGCCGCCTGGCAGCGGTGCAGCGCCGGACGCCCCTGCGACTACACCGGCCTCGACTACGACAGGCTGCGCCGCGGCAGCGGCATCCAGTGGCCCTGCACCGAGGAGGCCCCCGACGGCACCGCCCGCCTCTACACCGACGGCTTCGCCCACGCCCACCCCGACCGGTGCGAGAGCTACGGCAAGGACATGGTGACCGGCGCGACGGTCACCCCGGTCGAGTACCGCTCCCTCAACCCGCACGGAAAGGCCGTGATCAAGGCCGCCGAGTACCTGCCGCCGCACGAGGACAGCTCGCCCGAGTACCCCCTCCAGCTGACCACCGGCCGTACCGTGTACCACTTCCACACCCGCACCAAGACCGGCCGTGCGCCCGAGCTGAACGCCGCCGCCCCCGACGTGTGGGCGGAGATCTCCCCGGCGGAGGCCGCCACGCAGGGGCTCGCCGACGGCGACCTGGTCCAGGTCACCACCCCGCGCGGAGCGATGCGGGCCCGGCTGCGGACCACCGGGATCCGCGACGGAGTGGTGTTCGTCCCGTTCCACTACGGCTACTGGGACACACCGCAGGGCCACCGGCCGCCCGACGACCGCCCAGGCCGGGCCGTCAACGAGACGACCATCACCGACTGGGACCCGCTCTCCAAACAGCCCCTGTTCAAGACCTCCGCGGCCCGCATGACGCTGGTCTCCCGCCGCGGCACCGGCACGGACGGCGCCGACGGCGCGGAGAGCACGGCATGAGCGGCGTCGACCTCACCCTGCGGACCCTGCACGACGACGAACGGGACCTGGAACAGGACCTGCTGGCCGCCGCGGAACGCCATCGCGTCGAGCACGAGTTCCACCACATCGCGACCGACGTCGCGCGCTGGTCCCGGGAACACGCCGTCCGGCTCGCCGCCCTCGGCCGCGACCACGGCCTCGCACTGTCCGGACCCCGCGAGCACCCCTCTCCCGGCGCGCTCGCCGCGCTGCGGGAGAAGGCCTCGCAGGCCCTCGGGCGCCGTCCCGGGACCGGTCTGCTCCTGCTGCAGGACCTGCGGGACCTGCACCTGGCCGCGGTACGCAACTCCCTGCACTGGGAGATGCTCGCCCAGGCGGCGCAGGCCACCCGGGACCGGGACCTCCTGGAGCTGGTCTCCGCCTGCCACCCGCAGACCCTGCGCCAGATGCGCTGGACCAATACGATGATCAAGGTGCTCTCCCCGCAGCTCCTCGTGAGCGGGTGAGCGGGTGAGCGGGTGAGTACACGGTGCCCGGAACCGCGCTGACGCCTGCGCGAGCGCCTGTGCCCCGCTATCGTCGGTTTCGTCCCCACGGGACGTTCGCCGCCGGCGCGGCAGCGGCCGGCCCATCCGCATCCCCGGGAGGCAGGCCCCCATGGACGACTACTACGACCTCGGCCCCTACCGCCGGCCCGTGACGACGTCCTCCGCCGCAGCCCAACTCTGGTTCGACCGGGGGCTGATGTGGACGTACGCCTTCAACCACGAGGAGGCCGTCGCCTGCTTCGAGAAGGCCGCCGAAGCCGACCCCGACTGCGCCATGGCCCACTGGGGCATCGCCTACGCCCTCGGCCCCAACTACAACAAACCCTGGGACGCCTTCGACGGTGACGAACTCGCCCACACCGTCGAACGCACCCACCGGGCGGTGGAGCGGGCGCACGAGAAGGCGGCGTCCGCCGGCCCCGTGGAACAGGCCCTCGTCGAAGCCCTCCGCGCCCGCTACCCCCAGGCGCGGGCCACCGAGGACTGCTCGGTGTGGAACGAGCCGTACGCGGACCGGATGCTCGCCGTGTACGAGAGCGCCCCCGGTGACCTCGACGTGGCCACGCTCTGCGCCGACGCCCTGATGAACCTCACCCCCTGGCAGCTGTGGGACCTCAGGACCGGCCACCCCGCCGAGGGCGCCCGCACCCTGGAGGCCAAGGCCGTACTCGACGGCGCGCTCGCCACCGAGGAGGGCGCCCGGCACCCCGGTGTCCTCCATCTGTACATCCACCTGATGGAGATGTCCCCCACCCCGGAAGCGGCCCTCACCGTCGCCGACCGGCTGCGCGGCGCCGTACCCGATGCCGGGCACCTGCACCACATGCCCTCGCACCTGGAAGTGCTGTGCGGCGACTACCGGCGGGTCGTCTCGGACAACACCCTCGCCATCGCAGCCGACGAGAGGTACCTCCGGCGGGCCGGCGCGATGAACTTCTACACGCTCTACCGCGCCCACAACCACCACTTCCGGATCTACGGCGCCATGTTCGCCGGCCAGTCGAAGGTGGCCCTGGACGCCGCGGCACGGCTCGAGGAGGCCATCCCCGAACAGCTGCTCCGGGTCCAGAGCCCGCCCATGGCCGACTGGCTCGAGGGGTTCCTGGCCATGCGCGTCCATGTCCTGATCCGCTTCGGCCGGTGGGACGACATCCTGGCACTGCGCTTTCCCGACGACCCCGACCTGTACCGCGTGACCACCGCCATGCTGCACTACGCGCGAGGCGTCGCCCTGTCCGCCACCGGCGACACCGACGCGGCCGAGGCCGAACGGGAGAGCTTCCGCGCGGCCGTGGACCGGGTCCCCGAAACCAGGATGCTCTTCAACAACACCTGCCACGACATCCTCGCCATCGCGTCGGCGATGCTGGACGGCGAACTCGCCTACCGCAAGGGGGAGTACGACATCGCCTTCGCCGCGCTGGAGCGGTCCATCGAACTGGACGACAACCTGCCCTACGACGAGCCCTGGGGCTGGATGCAGCCCACCCGGCACGCCTACGGGGCGCTGCTCCTGGAACAGGGACGCGTCGCCGAGGCCGAGGCGGTCTACCGCGCGGATCTCGGACTGGACGCCACCCTGCCCAGACCCCTGCAGCACCCGAACAACGTCTGGGCGCTGCACGGCTTCCACGAGTGCCTGTTGCGCACCGGCAAGACCGGTGAGGCTGCGATCATCGCCCGGCAGCTCCAGCACGCGGCCGCGCTGGCGGACGTACCGATCGAGGCGTCCTGCTTCTGCCGCACGGAGACCGGCCGGCCCGCGGCCTTCGCGGACGCCGACGGGGACGGGAGCGGCGGCCATCCGTGTCACTGAGAGAACGGGAGTGCCTCGGACCACCGTCCGAGGCACTCCCGTTCCCGGCGGGCAGCCGGTCCGGGCCGCACCGGCACGCCGTGACCCTCAGCGGGACGCCACAACGGCCTGGAACGACTGCATGCAGGAGTAGCAGTGCCGGTCCGTCGTGTCACGGCCCGGCGACTCCTCCTCCTTGTCCACTCCGCACAGGGTCGAGGTCTTGTCCGGGGTGAGAACATGCCACACCGGCTCCCCCGAAGTGTCTGCACCGCACCACATCTCGTGCATTCCCAGCTCCCTCCGGGTAGGCATGGGGGCCGCTCCCATACGAGCACGGCCCGGTCCCGGACCGCTCGTCCGGCGGGCCAGTCGGGTGACATCCGGGGCCGGGATGCATACCGGAGGCCGTCGCCGGATGCTGGAAGGGTGAGGAAGGCGCCGATCGTCGTACACCCGCCGCTCGGCTCGGGCGGACGCCGGGTGACCGTGCGCGGGGAGATCGTCGGCCTCGCGGGCTCCGACCGGGACGTGGTGGAGTTCCTGCGACGCGCCGGGCTGCCGGACGGCGAACGCCTGCTGGACGATCCCGCCTGGGTCAGGTGGGCCGGTGGCCGGGCCCATGTCTACGACGCGGCGTGACGCGACCGCCGCGCACATGACCAGGCGCACCTGAGCGGCGTCCCCGCCACCGCGGTCGGCGGTCACCGTCGGCGCCGACTCCGACGGTGACCGCGCCTGTCCGTCTACCCCCGCTTCTCCCCGGCACACCCTGCGCGCGGTCACCTTCCCTCGCCGCGCACGCAACGGTGCTTGCGCACGAGACCGGTGAGATTGCCGGTCCGCACCCACCCCCTCCTCTCCGACAGTGGCACCTCCAGTCAATCGGCGGCGCCCCCGGCCGGGGCACGGCCCCGAACCGCGCCATGATCCCGTGCCCCGGCCGGCCGGGCGGTACGCCGCGACAGAGAGGAACACTCGTCGTGCAGCAGCACCCCCACACCCGCAGGCGCCCGACAGGCCGGCTTGCCGGACTGACCGCCTCCCTCGCCGCCGTGGTCGCTCTGAGCACCCTCGGCGGTCCCGGCGCCCACGCGGCGGACAACCCCTACGAGCGCGGGCCGGCCCCGACCGAATCGAGCATCGAGGCGCTGCGCGGCCCGTATGCCGTGTCGGACATCTCCGTCTCCTCGCTCTCCGTGTCCGGCTTCGGCGGCGGCACGATCTACTACCCCACCAGCACCGCCGACGGCACCTTCGGCGCGATCGCCATTTCGCCCGGCTTCACCGCCTACGAGTCCTCCATCGCCTGGCTGGGCCCGCGCCTGGCCTCCCAGGGTTTCGTGGTCTTCACCATCGACACCAACACCACCCTCGACCAGCCGGACTCCCGGGGCCGCCAGCTGCTGGCCGCGTTGGACTACCTCACCCAGCGCAGCGCCGTCCGCGGCCGTGTCGACAGCGGCCGGCTCGGCGTCATGGGCCACTCGATGGGTGGCGGGGGAACCCTCGAAGCCGCGAAGGACCGGCCCTCGCTCCAGGCCGCCATCCCGCTGACGCCGTGGAACCTCGACAAGACCTGGCCCGAGGTGCGGACCCCCACCCTGATCTTCGGCGCCGACGGCGACACGATCGCCCCGGTCTCCAGCCACGCCGAGCCCCTGTACACGGGCCTGCCGTCCTCCCTGGACCGGGCCTATCTGGAACTGAACGGGGCCACCCACTTCACGCCGAACTCGTCGAACACGACGATCGCGAAGTACAGCATTTCCTGGCTGAAGCGGTTCATCGACAACGACACCCGCTACGAGAAGTTCCTCTGCCCGCTGCCGCCGCGGAGCCTGACGATCGAGGAGTCCCGGGGCAACTGCCCGCACACCTCCTGAGGTTCGGGGCGTTCGGTGGCGGTCCGCGTACGGCGCGGGCCGCCACCGGCGTTGTGCGGGCGCACCGCCGGGCACCCCCCGCCTTGGGCCGCGGCACACTCCGCTTCCCGTACGGCGGGAGAAGACCCGCTGGTGAAGCGGCAGTTGAGCGTTCATCCAGCGTGGACGGGTTCCTTCCAGGTCACCTTACGCATGAGTAACGTCGCGGGAATGACCGGACAGACGTTCCTGCGGCGGCAGGTGATCTCCGAGCTCCTCGACACGCTTCGCACCGACGGCGGCGTCCGCGTGGTGACCGGCGAACCCGGTTGCGGCCGCACGACGTTCCTCGAGCACGCCACGCGGTCCTGCCACGCCGGACCGGTGTGGCACGTACGGCATTCCGGCGGCCTGCACACCCTGCTGCGGGCCGCCGGGCGCTCCGTACCCGTGCCCGCGGACGGCCCCTCGGGGGAAGCGCTGTTCGAGGCATTGCGCATGGCGTCCACCGCGGTGCCGCTCCTGGTGTGCGTGGACGACGCGCACCTGTGGGACGCCGCGTCCCGCTCCGCGCTGGGACACGCCGCCGGAAGGGTGTGCTCCGCGGGGATCCGGGCGGGGCTGCTCCTCACCGTTCCAGGGCACCGGCCCGTCGACCCGGAGCTGGCGGCGCTGCCCGTGCTGCGGCTCGGCCCGCTCGCGGCCGGGGACGCGGCGCGGCTGGCCGACGACGCGACGGACGGCGCCCTGCACCCCGCCGTGCGCGAGGAACTGGTGACCGCGGCGGAGGGCAATCCCGCGCTGCTGCTGGCGCTGGTCCACCGGCTGTCGCCCGCCCAGCTCGGCGGGCGCCGGGCACTGCCCAGGCCGCTGGCCGACGGTGAGGTCCTGGCCGGGGTGGCCGGCGGATGTCTCACCGGCGTGCCGGCCGACCGGGCCGCACTGCTGCTGACGGCGGCGGCCGCCCTGCGGGTGACGGGTGAGCCGGACGCCGACGCGGACCTCGTTCTGCGAGCCGACGCGACCCGCGCCGTGGAGCCCTTGCCCGACGTGCTGGTCCGGGCCGGTGGCCGGCTGCGGTTCCGCAGCGCGCTCCTGGGACGGGCCGTCTACGCCGGTGCGCCGCCCGCGCGACGCCGCGCCGCACACCGCGCCCTGGCCGGGGCCCTGCCCGACCCCGAGGACATCCTCGCGCTGCTGCACCGCTCATGGACCGTCACGGGCCACGCTCCCGCCCTGGCGGCCCGGCTGGCCCGCGCGGCGGCGGACCCGGCGCTGCCGCCCGCCCTGCGCCGCCGGGCACTGACCCGGGCCGCCGCACTCACCCCGGACGACACGCAGCGGCTCCACCACCGCACAGCCGCCGCGGAGCAGGCCGTCCTCGCCGGTCACCCGTCCGAGGCCCTGCGCCTGCTCGACGCCGGCAGGAGCCGTCCGGCACCCCCGTCGGCACGCGGCGGAGCGGAACTTCTGCGGGGTGCGGTGCTCCTGGCCGACGGGCCGGTGGACGACGCCCGCGAGTCCTTCCTGCTCGCCGCCGCCCTGCTGGCCGCCACCGACCGGGAGGCCGCCGCCAGGGCGACCCTGGGCGCGGCGGACGCGGCCTGGTCGGCGGGCGACGCCGCGGCCTGCCTGGAGGCCCTCACCCCCGACCCGCCGCCCCACACCGGCCCGGGTCAACTCCCCTTCCCGCACCCGCCGATGACCACCACCGCGGGCGTGGCCGTGTCGTCCACCGCCGGTGGGGCGGCTTCCGGTGTCCCCGAAGAGGCCACCGCGGCGGCCGAGGCCGTGCCCGGCCCGGGGGTCCCGTCCACCGGTGGCAGCCCGGTGCGGGCGACCAGCGCTCCGGCCGCGGTTCCGGTGCGGGCGCCGGCTGGTGGATCGAGAGTGGGCGGAGCGGCTTGCGAGGCGGGGGATGAGGGCGTTCCGGCGGTCGGCGGTGTGTCCGGTGCGGCTGTCGCGTCCGTCGGTACTCCGAGCCCGGTGACCGGGGCTCCGGCCGCTGTCGCGGGCCGGGTGGCGGCCGGTGCGTCGGGTGTGCCGTCCGTCGACGGCGGGGAGGCGCCCGGCTCTCCCGGTGCGGGGGGCAGGGAGGCCGCGGGCGTGGGGGCCGGTGCCTGTGGTGGCAGGGTGTCGGCGGCCGGGGCTGCCGGGAGATCGCCCGGGGGGAGGCAGGACGGCGACGCGGTCTCTCGTCACGACAAGGGCATGCTCCGTGATCACCGGGACGGGATGCGGGCCGTACTGCTGGCGCGGTTCGACCGTGCCGCCGCTCCCTTGCGGCGGGTGGTCGGGCGGGGGCTGCGCGGCGACGAGCCTGAGCTGCTGCTGCGCGCGGCCGCCGCCGCGCTCATGCTCGGGGAGGTCACCGCCGCCCGCCGGGCCGGCGCCCGGGCGCTCGTGACGGCCCGGACCCTCGGCCGCGCCGCCCTCGAACCGAGGGCACTGGAATACCTCGCGTACGCCGAACTGCGGGCCGGACGCCACCAGCTCGCCCGTACCCACGCCGAGGAGGGCCTGCGCACCGCCTCGCTGACGGGGCAGCGGAACACGGCCGCCCACCACCACGCCGTACTGGCGCTCGCCGCGTCGATCGAGGGGGAGCGGGAGATCGGCGCCGAGCATGTGACGGCCGCCCTGAGCACCGCCCGCCGGCACGGCCTGGCGCAGGCGGCCACGCTCGCCCAGTGGGCCGCGGCCCGCGCCGACCTGGGTGCCGGCCGCCCTCACGAGGCCGCGGACCGTCTCGGTCCGCTGGTCCGCCCCGGTGCGCGGCGGGGCCACTTCGCGGTGTGGATGCTGGCCGTTCCCTGCTTCGTCGAGGCCGCCGCACTCGCCGGCCGGCCCGAAGAGACCCCGGCGGTCGTCGAGGACTTCGCCCTGTGGGCCGCCTGCGGTGCCGACCCGCAGGCCCCCGCCCAGCTGATGCGCTGCCGCGCGCTGCTGGCCGCCCCGGCCGCCGCCGACGCCCTGTACCTGCGGGCCCTGCACCACCACGAGCAGACGGCCGGTGACTTCGAGCGGGCCCGCACGGAGCTCCTCTACGGCAAATGGCTGCGGCGCAGGCGCCGACTGCGTGAGGCGCGGGTGCGCCTCGGCGAGGCGCTGCTGGGCTTCGAGCGGTGCGGCGCACCCCTGTGGGCGCAGCAGACCGCCGCCGAACTGAGGGCGGGAGGCGCGGCCCCGGCCGGGACCGGGGCCGGGGAGCTGTCCCGGCTGACCCCGCAGCAACTGCGGATCGCACGATGTGTCGCCGAGGGCGCCACCAACCGGGAGGTGGCCCTGAGCCTGTCCGTCAGCACCCGCACCGTCGACTATCACCTGCGGAACGTGTTCGCCACCCTCGGCGTCCGTTCCCGGGTCGCGCTCGTCCGGCTGGTCGAACAGGAGGAAAAGACCGGTGCACGACTCTAGGGACCGACCGGACGGTATGCCATCCTTCGGGGCAGGACGAGTCCGGTGGCGGCCGGCCCACGGGCTCCCCGGCCGGCCGGGCGCCGATGCGGGGACCGCCGCACGGGCACCGCCGGGAACCCGACCCTGGGGGAGATGCGCGATGCAACACGCCGTACGGCCACGTACCCTGCCTCGCCACGGACCCACGCCCGCTCCGCGCCCGCGGACACCGGGCATGCGGTCGCTGATCGACGCCGACGCGCTGCGGGTGCTGCACCGGGCCGCCCGCGTCCTGCTGGACGACCTGCCGCAGCTCACCGACCGGCTGCTCGCCGTACTGCGGGAGCAGGAGCCCGCCTACCGCACCGCGCTGGAGGGCGACGCCACCGCGACCTGGCAGGAGGCGCACCGCTCACTGCGGCACAGCATCGCGTCCCTGCTCGACCCGAGGGGCGCCCGGGACGCGGCGCGCCGCTGCTCCTGGCGGATCGGTGCGACCCGCGCCGAACAAGGGATGCCGCTGGACGCCCTGCTGCACGCCTTCCGGCTGGGTGGCTCACTGGTGTGGCAGGGGCTGGTCGACGAGACGTCACGGGCGGCACCCGAGGACGTACGGCTGCTGGTGCACGTGGCGTCCGACGTGTGGAACTTCGTCGACGAGCACTGCACGCTCGTCGCGGACGCCTACCGGCAGACCGAGCGCCGGCTGGCGTGGCGGAGGGAGAACAGGGTGCGCCTGCTGGCCGGGGCCCTGCTGGACGGGACGAGCAGGATCGCCGACCTGCCCGAGGCCGCGCAGGCGCTGGATCTGCCGGAGCACGGACGGTACGTGGTCGTCGTGGCCGCCGGTGGCGGGCCGACCGGTTGTCCGGGTGCCCAGGCCGTCCTCGCCCCGGGTGTGCGGGTGCACTGGCACACCGGTGCGGACGCCGATTACGGCATCGTCCGGGTCGAGGACGGTGAGGAGCCGATCGTGCGGGAGGAACAGCCGCCCGGGACACGGGTGGGCGTCAGCGGCGCGGTCGACGGGCTGGCCGCGGTGGGCGACGCGCGGCGTCTGGCGGACACCGCGCTGACCCTCTGCCCCGAGTCGGGCGGTACGGTCCGGTTGACCGAACACCTCCCGGCCGCGCTGGTGGCGTCGAGCCCCGGACTCGCCGCGGCGCTGGCCGACCGGCTCCTCGGCCCGCTGGCCCACCTCGAACCCGCCGACGCGGAGGTACTGCTGGACACCCTGGCCACCTGGCTGGCCTGTGACGGTTCGGCGCAGCGGGCGAGCAGGCGCCTGTACTGCCATCGCAACACCGTCCTCAACCGCCTCCGCCGCTACGAACAACTGACGGGCCGTTCCCTCTCCCGCCCCTCCGACCTCGTCGAGGTGACCCTGGCCCTGACCGCCCGCAGCCTCCTTCACCGCTGAGGCGCAACGGGCACGGCGCCGCCCCGATACGCGACTCGGTCGCGTGGGCGCGTTCAGGGGCGCGGAGCTGTGCCGGGGCCCTCCCCCCGCCGCCCCCGGACCCCCGCTCCTCAAACGCCGGAGGGGCTATGTCAGCCCCTCCGGCGTTTGAGGAGCGGGGTCTGGGGCGGAGCCCCAGTTCGGGACGGGAAGGGGCGGCGGGGGCGAGATCCCCGACCGCGTCGCAGCACCCCCGGAGTGCGCAGCGGCCGTGACCACAACAGCCAGCCCCCATGCCCCCCACCCTCATGCCCCCGCCCCCGGCCTGGGCACCCGCACAACCCCCACCCGCCCCGCTTGGTACACCGCAGCGAGCAGCCCCCGGCCGCTGTACCGGCCGTCCGCCCCCGTGCTGTCGTGAGCACCCCTTCCCCCGAAGCCGTGACCGCCCCGAGCGGGCACGGTCCCGAGGAGTCGTGATGCCCGAAGCACCACCGGACGGCCTGCCCGCCCTGCCCGCCCTGCACGTCGAGAACGTCGACGTGACGTACGGGCGTGCGCTGTCCGCTCTCCGCTCCGTGTCCCTGACCGTGCCGCCCGGCGCCGTGGTGGCGCTCCTCGGCGCCAACGGGGCCGGCAAGACGACCCTGCTGCGGGCCGTGTCCGGCACCTTGCGCCTGCACCGGGGCGCGATCACGGCCGGCCGCATCCGCTACGGCGAGACGGTGCTCGACGGCAAGGACCCCGTCGCGGCGGTGCGCGCCGGAGTGGTCCAGGTCCCCGAGGGGCGGCGGGTGTTCGCCGGCCTCTCGGTCGACGAGAACCTGCGCTCCGGCGGTCTCGGTCTCGGCCGGCGCGGACGCGCCCAGGTGCGGGAGGCCCGCGACCGCGTCTTCACGCTGTTCCCCCGGCTCGCCGAACGCACCCACCAGGCCGCCGGCCTGCTCTCCGGCGGCGAGCAGCAGATGCTCGCCATCGGCCGCGCCCTGATGGCCGCCCCCCGCCTGCTGCTCCTCGACGAGCCCTCACTCGGCCTCGCACCGCAGATGGTGTACCGGATCGCCGAGGTGATCCGCGAGATCAACACCCAGGGCACCGCCGTCCTCCTCGTCGAGCAGAACGCCGGCATGGCGCTCTCCCTCGCCGACCACGCCCACGTCCTGGAGGTCGGCGAGACCCGCCTGTCCGGCCCCGCGGACGAACTCGCCCGCACCGACGCCGTACGCCGCCTCTACCTGGGCGAGTCGGCCGAGGACGAGGGGGCGGCGTGAACGACCGCACCACCACCGCACCGCCCGTGCACGACGACCGCACCACCACCGCCCCGCCGGTGCTCGACGTACGGGACGTCACCGTGCGCTTCGCCGGACTCACCGCCCTCGACGGCGTCTCCTTCACCGTCACGCCCGGCTCGGTGCACGCGCTCATCGGGCCCAACGGCGCCGGCAAGTCGACCTGCTTCAACGTGCTGTCCGGCCTGTGCCGCCCGGCCGAAGGCGCGGTGACCCTCGGCGACACCGAACTCACCCGGCTCGCCCCGCACCGCATCGCCGCGCTCGGCGTGGCCCGCACCTTCCAGAACATCGTCACCACCCACGGCACGGTCGCCGACAACCTCATGCTCGGCCGCCACGCCCTGTCCCGCGCGGGTTTCGCCGCGAGCGCGCTGCGCCTGCCGAGCGCCGTGCGCGAACAGCGCGAGCACCTCGGGCGGGCCCGCGAGATCGCCGAACTCACCGGCCTCGGAGCCCACTTCGACACCCCGGTCGCGCTGCTGTCGTACGGCGACCGCAAGCGCGTCGAACTCGCCCGCGCCCTCTGCCTGGAGCCGCGCGTGCTGCTCCTCGACGAACCCGTGGCCGGCATGAACGCAGCCGAACGCGCCCGCACCGCCGAGGTCGTGGGTGAACTCCGCGCCGAACTCGGGCTGTCCGTCGTCCTCGTCGAGCACGACATGGGACTGGTCATGCGCCTCGCCGACGACGTCACCGTGCTCGACTTCGGCCGGCGCATCGCCCACGGCACCCCCGACGAGGTCCGCCAGGACCCCGAGGTGCTGCGCGCCTACCTGGGCACCGACGCGACCGGAGAGGACGCGGCATGACGGCATTCCTCGACAACATCCTCGGCGGACTGGCACTCGGCGCGGTCTACGCGCTGGTCGCCCTCGGCTTCGTCGTCATCTTCAAGGCCTCCGGCGTCCTCAACTTCGCCCACGGTTCCCTGCTCCTGTTCGGCGGCTACCTCACCGCCGTGTTCCACGACGACCTCGGCTTCGCCGGAGCGCTCGCCCTGGCGGTCCTGGCCACGGCCGCCCTCGCCGGCGCGCTCGACCGCCTCCTGCTGCAACGCGGCGGCCAGGACGCCCACTCCGCGCACGTCCAGACCATCGTCACCATCGGCATCGACATCGTTCTGCTCACCGACCTGGCCCGGCGCATCGGCGGCGACCTGCTGTCGCTCGGCGACCCCTGGGGCGACGCGGTGACCGAGATCGGGCCGCTGACCGTCGCCGACAGCCGGCTCGCCGCGATCGGGGTGTCGGCCGTGGTGATCGGCGCGGTGTTCGCGCTCTTCCGGTTCACCTCCTGGGGACTGTCCCTGCGGGCCGCGGCCGAGGACCTCGAGGCCGCCGCCCTGATGGGCGTACCGCTCGGCCGGGTCCGCGCCGGCGCCTGGTGCCTGGCGGGCGCGCTCGCCGCGCTGGCGGCGGTGTTCCTCTCCGCCTTCCCCGCGCCCGGCCTGGAGCGCACCACCGGCCAGATCGCCCTCAACGCCTTCCCCGCGGCGATCCTCGGCGGGCTGGCCTCCCCGGCCGGCGCCCTCGCCGGCAGCCTGATCATCGGCCTCACCGAGGCGCTCGTCGTCGGCTACCAGTCCGAACTCCACGTCCTCGGCGAGGGCTTCGGCGACGTCGCCCCGTACGCGGTGATGCTGCTGGTGCTTCTCGTGCGGCCCACCGGACTGTTCGGCGGGAAGGGGACGGCCCGTGTCTGACCGACTCACCGGGGCTCTGACCCGCCGGCGTACCCGGCTTCTGCTGCTCGCCGCCGTCCTGTGCCTGCCGCCGTTCTACCTGGACGCCTTCTGGCTCCGCATCGGCCTGTTCTCCATGGCCGCGGCCATCGGCGCCGTCGGTCTCGCCCTGCTCACCGGCACCGCCGGCCAGCTCTCCCTCGGCCACGCCTTCTTCCTCGCCGTCGGCGCCTACGGCTACTCATGGTTCGCCGGCGAACCAGGAGCGGGCCTGCCACCCGCACTCGCCGCGCTCCTCGCGGTACTGCTCGCCGGAGCGGCCGGCGGCCTCTTCAGCCCCGTCGCCGCCCGGGTCAAGGGCATCTACCTCGGCATCGCCACCCTCGCCCTGGTCTTCCTCGGCCACCACGTCCTGCTCACCGCGGACTCCGTCACCGGCGGCTTCAACGGCCGCTCCGTGCCCCCGATGACCCTCGGCGGATTCACCTTCGCCGAGAGCGACCCCGAACTCACCGTACTCGGAGTACCGTTCGGCGCCGAGGAGCGCCTGTGGTTCCTCGGCCTGGCCCTGTTCGGGTTCACCTGGTTCACCGCCCGCGGCCTGCTGCGCTCACGCCCCGGCCGGGCGCTCGCCGCCCTGCGCGACAGCGAGACCGCGGCCGCCGTGATGGGCGTCGACGTCGCCCGGCACCGCTCCGCGGCCTTCGTGGTGTCGTCGATGTACGCGGGCCTCGCGGGAGTGCTCCTGGCGCTCGCCTTCCGCCGCGTCGTCCCGGACTACTTCTCCCTCGTCCTCTCCGTCGACTACCTCGCCATGATCGTCATCGGCGGTCTCGGCTCCGTCGCCGGAGCCACCGCCGGCGCCGTCTTCGTCACCGCGCTGCCCCTGCTGATGACCCGCTACGCCGACCAGCTCCCGCTGGTCGCCGCCCCCGGCTCGTCCGAGGGCGCCGTGGGCCCCACCGAGGCCGCCCGCTACCTCTACGGCGCGGCGATCGTCCTGGTCCTGCTGTACGCCCCCGACGGTCTGCACGGCCTGGCACGCCGGGCCCGCGACCGCGTAGGGCGGCGCCGATCCCGTCCCCCCGCCGACACACACGACATCCCCTCCCCTCCGCAGCCGACCGCAGCCGCACGACCCAAGGAGCACACCCCGTGAACACCACGCACCTCAGGCCCCGCAACCGGCGCCGCACCGCCGGCACCGTCCTCGCCGGCGCCCTCGTCCTGCTGCTCGCGGCCACCGGATGCAGCTCGAAGGCGGAGGACGGCAAGGGCGGCGGCGAAGCCGCCGACGGCGTCCGCACCGGACCCGGGATAGGCGCCGACACCATCAGACTGGGCGCCCTCACCGACCTGACCGGGCCCTACGCCACGCTCGGCAAGAGCATCGTGCAGGCCCAGCAGCTGTGGGCCGACGAGGTCAACGCCGACGGCGGCATCTGCGAACGCGACGTCGAGATCGTCGTCAAGGACCACGGCTACGACGTGCAGAAGGCGGTCACCGCCTACGCCGACATCGCCCCCGACGTCGTCGCGCTGCCCCAGGTCATCGGCTCCCCGGTGGTCGCGGCCCTGCTCGACGACATCGAGCGGGACAAGATGCTCACCTTCCCGCAGGCCTGGGCGGCCTCCCTGCTCGGCAAGGACGCCATCCAGGTGCTCGGCACCACCTACGACGTCGACATGATCGCCGCGGTCGAGTACCTCACCCGCACCAAGGGCCTGAAGAAGGGCGACACGATCGGCCACGTCTACTTCGAGGGCGACTACGGCGCCAACGCCCTGGAAGGCTCCACCTGGGCGGCGGAGAAGGCCGGCATGAAGGTGACCGGACAGAAGATCCAGGCGACGGACACCGATCTGTCGGCCCAGGTCTCGGCCCTGCGCAAGGAGGGTGTCAAGGCCATCCTGATCAGCGCGGGACCCGCACAGACCGCCTCCCTCGTCGGCGTCGCCGCCTCCCGCGGCCTGAAGGTCCCCGTCGTCAGCAGCGCCCCCGGCTTCGCGCCCCAGCTGATGAAGACGCCCGCCGCGCCCGCCCTGGCGGCGATGCTCAGCATCGTGAGCGCCGCCCCCGCGGTCAGCTCCGACCTGCCAGGCGTGCAGCGCATGGTGGCGTCGTACCAGAAGAAGTACCCGGACTCGCCGGTCGACTCCGGCGTGCTGTCCGGGTACAACGCCGCCCAGCTCATGGGCGACGACCTGAAGAGGGCCTGCGAGGCGGGCGGCCTGACCCGTGAGGACGTGGTCAAGGCACACCGTGCGCAGACGAACGCGGACACCGGCCTCGGCACCCCGCAGAACTTCTCCGACGTCGACCGTCCCGCGAGCGTCAGGACCTATGTGCTCAAGCCCGACGCCAAGGCGGTCGGTGGTGTGGTGAACGCGGAGGAGGCGCACGCGGCGCCGGGAGTGGAGGACTACCTGTCCGCGCGGTGACGCGACGCCGTCCCGGGGTGGGGTGCCCCGGCCGACCCCGGGGGAGGGGACGCCGGGGTCAGCCGCCGACCGCCTCCGGATCACGGTCGGACGCCGGCCATACGTACGGCAGGTCGTCCGGTTCGCCGGGGAAGAGCCCGGCGTAGAAGGCCGGGTCCTTGCGGACCAGCGCCGACCGGTGGCTGCGGTGCAGGGCCTCGTCCCCGAGCCACGGCGGGAGCTCGCCGGCCTCGGCCAGCTCCCGCTGACCGCGCACCGGCGCGCCCGGCCGTACGCCGGCGAGATCGGCGACGAGGGTGGCGGCGCAGCTGTCCTGATGGCCCCGGTCCCGCCAGACCCGGCAGATGTCCAGGCCGTACCGCACCAGCGCCTCCTCGTACCCGGTCCACATGCGCACCGCGGGATGGCGGCGCCATCCGTACCCCGGCACGATCAGCCCGCGCAGCACCTGGATCGCCTCGACCCGCTGTTTGCCGAGCCGGCGCCGGTCGAGCACCAGCGCCGACTCGCGGAAGTCGGGATACGGCATGAAGGTCTGCATACGACCCTCCTCGGGGGCTCAGTCCATTGTGCCCAGGCGCGCCTCACGCCACAGGTCGACGCCGGCCTCGGTGGCGTACGAGTCGATCTCGGCCAGCTCCTCGGCGGAGAAGTCGAGGTTCTCCAGCGCGGCGACGTTCTGCTCCAGCTGCTCGGGGCGGGAGGCACCCATCACCAGTGAGGTGACCCGCCGGTCGCGCAGGGCCCAGGCCAGCGCCATCTGCGCGAGAGTCTGCCCGCGCCGGGCCGCGATCCCGTTCAGTGCGCGCAGCCGGTGCAGCATGTCGTCGGTCAGCCAAGCGGAGTCGAACGACGTGCCCGCCGCCGCCCGGGAGCCCTCCGGTACACCGTTCAGGTAGCGCCCGGTCAGCAGCCCCTGGGCGAGCGCCGTGAACCCGATGATCCCGAAGCCCTCCTCCTGCGCCACATCCAGCAGGCCGTCCGTCTCGATCCAGCGGTTCAGCATGTTGTACGACGGCTGGTGGATCAGCAGCGGAGTGCCGAGGCCACGGAGGATCGCCACGGCCTCACGGGTGCGCCGGGCGTCGTAGGAGGAGATGCCGACATAGAGCGCCTTGCCCTGGCGGACGGCCGTGTCCAGGGCGCCCATGGTCTCCTCGAGGGGCGTGGTGGTGTCGAGGCGGTGTGAGTAGAAGATGTCGACGTACTCCAGCCCCATGCGCTGCAGCGACTGGTCGAGTGAGGCCAGCAGGTACTTGCGGGAGCCGCCGCCCTGGCCGTACGGGCCGGGCCACATGTCCCAGCCCGCCTTGGTGGAGACCACCAACTCGTCCCGGTACGGCGCGAGGTCCTGCCGCATCAGCCGGCCGAAGTTGATCTCGGCGGAGCCGTAGGGCGGACCGTAGTTGTTCGCCAGGTCGTGATGGGTGATGCCCAGATCGAAGGCGCGCAGGGCGATCTCCCGCTGCGTCTCGAAGGACCGGTCGTCGCCGAAGTTGTGCCAGTAGCCCAGGGACAGCAGGGGGAGGTCGAGGCCCGAGCGGCCGGTGCGCCGGTAGCGCATGGTGCCGTCGTAGCGCTCGGGACGGGCGATGTGGTTCATCGGGTGGTCTCCGGTGATGCGAGCGGGGGTGGGGCGTGGGACGGTGTTGATCCTTGTCCACGGTGCCTCCGGGTGATCCGGAAGTCCAACCGATCCCTTCCATGGAATTCAGCGGTACCGCTTCTGAATCCCGAGGAGGTCGACAGGCCCGTCCGTACGCTGACCGGCGGCCTGGCCGCGGCTCTCGTGCTGTCCTTCCCGGCCCTGACCGGAGCCGCCGAGGCCGGTCCGTCCGTCGACACCGCTCAGCCCTTGGTGGCCGACCGGGTGCTCACCTATGACGCGAGAGCCGCCGCGGAGGTTCGCGGCCGCGGTCGACCGCGGCGCGGCGATCTGGAACGAGAGCGTCGACGCGGTCGAGCTGCGCCCGGCCGGGACCGGGGAGGGGGCCGACATCCGGATCGTGGCGGACGACGGCTGGCCGCGCTCCCTTCCCGACTCCCTGGGGCGGGGCACCGTGCACATCGGGCGCCGGGCCATCGACCAGGGCCAGGCGGCCGTCCGTGTCACGGCCCACGAACTCGGCCACCTGCTGGGCCTGCCGGACCGCAAGCCCGGCCCCTGTTCCAGGCTGATGTCGGGCGCGAGCGCCGGAACCTCGTGCACGAACGCGTACCCGAGCGCGGTGGAGAAGGCGCAGGTCGGGAAGAACTTCGAGGGAGCGCGCACCGGTGCGTTCAGGTGACCGATGTGACAACCGGAGCGATCACCGCTACGGTTGTCTCAGGTCAGAACGAGGGGAACTCCCCTCATCGGACCGTGCGTTGGTGGTCCAAGGAAAGACGCCCCACTTCCTGTGGGGAGATGCAGGTGCAAGGCCTGCCCGGCGCTCCTTGTGCGAGCCCCGCCCCGGGATTCCCGGGGCGGGGCTCGTCCCGTTGCCCGGCGGCTCAGGGCTGGATCGGCATGCTCCAGCAGTTGGAGCGCGTGGTCTTGCCCTCCAGCCGGTCGGTCAGCCACTCCACCGCGTCCCCCTGGTCGGTGAGGAGCGGCGCGAGATGGTTGGTGAGGAGCTTGTCACCGAGGTTGGGCAGATGGACGGCCTTGTAGGTGACGTCGCCGCCCTTCTTGCACCAGTCCACGGCCAGTCGGCGCGCCTGCTCGTGCGGGACGATGTCGTCCTGGACACCCGTGACCACGCGAACCGGCCCGGTGGGCCTCATCGTGCCGATGCGCTGCTTGTCGAGGACGGCCTGGGCGCCGGGCTCCCCGGCCATGATCTCGGCGAGCGGCTTTCCGCTCGCGGTCCACTTGGTGCTCTTGGTGAAGCCGTATCCGAGGATCGCGTCCCCGACGCAGGCGGTGGAGATGTCCTCCAGTGCCTCGCGTCCCGCGGCGTTGATGTGCTCGGCGACCACCCTGCGCAGTTCGGGCTCGGACTGGGCGAAGCCGTTGATCGACCAGGCCAGTGCGCCGGCCAGCGCGCTGCCGTCGATGCCCTTCATGACCTCCGTCAGATCGGCGGGCGGCGCCCCGCTGTAGGTGCCGACGAGCCGTACGTCGGGCGCGTAGGTTCTCTGGAGCTCGGCCGCGGAGGCGCTGGCGCCGCCGCCCTGACTGTAGCCGTACATGCCCACGCGGGAGGCGGCGCTGATCGACGCGCCCGGTACGGAACGCGCGGCGCGGGCGGCGTCCAGCATGGCGTGTCCCTCGTCGACGCGACTGACGTAGGTGTGCAGTCGGTCGGTGGTGCCGAGGCCCGCGTAGTCGGTGACGACGACGGCGGCGCCGGTGGCGAGCAGCCGGTAGACCGCCAGGGTCTCGTACCCGAACGAGACGGTCTGTCCGTTCAGCGTCAGGGGGTTCTGCAGGGCCAGCGAGGGCGCGCACTGGTCGCCCTGGCCCATGGTTCCGGATCCGAGCACCACGAGCGGGCGGGGGCCGCCGCCCTGCCAGGTGGCGGAGGGCTCGATGTAGGCGCCGGTGACGGCCATCGGCTGTCCGCCCGAGTCGGTGGAGGTGTACATCAGACGGGTCGCCGTGCCGGGGAGGGAGCGGCCGTCCAGACCCGGCAGGTTCAGCCCCAGACGCAGTGGCTCGTGGCGGACCAGCACGCCGTTGCCCTGGGGCAGTTCGGCCGGCGGGGTGTAGAAGGCCGGAATGGTGACGCCCCGCGAGACCACGGGGTCGCTCGCGGCGGCGGGTGACGCGGACACGCATACACAGACCGTCGTGGCGACGACGGTGGTCAGCGCGGTGCTGATACGGCTCACGGCTCACTCCTCGCACTGCTTCAGAAGGTGAAACGTGAAACTAACAGCGCTCACTTACCGCAAGTAACCCATGGGTAAGTTACGGCACGGTAACTTTTGCGGTGTCCTGACGGCTCGCCGGACCGGGCGCACGCGGGAGCGGGCCCCGCCGACGGTTCGGCGGGGCCCGCCCGGGGGCTGTCGGAGGGTCAGGCCGTGTGCAGCGTCAGCCCGTAGCGGTTGAGGATCTCGTTGACCGGCTGGAACCAGGTCTCGCCGCCGCTCGAGCAATCGCCCCAGCCGCCGGAGGTGACGCCCTGGGCCTGGTCGCCGCTGATGAACGAGCCGCCCGAGTCGCCGCCTTGGGCGCACACGCTCGTCTTCGTCATCTGATGTACCGCGCCCTGGCTGTAGTTGACGGTCTCGTTCTTCGCCAGCACCCTGCCGCAGTGCCAGTGGGTCGTGGAGCCGGAGCGGCAGATCGAGGCCCCGACCGGCGCCTCGTTCGAGCCGCGCACCAACTGGTCGGACACCGTGCCCCAGCCGAGCACCACCGGGACCGTCCACCAGCCGCTGCCCACGTTCACCCAGGCGTAGTCGTCGCCCGGGAACGAGGAGCCCTGGAAGTTGCCGATGTAGGAACCGTCCCAGCCCCTGACCTGCTGACCGGCCCCGCCGCAGTGCCCGGCGGTGACGAAGCCGCCGTGCACCGAGAAGCCTATGGAGCAGCGGACGTTGCCGGTGTAGTACGGGTCGCCGCCCACCGTCCCGGCGGCGAAGGTCTCGGCCTGCGCCCGTACGGTCCGCACGGTGACCGGACCGGCTGCGCGGGCCGTGGTGACGAAGGTGCGGACATCGTTGTCGGCCCGCCGGTCGCCGACGACGTTCACGACCACCGTGTTGGCGCTCGGGTCCACGGACCAACTGCTGACGCCCGAGGGCGCGTCGAGGCGGTCGATGCGGGACTTCGCCGCGTCGAGCTGCTTCGCGCTGTGCTCGACGGTGCGGACGGCGGCGCCGGACGCGCGCAGGGCCCGGACCGTGGAGGCGTCGGCGTCCGGGGTGACGGCGACGGTCAGCTTCTCGTTCCCGGCGTCGAACCAGGCCCCGCCGTAGGCCGGTCCCGCGGTCTTCCGCGCGCGGGGAGCGAGAGCCGTGGCCTCGCGTTCGGCGGCCAGCCGGTCCTCCGCCTCGGCGCGGGTCAGGCCGAAGTCCCGCTGCATGGCGTCCAGCAGGGCGGTGGAGGCGGGGGCGGAGTCGGCGGTACGGGCAGCGGGGGAGCCGGGGGCGGAGTCGGCGGTACGGGCAGCGGGGGAGCCGGGGGCGTCCTGTGCCGAGGCGGGCAGGGTGCCGGCCGCTGTCCAGCTGCCGAGCATCAGCAGGGCGGCCACGCCGGCATGGGTGAGTCCGGTGCGTCTCATGGAAGGTTGCCCTTCGTCGTTCCAGCAAGGTGGGGGTGGAACAACCGCAGTGTGAGAGCGCTCTCAACGGTGGGGCAGAGCTTAGCGAGCCCGCGGTGTCAGGTCTATGCCAATGCAGGGCTCATTTGAGGTGGCGTACCGTCAGGAACGCTTGGCGACCGGCCCCGCGGGCGCCGCGTTCAGCGCGCGTCCCGCTCCGCGCGTTCGGCCTCGCGTGTGGCGTCGTCCGCTTCCCGCCGGGCCTTGGCCAGGGCATCCGAGGCGGTCCGGTCCCGCTTCTCCGCCTCCCGCAGCGCGCGCTCCGCCCGCTCCAGGCCGGCGCGGGCCTCCCGGACCCGCTCCTCCAGGGCGGACACCCGCTCCTCGGCCGCCCGGTGGTCCTCGCGCGCCCGCCGCAGCGAGGCGTCGGTTTCCGCCTGCTCCGTACGCCGGCCACGCAGCCGCTCCTCCGCCGCCCCGGCCGCCTCCCGCGCCCGGGCGAGCCGCTTCGCGCGCTGCTCCGCGAGCCGGTCCGCCCTGCGGGCCGTGGCCGTGGCCGGGGGAGTGCGGGGTGCCGTCCGCGCCGGTGCCTTCACGCCGGCCGCCTCCGAGGGGAACCCCGACGGCGGGGTGAGCGTGCTCTCCACCCGGCCCGCGGCCCACAGGTCCGCCGCCTCCGGATCGGCGAGCACGGCGCGCAGGGTCGTCTCGACGTCCCGCTGAACCGCGTCCGACAACGGGTGCCCCGCCTCCCGGGCCAGCCAGGTCGCCTGCCGGGTCAGCTCGGAGACGATACGCCGCCGCTGGGCCGACAACTCCTTGAGGCCGCTCGGGTCCAGCGTGGCGTGGGCCTCGCGCAGCGCCCGTCCCAGTTCCAGGAACCGCCCGGCCTCCTCGGGCCGGGAGCGCCGGAGCAGGTTCGCCGCCCAGGCCGCGAGGGTGGGGCGGCGGGCGGCATGGATACGCCGGGCGTCGTCGGTCCGTTTCTCGGTCCTGGCGGCCGCCGCGCACTCCTCACGCCGGGCCACGAACTCGGACGGGGGCAGCGCGTAGAGCTCGTCGAGGACCGCTTCCACCTCGCCGCCCCCGCCGTTCCCGCCGACCCCCACGCCCTTGCTCCGCATGACCCCCAGACTCCACCGAACCCGACGGCCACGCACATCGGGCGGTACAGCGCCTCCGGAGCGCGCGGACCGGGCGTGTTCCCCGGCCGCGTGGAGCGGGAGCCCTCGCGGCCGGTACCTGCGCCCCGGCCTTCGTCCCGGTGGCATGTCACCCACTCCGGCGCACTGTTCCTCGGCAGCGAGCGGCCGGGGGGCCCGCGCGGGCATGGCCGCCCCGAGGGCGCCGAAACCGAGAAGGGCGAAGGGGATCAGCGGACCAACACATGTGCCCGGCTCCGGCACGCCGCACAGCCGCCCGAGAAGCGAACATACGGCGTGAGAGGGCCTGGGTGCCGGCGGAGCCTCCGTGGCAGGGGAGCACGGCCGCCCCCACGGCGTACGCCGACGTCGGTAGGCGCGGTTACTCCCGCCGTCGGACGCCCGTGCCGTCCGGACCCGGCACCGTGGGCCGGGTGAAGAAACTCAGCCGCCCCGCACGCCGGGCCCATCTCGTTGTCCACGTCATCGCCTCCGCCGGCTGGCTCGGACTCACGGTCGGGCTGCTCGCGCTCGGTGTCACCGCGAACACCACCGGGTCGGCGGCCATGCTGGAGGCGTCCGTCCGGGCCATGAAGCTCTTCGCCGACCGGCTCCTGCTGCCGATCGCCCTCCTGACCCTCGCCACCGGTCTCGTCCTGTCCCTGGGCACGCCCTGGGGGCTGGCGAGGCACCAATGGGTGTGGACCAAGTTCTGGCTGACCCTGGTCACGACCACCGCCACGGCCTTCGCCCTGCGGCCGGGCGTGAACACGGCCGCCGAGGCCGTCGCCGCCGGAGGCCCACTGCCCGACGGCGGCGACGTCCTCATGGGGCCGGTCGTCTCCCTGAGCGCCTACGTCTTCATGACCGTGATCTCGGTCCTCAAGCCCTGGGGCCTCACCCGCCGCGGCCGGCGCCTCCGGACGGCCGCCCGGAGGCCGGAGCCCACCGCGCCCGCCCGCGTCCGGGGGCGGGCGGGCGCGCCGTCGGCTCAGGGGCGCGTCGCGGACGGACCGCTCACAGAGTGCGCTCCAGCCGGTCCGCCATCTGCCGCACGAACCGTGCCGGGTCCTTCGGCCGGCCGCCCTCCGCCAACACGGCGAGCGAGTAGAGCAGTTCGGCCGTCTCGGTGAGGTCCGAGCGGTCCTCGCGCTCCCCGTACGCCTCGTTCAGCCCCTTCACCAGGGCGTGATCCGCGTTGAGTTCGAGGATGCGGCGGGTGCGCGGCACCTCCTGGCCCATGGCCCGGTACATGTTCTCCAGCGCCGGAGAGAGGTCGTTCGCGTCGGCGACGAGACAGGCGGGGGACACCGTCAACCGCGTCGACAGACGCACTTCCTTGATGTCCTCCTCCAGCCGCTCCCGCATCCAGCCGAGCAGTGCCGCGTACGCTTCGGCCTGCTTCTCCCGCTCGCCCTCGTCCCTGTCGTCCTCCCGGGCGGGAAGGTCGACCTCGCCCTTGGCGACCGACCGCAGCCGCTTGCCCTCGTACTCGCCGACGGCGTCGGTCCACACCTCGTCGACCGGGTCGGTGAGCAGCAGCACCTCGATGCCCCGCTCCCGGAACGCCTCCATGTGCGGGGAGCTGTCGATGCTCTCCCGGGACTCGCCGGTGATGTAGTAGATGTCCTCCTGTCCGTCCGGCATCCGCTCCACGTACTGCTTGAGCGTGACCGGCGTGTCGTCCCCGTGCGTGCTCGCGAACGACGTCACCGCGAGGACGGCGTCGCGGTTGTCGGGGTCGGTGACGAGGCCCTCCTTGAGCACGGCGCCGAACTCCCGCCAGAACGTGGCGTACCGCTCGGCGTCACCGGTCATCATGCTCTTGACCGACGCCAGCACCTTCTTCGTCAGGCGGCGCTGCATCATCCGGATGTGACGGTCCTGCTGGAGGATCTCGCGCGACACGTTCAGCGAGAGGTCCTGCGCGTCGACCACACCCTTGACGAACCGCAGATACGGCGGCAGCAGCGCCTCGCAGTCGTCCATGATGAAGACGCGCTTCACATACAGCTGCAGCCCGTGCCGGAAGTTCTGGTTGAACAGGTCGTGCGGGGCGTGCGAGGGGACGAACAGCAGGGCCTGGTACTCGAAGGTCCCCTCGGCCTGCAGCTGGATGGTCTCCAGCGGTTCACGCCAGTCGTGCCCGATGTGCTTGTACAGCTCGTGGTACTCCTCCTCGGACACCTCCTCGCGCGAACGCGCCCACAGTGCCTTCATCGAGTTCAGCGTCTCGGGCCCGGCCGCCTCGCCGTCCTCGCTCTTCTCACCGACCAGCCGCACCGGCCAGGTGATGAAGTCCGAGTAACGCTTGATGATCTCCTTGATCTTCCACACCGAGGTGTAGTCGTGCAGCTGGTTGTCGGGGTCGGCCGGCTTGAGGTGCAGCGTGACGGACGTGCCCTGCGGAGCGTCGTCGACCGCCTCCAGCGTGTAGGTGCCCTCGCCGCGCGAGCACCAGCGCGTGCCCTGCCGCTCTCCCGCACGCCGGGTGAGCAGGGTGACCTCGTCCGCGACCATGAACCCCGAGTAGAAGCCGATGCCGAACTGCCCGATCAGGCCCTCCGCCCCGGCCGCGTCCTGCGCCTCCTTCAGCTCCCGCAGGAACTCGGCGGTGCCGGAGTTGGCGATGGTGCCGATGAGCTGCCCCACCTCGTCGTAGGACATCCCGACGCCGTTGTCCCGCACGGTGAGCGTGCGGGCGTCCCGGTCGATCTCGAGCTCGATGTGCAGATCGGAGACGTCGGCGTCGAGCGTGTCGTCCCGCAGCGCGGCCAGACGCAGCTTGTCGAGCGCGTCGGAGGCGTTGGAGACGAGTTCACGAAGGAAGACGTCCTTGTTCGAGTAGACCGAGTGGATCATCAGCTGGAGCAGCTGACGGGCCTCTACCTGGAACTCAAACGTTTCGGTCGGCATGGTTCTCGAGTACCTCACTGTCCGTGAATCGCCAAATACGGGCGGGCCCACTGTAATCAACTCGGCGCCATCTCCCGGCGGCATGCCCCGAGTCGGCCCGTCCCGCCCCGGCGCGCGCACCCGGCGGCCCGGGAGGAACGGCCGTCCCCGAGGCGGTGCGGGCCGCGGTCCGATTGCGTACTCCTCGATCTGGGCACCCGGAACGCGCCGAATCCACCGCCGGTGTCCGCAGGGGCCCACGCGGGGACGGCACCGGACTAGCGCAAGGGGACCAGCGGTGACGATGCGCATCGGAGCAGAGGAAGAGTTTCACGTCCTGGACGTGGAGAGCGGCCGGCTCGTGCCACGGGCCGGCACGCTGCTCGGCCGGCTCGGCGGATCAGGCTTCAGCCGTGAGCTGCAGCAGTCGGCCGTGGAGAGCAACAGCGGGGTTCACGACACACTGGACGCGCTCTTCGCGGACCTGTCCGCCGCGAGGCGCCGGCTGGACGCGGTCGCCTCCTCCTCCGGTCTGGCCGTCGTGGCCGCGGGCACCGTTCCGCTGGCCCGTGTCACCGCCCACGACGTCACCCCGGACCCCCGGTTCCGGCGCATGGCCGAGGACTACCGCCGGGTGGCCGACGAGCAGCTGATCTGCAGCGCCCAGATCCATGTCGACGTACCCGACCGGGACACCGCGGTACGGGCCATGTGCCTGGTGTCGCCCTGGCTGCCGCCGCTGCTGGCCCTGTCGGCCAGTTCGCCGTTCTGGCTCGGCTCCGACACCGGATACGCCAGCTGGCGCACCATGCTGTGGCAGCGGTGGCCGACCGCGGGACCCGTCGGCTGCTACCGGAGCGCCGCCGAGTACGACGCCGCCGTGGCCGAGCTGATCGGCTCGGGCGTCATCACCGACACCGGGATGCTCTACCACGACCTCCGGCCCTCGGACCACCAGCGCACGCTGGAACTGCGCGTCTGCGACGCCTGCCCCCGCACCGAGACGGTGGCGCTGGTCGCCGGACTGTTCCGGGCGCTCGTGCGCCACGCCCGCGAGCGTCTGGAACGCGGGGCGGACCACGGGTGCGACGGGCACCACGAGTGGCTGCGCGCCGCCACCTGGCGCGCGGCGCGTTCGGGCCTGGAAGGCCCGCTGGTCGACCCGGAGACCCGCCGCGGCGCTCCGGCCCCCGTGGTGCTGCGCAGGATGCTGCGCCTGCTGCGCCCGGCCTTGGAGGCGTCCGGTGACTTCGCCACGGTGCGCACACTTCTCGAAGAGGCCCTCGCGGCCGGCAGCGCGGCGCACAGGCTGCGGCGGGCGGCCCGGGACGAGGACCTGCTCGCCGGTGTCGACATGCTGGTCGCCGAGACCCGCGGCGACCCGCTCGCGCCCTGCGCCGCGCGCCGCCGTGACCGGCGTCCGGCCCGCCCGCGCGGCACCGGCCGAGCCCCGGCCTACGTGCGCACGGCCACGACCCCGGGCACGCCCGGCTGATCGGAACGGGCCTCCCCAGGCCCCCCGGGCACGCCCCTTCATGCGCACCCGTAGCCCTCTGACCGAGGAGAGTGTCAGACAGTCATGCCCAGCACGTACCCCTCCGCGCCCCGGCAACAGAACCGGCCCCCGGCCCCGGCCACGACCCCGTACCGCGGCGGGGAGGGACCGGACGGTGGCCTGGTCAGGTCCTCGGCCTGCGACGTAGACCAGGGCGTCGGGGGCGGCGAGGTTCCGGACCCCAGCCTCGGCGAGGTTCCGGCCCCGGCCCCGGGCCGTGGCTGGGGCCGGGGCCGGGCCTTGGGCCACGGTGTTCACGGAGTCCCGAACGGTGACCGGGCCCCGTCCCAGGACCTCGGCGTGGCCCGGGAGGAGCCGGACCGTGGCCGGGGTCGGTTCATGGACCGCGGTGTCGGCCAGGGCGGCCCCGGCGGCGGCGTGGTCCTGGACCTGGGCGGGGCTCGGGCCTCGGGAGGCTGCGGCCGAGGCCGGGTTCCGGGCCGCGTTGACAGCCGGGTCCCGGGCGGGGGCGTCGACGGGATTCCGGATTGCGTCGCCGAGGCCCTGGATCCGGACCTCGGCGTGGCCCGGGAGGGGGAAGGCCGTGTGGCCGAGAGCCTGGCCTCGGACGGCTGTGGCCATGGCGGGGAACGGGCCCTGGGCCGCGGCGCCGACCGGAGGGCGGGACGTGGCCGGGTCCGGGCCCGTGCGGGGGGCCCGGTACGGGAGGGTGACCGGGCCGCGGGCCCCGACCGGGCCGCGGGCCCCGACCGGGCCGCGGGCCCCGACCGGGCCGCGGGCCCCGACCGGGTCCCGGCCCCGAGTGAGGGGAGGACCCGCTGATGTGCGGGCTCAGCGGGGAGATACGGTTCGACGGCGGGTGGCCGGACATCGCGGCGGTGGAACGCATGACCGAACGGCTCGCGCCGCGCGGTCCCGACGGCCGTGGCCTCTGGTCCCAGGGGCCGGTGGCCCTGGGCCACCGCCGACTGAAGATCATCGACCTGTCGGACAGCGGTGCCCAGCCCATGACCGACCCCCGCGCCCGCCTCGCCGGTGTCTTCAACGGCTGCGTCTACAACTACCGCGAGTTGCGCGACGAGCTGCACGCCCTCGGCCACCGCTTCCACTCGCGGTCCGACACCGAGGTGGTGCTCAAGGCGTATCAGCAGTGGGGCACCGACTGCGTCACGCATTTCCACGGCATGTTCGCCTTCGTGATCGTCGAGCAGGACACCGGGCGCGTGGTCCTGGCCCGCGACCGGCTCGGCATCAAGCCGCTCTACCTCTCCGCCACGACCGAACGCCTCAGGTTCGCCTCCTCCCTGCCCGCGCTGCTCGCGGCCGGTGGTGTCGACACCTCGCTCGACCCCGTCGCCCTGCACCAGTACTTCAGCTGGCATGCGACCGTCGCCGCGCCCCACACGGTCCTCAACGGCGTACGCAAGCTGCCCCCGGCCACGGTGCGGGTCGTCCGGCCCGACGGCAGCCACGAGGATCACCGCTACTGGCACCCCGTCCACACCCGCCGGCCCGAGTACGCCGGCCTCGGTGCCGATGACTGGACCGACGCCGTACTGGACGCCCTGCGCACCGCCGTACGCCGTCGCATGGTCGCCGATGTGCCGGTGGGAGTGCTGCTCTCGGGTGGCCTGGACTCGAGCCTGATCGTCGCGCTGCTGGCCGACGAGGGCCAGGAGGACCTGGCGACCTTCAGCGTCGGTTTCGAGTCCGAGGGCGACGAGGAGGGCGACGAGTTCCACTACTCCGACCTCGTGGCCCGGCATTTCGACACCCGCCACCACCAGCTGATGGTCCCCTCCGACCGGGTCGCAGGTGCCCTGGACGGGGCGGTCCGCGCGATGAGCGAGCCGATGATGAGCCATGACGTGGTGGCCTTCCACCTGCTGTCGGAGCAGGTGGCCAAGGAGGTCAAGGTGGTGCAGAGCGGCCAGGGTGCCGACGAGGTGTTCGCCGGCTACGACTGGTATCCGCGGACGGCGGATGTGCCGCGCCGGGATGCCGCGGAGGCGTACATCGAGACGTACTTCGACCGCTCGCACGCCGACCTCGCGGCCGTGCTCCGGCCCGGCCTGCTGCCCGACCGGGACACCTCCGCCGAGTTCGTCCGCGCGCACATGGCGGCCGAGGGCGCCGAGACGGCGCTCGACGCCGATCTCCGTCTGGACACGCTCGTGATGATGACCGACGATCCGGTCAAACGGGTCGACAACATGACGATGGACTGGGGCCTCGAGGCCAGAGTGCCGTTCCTCGACCACGAATTGGTCGAACTGGCCGCCGCCTGCCCGCCCGAGCTGAAGCTCGCGGACGGCGGAAAGGGCGTCCTCAAGGCCGCCGGACGCCGGGTCCTGCCGCGTCAGGTCGTCGACCGGCCCAAGGGCTACTTCCCCGTCCCGGCGATCAGGCACATGGCCGGACCCGTCCTCCAGCGGGTCCGCGAGACCCTCACCGCCCCCGAGGCCAGGGCCCGCGGCGTCTTCCGCGAGGACTACGTCACCGAACTGCTCGCCGCGCCCGACGCGCACCGCACCAGGCGGGGGGCGAACGCCCTGTGGCAGACGGCCCTGCTGGAGACCTGGCTGCAGACGCACGGGATCCGTTGACGGCCATGGAGACACGCACCGACGCCGCCACGCGGGCGCATCCCGCACCGGAGCGGGTACGGCTGGCGGACACGGCGACGCCGTACGACATACCGCCCCCGGCCGTTCACGGCTGCTGGTACCCCTCCGTGGACCCCGGCGGCCGGACCGTCGCCTTCATCTGTGACCGGGCCGGGGTGCCGCAGCTGTGGACCGCCCCGGTGATCGGCGAGGAGGTACGCCGGCTCGACGCCGACCCCGATCCGGTCACGGAGGTGTCCTGGTCCCCGGACGGACGCTGGATCGCCTACACCGCCGCACCTGACGGTGGCGAACTCACCCGCGTCCTGTGCGTACGCCCCGACGGCACCGGACGGCACCTGCTGGCCGGCGGTGAACCGGGCACCTCCGCACGCCTCGGCTGCTGGCAGCACGACGGCTCCGCGGTCGCGGTGACCGTCACGGACTCCGCCCCGCCCTTCGCCGCACGCCCGGGGCCGGCCCCGGCGACGCCTGGGCCGCCGGGCGCCTCCCCAGCGGCCCCCCGGGCCCGCGACGGCCGTGCAGTGCTGCTGGAACCGGGCGGACCGCGCATCGGGCCCCCGGAGGCCGTCGGCGGCGACCGGACGGTCTTCGCCGAGGAGCCGCAGCCGCGGGCCCTGTCCGCGTATCTCGTCGACCCGGAGGGCGTGGCCGCTCCCGTCCTGCTGGCGAGTGAACGCGGCGCGGCCAACCAGCGGGTGTGCGACCTCAGCCGGGACGGCCGGCTCGCCCTCGTGTACCGGGGCCCCCGAGGGCGCCGCGAGGCCCTCGTCGTCCGCACCGGCGACCGGGTGGTGACCTGCGCGCTGCCGGTCGCCGACGGAGATCCGTGGGTCGGCGGCTTCTCCCCGGACGCCGGCACGGTGTGGCTGCGCAGCGACGGCGGCCGGGAGCATGCCGCTCTCGTGGCCGCCCGGCTCGATCCCCGGGGACATCTGCTCGGTACCACGGTGGCCGCCCAGCGGCCCGACTGCGGCCTGGAACTGCTCGCCCTGGGCCGGGACGGGCGGCGCGCCGTGCTGGCGTGGAACGTGCGCGGGGTGAGCGAACTGGAGGTCGCCGGGCTCACCGCGGCCCCACCGCCCGACGACGGGCCGGAGACCGCCCCGCCGCCACCCCCCGCCTCGGCCGGTGCCGCACGGACCGTCGAGCTGCCTCACGAGGTGGTCACGCGCATCGCGCCCACCGCCGACCCCGACATCACCGTTGTCGCGCTGTCCGGGTCCCGGCGCCATCCCGGAGTGTGGTGGCTGCCGCACGGACTGCCCCTGCGCACCCCGTGGTCCTCGCGCGACGAGGACGCCGTCCCGGCAGGCCGTACGCCCGTGCGACCGATGCCCATGAGTCCGGTGGCCCGCGACGGGCTCACCCTGGGTGGCTGGTACTACCGTGCCCCGGGCCGCTCGCCCGGCGAACCGGCACCGTGCGTCCTGCATCTGCACGGCGGTCCGGAGGAACAGGAACGCCCCGTGCTCGAACCGCTCTACCTCGAACTGCTCGGCAGAGGACTGGACGTGTTCGCGCCCGATGTCCGCGGCTCGTCCGGGTACGGCCGCTCGTTCGTGGACGCCGACCTGGGCGCGGGGCGCTTCGACGCCATCAACGATGTCGCCGACTGCGCGGCGCACGCGATCGTCCAGGGCCTGGCGGACCCCCGGCGGATGGCCGTGATGGGCCGCTCGTACGGCGGCTATCTGGTGATGGCGTCCCTGGTGTGGCACCCGGACCTGTTCCGCACGGGCGTGGCGGTCTGCGGCATGTCGGACTTCGCCAGCTTCTTCGCCGGGACCGAGCCCTGGCTCGCGCAGTCCGCCGCCCACAAGTACGGGCACCCGGAACACGACCGGGAACTCCTGCACACACTGTCGCCGATGAGCCGCATCGACGCTCTGCGGGCCCCGGTCCTGGCGGTGCACGGCGAGCACGACACCAACGTGCCCCCGGGCGAGTCCGAGCAGTTCGTCCGGGCGGCCAGGGAGCGCGGACTGGAGGCCGAACTCCTCCTGCTGCGCCACGAGGGGCACGACTTCCTCCGCGCCGACAACCGTCGGCTGTTCCACCGGAGTGCCGCCGACTGGATGGAGCGGCACCTGGCGGGCTGAGATGTCCGAGGTACCTGTCACACTTCTGTGGCGTGCGGGGGAGCGATGCGGGTAGTCGCGCGGTGTGATCGGTGAGTAAAGGCGGACCGGATGGAACCAGTTCCTTTCGACGAAGGGGAAACCGTGCCAGGGGCACCCGGGCTGCGGGCTTCCTACGCCCTGGACGGGGACGGTGCCTGGATAGCCGAGGCCCGCCGGCTCGCGGCCGCGTTCCTGACCCGGGCCCGGGCGGAGGACGGCCTGCAGGTGTCGACGCGCGTGGTGGAGATCACCCAGCTCGTCGTGAGCGAGCTGGTCACCAACGCCCGCAAGTACGCGCCGGGCCCCGTCGAACTGGACCTGCGGCTCGCCGGCGATGCCCTCGAGGTGATCGTCCACGACGGCAACCCCGACGCGCCCGTCGCCAGGAACGCCGATCCCGGCCGGGTGGGCCAGCACGGACTGGAGATCGTGATGGCCGTCGCCCAGGCACTGGACGTGCGCCAGGAAGCGGCCGGGAAGAGCATTACCGCCCGTATCTCCCTCCTCGCCTGAACGCTCACCCGGACGGGGAGGACCGTCGCGGACGAGCGAGCGGTACGCGGCCGGGCGTCGAGGCGGGACGGAAGGTTGCCCGATGGCACCGGCTGCCGTCCGGGGCGGTGCGAGCGGCGTGTCGGGAGGCCTCACCCGTAGCGTTCGAGGAGGGCCTCCACGTACCCCTCCAGCCGGTGCGCCAGCACGCCCGGCGTCAGATCGGTCCGGCCCAGCTCCCGCCAGGGGACGGCGAGCTTCTCCGCGTCGGGCGCGTGGGCCAGGGCATCGAGCAGCCGCCAGTGGAGATGAGCGCCCGGGTCCTCGGCCAGGGTCCCGCCCGCGGCGGTGTACAGGTCGGCGAAACGCATCCCCGTGCCGACCCCGTGCAGCAGGGTGAGGGCGGTCGCGCAGTGGGCCACGTCCAGATCGGCCGGGCCCCAGGAGGTCTCCACCCAGTCGACGACCCCGCTGATCCGTGGTCCGGCGTTTTCCTCGGTGAAGAGCACGTTGCCGGGATGGAAGTCCCGGTGCAGGAAGCAGCCCCGGTACGCCGGCGGCTCCCGGCGGATGACGTCGACGGCATGCCGCCAGAGCTCCAGCCGCCGGGTGTCCCCGGGCGGGCGCACCCGCTCGGCGGAGGTCCACGCCTGGTAGACGCGGGGCCGGGTCCGCGCGGTCACCCGCAACCGGTGAATGCGCGCCAACTGCCCCGCGAGCAGCGCGGCACGTTCGTCGGCGCCCTCGTCGTCCACCCGTACCGCCCCGGGCAGCAGGGACATCAGCAGGGACGGGTGGTCGCAGTGCCGTGCCGTCGCGTCCACCGCGACGAGCGCGGCGGCGGGCACATCCGTCTCCCGGAGCAGGGACAGCACGGCCGCCTCACGGCTCAGCAGCCCCTCCGCGTGGCGTACGAAGAAGGGTGTGACGAACGATCGCAGCACCAGGGACCGTCGCCCGCGGGGCCCGCGCAGATCAAGCCGGCGCATCTGTGACGTCCAGCCCCCTCGCAGGACCGACACACCCTCGACGCGCTCACCCGCCGCCAGTTCCCGCTCCACCCAGGCCCGCGTGTTGATCAGCATGCGGGCAGAGTAGGGGGTGGGGCGGGCCCGCCGTACGGGGGTGCCGGGGCGGCCGGAACAATGGGGTTCGCGGCGGGGTTCTCACCGAGGTACGCCGCAGGACACCTGGGAGAAGGGCGGACGACATGACGAGGACCGAGGAGAGGGCACTGCTCGCGGGCGGCTGCTTCTGGGGCATGGAGGAACTGATCCGCACATTCCCGGGCGTGCTGACCACCCGGGTGGGATACAGCGGCGGTGACGTGCCCCACGCCACCTACCGCAACCACGGCACCCACGCCGAATCGATCGAGATCACGTACGACCCCGCCGTCACGGACTACCGCACGATCCTGGAGTACTTCTTCCAGATCCACGACCCGACCACCAAGAACCAGCAGGGAAACGACATCGGGACGAGCTACCGCTCGGCCATCTTCTACCTCGACGACGAGCAGAAGCGTGTCGCCGAGGACACGATCGCCGATGTCGACGCCTCCGGGCTGTGGCCGGGCAAGGTGGTGACCGAGGTCGCGCCGGCCGGTCCCTTCTGGGAGGCCGAGCCCGAGCACCAGGACTACCTGCAGCGCTACCCGGACGGCTACACCTGCCACTTCGTACGCCCCGACTGGCGTCTGCCGAAGCGCACGGAGTCCTGACCCGGGGGGACACCTGAGGAGGGCGCGCACGCTCGGCGGCGCGCCCTCCCCTCACGAGCCGATGGCCGGCCGGCCGCCGGGTCAGCCGAACTGGCCGGGCCGGTAGTCGCCCGCGGGCTGCTGGTTGATGACGTTGACGCGGTTGTAGGCGTTGATGACGGCGATGAGGGAGACGAGGGCGACGAGCTGGTCCTCGTCGTAGTGCTTGGCCGCGTTCGCCCAGACCTCGTCACTCACCCCGCCGGCCGCGTCGGCGATCCGGGTGCCCTGCTCGGTCAGCTCCAGAGCGGCACGCTCGGCCTCGGTGAAGACCGTGGCCTCACGCCAGGCGGCGACCAGATGCAGCCGGACCGGGGTCTCCCCGGCCGCGGCGGCGTCCTTGGTGTGCATGTCGGTGCAGAAACCGCAGCCGTTGATCTGGCTGGCACGGATCTTCACCAGTTCCTGGGTGGTGTGCGGCAGCCCCGAGTCCGTCACGGCCCTGCCCGCCGAGTTGATGTGCCGCATCACCTTGGCGGCGAGGGCGTTGCCGAAGAAGTCGAGACGCGGGTTCATGAGATCTCCTTGGTCGGTTTTCCGGTTCGCACCGCACTGACGGACCGGCCCGCTGGTGTGTGACGGCCACGCGGTGTGACCTACGTCTCCCGGCCGGGCGGCCCTGAGCGGAGCCCCGTCCGCCGGCCGTCGTACGGCCGCTAACCTGGCCCGGTGAACGGGGAGCGGAGCGCCGGTGAGTGAGCGTCGGGAACGCGACTGGACGGACATGACGCCCGGGGACTTCGACCGGGACGCCCCGCTGTTCCTCAACGTCGGCACGGGCCCCGTCGTGGTGCCGGCCGAGCCCGACGAGTGCGGCACGGAACCACTGTTCGGTGAGGAGCCTGCGGCACGGCGCCCCGGCCCGCCCCGCGTCCCGCGCCGGACCGACCTCGCCGAGCAGGGCGAGTTGTTCTGAATCCGCCGCGGATGCCGGACCCGGTCGTCATGGCCCCTGACATCGCCTCAGGAGGTACGCGGGCCGGGCAATCGGATCGGCGGGCCAGGGAGGAAGGGCGGGACGTGGGCACCCCCGCCCGCACCGCACACGTGCCTGCCGTGTCAGCCGCCTCGCGCGCCGCACACCGTGCCCCGGGGGGCACGGTCCGCCTTCTGACGGGACGACAGCGCCTCTGCCGCCCTGTCGCAGGTCCCCTCCCGCGATCAGGCGAACAGGGGCGGTCACGAGCCACCGCGCGACGGGCTCTTGGGCGGCGAGTCCGCCCCGGCGCCCCTGACGACCGGTTCCCCCGCGGACCGGCCGCGCCCCGGTTGCCGCTCACGGCCTCGCACCGACCGCCTCCCCGGCCGCCGTTGCCGACAGTGACCGGAGCCGATCGGGAAAGACACCTGACACGGCGTGAACTGCGGGCTATGCTCACCGCGATGATGACTCACTCCCTCCTCGGATTGGGGGTCTCGTCCACGCAAGGTGAGTGCTGATGAGCACACTCACCGCGGACGAGGACTCCCGCCTTTCCTTCTGGCTGCGCGTGCGTGAGTACGCCGTGCCGCCCTCCATGATCGAGACCGCGACCGCCCGTCGGCACCTCGGCGACTGGGCCGGGGCCTGCGCCGCCGCGGGAATCGACGTCGACCTGCGCCTGCGTCCCCTGGCCCGCACCCACGGCCGGGAACTCGTGACACAAGTCCGCGCGGACCTACGCCACTTGGCACCCGACCTGCTGCGCTGGCACATGCCGAGGATCGCCCCCGACGGGCTGCTGCGCCCCGGCCTGACGGTCACCCTGGCCCGCTACGCCACGGCGGGGCCCGGCGGACCCGGCCCGGTGCACCTGGTGGTCCGGACCCCGCCCGCGTGGGCGGACGGCGGCCAGCGCATGAGCCTGACCCTGTGGGACGGGGTACGGCTTCGCGAGGGTGACCGGCAGCACCCGCATCCGCGCCCCGGCCCGCGCTTCCGCCTCGACCTGCACCGTCACCTGTGGGACGCCCGCCGCACGGAAGAACTCGGGTACCGGTCCGGGGCCCGCCACTCCACCGGTGACGGCCCGGCGACGACGCACTCGGCGGCGGCCGGACCGCTCCCACCCGGACACCACTGCGCCGTCGACCGCTGGCCGGACGAGGCCCGGATCGTGCTCCGCGACGCCGGACGCACGTCCGGCGCCGTCGCCGTACGGCTCGGGGCGGGCCGACGGCTCGTCCTGACCCTCCCCGACGACGGCGACGACGACGGACCCGGTCCGGCCCCCGCGTGGATCGGCCCCGCGGGCACCGCCGGCCCCGCCTCCGCACTACCCGTCCTGCCCGACGCGGCCACCCATGTCCTCCCCGACCTCGAACTCCTGCGCGCCGGGGCGATCGACGCGGGCCGGCTGCATCCCCTGGTCGCCGCCGCCCTCGCACCGGGCCGTACGGCGGCCGGCCCGCCCCCGCCACCCGGCCCGACACCGCCCCACATCGTGGAGTGCCGCGGAGCACGGCACCGGATCGGACTGGCCGACGGCGTACTCGTCCCCCTGGACCACTCCGCGGACGAGATCCGGCGGGAGGAACTGCTGGCCGAACTGACCGGCACACCGCTGCCCTGCCTGCGCGCGATCGACCGGGCCCACCGGCGACCGGACTGCCTCACGGGCGTACGCGAACGTCTCGACCACGGTGACGTCGCCGGGGCGCTCGCCGTCGTCGAGAACCTGCTGGGACCCGGCGCGCGCCTGCGCAGCGGGCCCCTGCGGGACGAACTCGAGGCGGCGGCGCTGCGGCGGATCACCTACGGGCTCTACCGGACGGGTCTGAGCGCACCCGCACCCGAGTGGCTCCACCCCGCCCGTCCCCGTCCCCACGACCATCGCTCCCACCCGCGCCACGCGACGCACGCCTGACGTCCCGGGGAACCTTCTCCCCGTCCACCACTCACACACAGGTGATCACCCATGCCTTCCTCCGCCCTTGCCGCACCCGGCTCCCGGCTCGACGTCGCCGCCGACCTGCTCACCCTGCTGCGCGACACCTCCACCGAACCCCGCCCCGACGTCCAGCTGGAGGCCCTGACCCTGGCCGTCGCCGCGGACCTGCCCGTACTGCTGTGGGGCGAGCCGGGGATCGGCAAGACAGCCGCCCTGAACCAGCTGGCCGCCTCCCTGGACCTGCCCCTGACCACGGTGATCGCCAGCGTCCACGAGCCGTCCGACTTCTCCGGGCTGCCCGTCGTCGGCGACGACCCCGCCGAACAGGGCGTCCCCATGGCCCCGCCGGACTGGGCCGTGCGCCTGGTCCGGGCGGGCCGGGGCCTGCTGTTCCTCGACGAACTGTCCACCGCGCCGCCCGCCGTCCAAGCCGCCCTGCTGCGGCTCGTGCTGGAGCGCCGGATCGGCGCTCTGCGGCTGCCGCCCGGTGTACGGATCGTGGCCGCCGCCAACCCGCGGGCCTCGGCGGCCGACGGCTGGGAACTCAGTCCGCCGCTGGCCAACCGGTTCGTGCACCTGAACTGGACCCACGATCACGAGGTCGTCGTCCGCGGACTCGGCGGCACCTGGCCCCGGGCGACCCTGCCCCGGCTCGATCCGGGGAAGCTCCCCGAAGCGGTGCGCTTCGCCCGGCGCGCGGTGTGCGCGTTCCTCACCGCCCGGCCCCCGCTCGTGCACCGGCTGCCGGGCAGCGAGACCCGCCGGGGCGGCCCCTGGCCCTCCCCGCGCAGCTGGGACATGACCCTGACCCTGATCGCCTTCGCGACCGCGGCAGGCTCCTCCCGCGACGTCCTCTCCCTGCTGGTCCGCGGCACCGTCGGCGACGGACCCGGCCTGGAACTCCTGGCGAGCCTCGACCGGCTGGACCTCCCCGACCCCGAGACGCTGCTCGCCGACCCGGCGGGCGCCGACCTGCCCGAGCGGGGCGATCTGCGGCAGGCCGTGCTCGACGCGGTGGTGGCCGCCGTGCGCGCCCGCCCGGAGAAGTCCCGCTGGGACGCCGCCTGGGCGCTCCTCGCCCGCGCGCTCGACACCGGGGCGCCCGACCTGGTCGTCGTCCCCGCGACCACGCTCGCCGCACTGCGCCGGGAGGACTGGGACGTCCCGGAGACGATCGAACGGCTCACGTCCGCCGTCTCCCTGTCCCGGCGCGCGGACCGGGCCGCGGCCCGCGTCACGGCCGGTGCGACGGCGGGCCGATGAGCACGCACCCGCCGCGCACACCGGCACCCGCGCTCGACCTCGGTAAACTGCTCGCCGCGCGGCTGCAGGCCGCCCGCGCCCGGCCCTACCTCGCCACGGCGCTGTTCGCGCTGCATCCCGTCGAGTCACGGCGCGTGCCGACCATGGCCGTCGACCGGCACTGGCGCTGCTACGTCTCGCCGGCGTTCGTGGACGCCACACCGGTCGAGCAACTGGCCGGCGTCTGGGTGCACGAGGTGTCGCACCTGCTCCGGGACCACCACGGACGCGGCGACCGGGTGGCCCGCGAACGGGGACTGCACGGGCCCGGTGAGCGGCTGCGGATCAACATCGCCGCCGACTGCGAGATCAACGACGACATCTACGGCGACGGGCTGGCGCGACCCGAGGACGTGGTGCTGCCGGCCACCCTCGGGCTGTCCTCCGGGGAACTGATGGAGGACTACCTGCGCCGCTTCACACTGGGCCCGTACACCCAGGGCATGGTCTGGCTGGACTGCGGCAGCGGCGCCGACGGACTCGAACGGGAGTGGGACCTCGGCCCGGACGGCGCGCACGGGCTCAGCGAGCAGGAACGCGACGCCGTCCGCTTCCGCGTGGCGCGGGGCATCACCGCCCGGCCGGGCAACGCGCCTAAGGGGTGGCGGCGATGGGCGGAGGAGGCGTTCCATCCACCGCAGCCCTGGCGGGAACTGCTGGGCGCGGCGCTCCGTTCGGCGGTCTCCGGCTCCGGCGCGGGGGACGATTACAGCTACGGCAGGCCGGCCCGGCGGTCGGCGGGCGTGCCCGGCGCCGTCCTGCCGGGCCTGCGGAGGACTCCGCCCCGGGTGTCGGTCGTCATCGACACCTCGGGCTCGGTCAGCGACACCGAGCTGGGCAGCGCACTGCTGGAGGTCGCCGCGCTCTCCCGGGCCGTGGGCGGCCGCCGCGACACGGTCTCCGTGGTGCCCTGCGACGCGGCGGCCGGTCCGGTGCACCGGCTGTGCCGCGCCGAGGGAATACCGCTGACAGGGGGCGGCGGCACCGATCTGCGGACCGGCTTCGCCCGGGCCCTCGCCTCCCGGCCCCGGCCGGACGTCGTCGTCGTCCTCACCGACGGACAGACCCCCTGGCCCGACCGACGGCCACCCTGCCGGACCGTGGTGGGTCTGTTCCCCCGGGAGCACGCCTCACCGGACGAGAACGACCCCGACTACGTACCGGACAACCCGCCCGACTGGGCCCGTGTGGTGACCATCGGCGCGGAACCCGGGCCCCGGTGAGCGGCGCCGGGACGCGTTCGGCTCCGCGCGGTACGGGGCGGTCGGCAGGCCCACTCCCGGTCCGCGTCGGTGACCGGCCGCAGCACGCGGGCCGGGGATCCGGCGAGGACCGTCATCGGCGGTACACCGGCCGTCACCATGCTGCCCGCGCCGACGGCCGAGACCCGCCCGGCGGTCACCCCGGGCAGGATCACCGCGCCGGCCCCGACCTCCACGTCGTCCTCGATCCGCACCGGCGCCGAGGACGGGCCGCCGTCCCGGGGAGTCGTGGGGGTGTCAGGACGGCTGCCGTAGTACGGCGACGGCGCGGGGCCCGAGGACGACGGCGCCGTCGGCGTCGGTGCTGCCGGTCAGTACCTCTCCGTCGAGGCCCCGCACCGTGACGGAGGTGTCGGTCCGGTTCACCAGGAACAGGAACCGGCCGCCCGCGCCCCGGCGTACGACCGCCTCGACCGACCCCCGTACCTCGGCGGGCAGTTCGCTCTCCACCCCGGCCGGCTCCAGCAGCCGTGGCAGCAGCGAGGTGAGTCCTTCGACACCGAGGCGGGTGGAGACGTACGCCGCGGAGCCCGCGCCCGCGGGCCGCCGGGTGACGGCGGGCCTGCCGGACTGTTCGCCGGTGCGGTAGTGGGCCAGGACCTCGGTCTCCGCGCCGGTCACGGTGATCCGGTCGGTCCACACGACACCGGTCGTGCCGTCGTCGAGCTCCACGCTGTCGCCGGGGAGCAGCGGGCCGAACTCCTCGATGCGGATGCCCAGCAGGTCCCGCAGCGCGCCCGGATAGCCGCCGAGCCACACATGGTCGTGCTCGTCGACGACGCCCGAGAAGTACGTGGTGATCAGATGGCCGCCCTGTTCGGCGTACCGGGTGAGGGTCTTCGCCAGGTCGGCGGGGACCATGTGCAGCACGGGTGCGATGAGCACCTGGTGGCGGTGCGGAGCGGACCGGGTGGTGAGGAGGTCGGCGCGGATGCCCAGGGCGAGGAGTGCCGAGTACCAGTCGAGGGCCTCCTGCCGGTAGTCGAGCAGGGAAGTGGGGTGGGAGTCCTGCTCGCTCGCCCACCACGACTCCCAGTCGTAGAGGATGCCGACCCGGGCGGGCTCCCGCTCGGTCCCGGCGACCGGTGCGAGCGCCTTCAGGGTGGCGCCGAGCCCGGTCACCGCGCGGAACAGGTCGCTGTCCGCGCCGGCGTGCGGGACCATCGCCGAGTGGTACTTCTCGGCGCCCGCCGCCGACTGCCGCCACTGGAAGAAGCAGACCGCGTCGGCGCCGTGGGCGACATGCAGCAGGGAGTCGCGCGCCAGGTCACCGGGGCGCTTGGCGACGTTGACGGGCTGCCAGTTGACGGCGCTGGTGGAGTGCTCCATCAGGAACCAGGGCCGCCCGCCGGAGATGCCGCTGGTGAGGTTGGCGGAGAAGGACAGCTCGTCGCGGTCCTGCGGGCCGGGGTGGACGTAGTGGTCGTTGGAGACGAAGTCGATCTCGCCGGCCCAGTCGGGGTAGTTCATCGCCTTGGTGCTGCCCATCACCATGAAGTTGGTGGTGACGGGAATGTCCGGGGTGAGCTCCCGCAGGATCCGCCGCTCGGCGCGCAGATGGTCCTTCAGCGCGTCCGAGGAGAACCGCTTGAAGTCCAGCTGCTGGGTGGGGTTGGGGTGGGAGGCGGCCAGCCGCGGCGGGAGGATCTGCTCCCAGTCGGAGTACCGCTGCGACCAGAAGGCGGTGCCCCAGGCGGTGTTGAGCGCCGCCACCGTCGAGTAGCGGGCGCGCAGCCAGTCCCGGAAGGCGCGGGCCGCGTCGTCGGAGTAGTCGTAGACGTTGTGGCAGCCCAGCTCGTTACTGACGTGCCAGGCGACGAGAGCCGGATGGCCGGCGTAGCGGGCCGCCAGCTCCCGCACCAGCCGCAGCGCGTACCGGCGGAAGACGGGGGAGGTGGGCCGCCAGTGCTGTCGCGCCCCCGGCCAGAGGGTCTCGCCGGTGGCCGTGACCGGGAGGATCTCGGGGTGGGCGGTGGTGAGCCAGGGCGGCGGGGAGGCCGTCGCGGTCGCCAGGTCGACGCCGATGCCGCCCCCGTGCAGCAGGTCCATCACCTCGTCGAGCCAGACGAAGTCCCAGGTGTCCTCGGCCGGTTGCAGCCGGGCCCAGGAGAAGATCCCCACGGACACGAGGTTCACGCCGGCCTCGCGCATCAGCCGGACGTCCTCCTCCCACACGGTGCGGGGCCACTGCTCGGGGTTGTAGTCGGCGCCGTAGACGAGACGGGGGACGACGTCACCGTCCGCCTCGCCGGAGCGGGACAGGAGGGTGGAGATCATGGCGGTCCTTCCCAGAAGGGCGTCGGGCGGCACGGGACGTCCGCGCCGCCCTGCCGCGGCGGGCGCAGCGTCGTCATGTCGTCCTCGTTCGTCGGCATCCCGGAACCGGCGGCTGCCCCGGCACGGAGCCGGGGCAGGCCCCCGTACAGGATGGTTGCGCAAACATCGAGCGCCGCGGGGAGGTGGTCGAGCTGTCATGTTTACGTAAACATCCAGTGGTCGAATGTCTACACTGCCCCGAGGACGACGGTCAAGGGTCCCCTGGGGAAACCGTGACGAGAAGCGACGGGAAGGCGGCTGACACCGAGTGGACACGGTTGGCAGAACACCGGCGAACGGCCCGGCCGCCGAGGTGCCCGGGGACGTGCCGCACACCGCCGACGGCGCGCCGGCCCGGCGGGGCCGGGCGCGCGCCCACGCCACGGCGTCCATGGCGGACGTGGCCCGCCTCGCGGGAGTCTCGGCGCAGACCGTCTCCCGCGTGTCCAACGGCTACGCCGGGGTGACCGAGCAGACCCGGCGCCAGGTGCTGGCCGCGATGAAGGAGCTCGGCTACCGCCCCAACAGTGCCGCCCGCGCCCTCAAACGGGGCGAGTTCCGCACCATCGGCGTCATCACCTTCACCCTCTCCACCACCGGCAATGTGCGCACGCTGGAGGCGATCGCCACCTCCGCCGCGCAGGAGGGCTACGCGGTGACCCTGCTGCCGGTCGCCGTGCCCACGCAGGACGAGGTGCGCGGCGCGTTCTCCCGGCTGGAGGAACTCGCGGTCGACGCCGTGATCGTCATCATGGAGGTCCATCTCCTGGACGCGGCGACCGTCACTCTGCCTCCGCACGTCCAGGTCGTCGTGGTCGACTCCGACGCCGGCGGCCACTACACGGTCGTCGACACCGACCAGCACGGCGGCACCCGCGCCGCGGTGCGGCATCTGCTCGGCCTCGGCCACCGCACGGTGTGGCATCTGGGCGGCCCCGAGGGCTCCTTCGCCGCCCAGCGCCGCACGGATGCGTGGCGTGCCGCCCTCACCGAGGACGGGCGGGTACCGCCGCCCCTGGTGCGGGGCGACTGGTCGGCGGACTCGGGCTACCGGGCCGGTCTCGAACTCGCCGCCCGGCCGGACTGCACCGCCGTCTTCGCCGCCAACGACCAGATGGCGCTGGGCCTGTTGCGCGCCCTGCACGAGCGCGGGCGCCGCGTTCCGCAGGACGTCAGCGTCATCGGCTTCGACGACATCCCCGAGGCGTCCTCCTTCCTGCCTCCGCTGACCACCGTCCACCAGGACTTCGCCGAGGTGGGGCGGCTCTGCGTCCAGGCGGTCCTGCGCAAGATGCGCCAGGAGGGCCCCGAGCGGGGTACGACGCTCGTCCCGACCCGGCTGGTGCACCGCGCGAGCACGGCGGCACCCGGTCACGCCTGAGCCCCGAGCCGCACCGGCTGCCGCGCAGGGCGGTCCTCGCGGGAGGAACCGAGCCCGGTGCCGGCGCCCCGCCACGGGCCCCGTCCCGGCAGCGCGGCCGGCACGGGGCCTGCTGTACGGGCCCGAACGCTCCGTGCTACTGTCGATCTCAGTTGTAGTCGTGGTAAACGAAAAAGTCGCAGGCCGGAAAGACCGCCCCTGCGCCATACTGACGTCTACGTCGCAGCTGGGGTCGGCACCAGAAGGTGCGGGCTCCGGTTCGCTGCTTTTCAGGGGTCTCGTCTCATGGACCGGGCGGAACAGCCGACGTGACCACTTCGATCCGGCTCGTTCTTGCAATTCCCTGCGTTGTTTCACTGCGGCGGACATTCCTTGATACGTGCCACATCAGGGAAGGTTCCACTTGACACAGGTTCGCGCGAACAATCGAACGGCCGGCTCTCGCTCCGGCGGTCAGGGATTCGCCAAGGGCGGCCGCCGCACAGGCGCCGCGGCCGGACGCGTCGGCGCACAGCGGGGTTCCAAGGGCTCCGGCGGCCGACGGACCCCGGCGACCGGGGAGTTCGCCCTTCCGGTGACCACCACCCCCGCGCTTCCCGCGGTGGAGTCCTTCGCCGAGCTCGCCCTGCCGGGAGAGATCCTGGCCACCCTCGGCCACGAAGGCGTGACGGTCCCGTTCCCCATCCAGGCGGCCACGCTGCCGAACTCCCTGGCCGGCCGTGATGTGCTCGGACGTGGCCGCACCGGTTCCGGCAAGACCCTCGCCTTCGGGCTGGCGCTGCTGGCCCGCACGACCGGCCGTCGTGCCGAGCCCCGCCGGCCACTGGCCATGGTGCTCGTGCCCACCCGAGAGCTGGCCGGGCAGGTCACCGACGCGCTCACCCCGTACGCCCGTTCCGTGCGGCTGCGCCTGGCCACCGTGGTCGGCGGTCTGTCGATCGGCAAGCAGGCCTCCGCCCTCCGGGCCGGCGCGGAGGTCGTCGTCGCGACGCCCGGGCGGCTCAAGGACCTCATCGACCGCGGTGACTGCCTGCTGGACGATGTCGACATCACCGTCCTCGACGAGGCGGACCAGATGGCCGACATGGGCTTCCTGCCGCAGGTCACCAGGCTGCTCGACCAGGTACGGGCCGACGGCCAGCGGATGCTCTTCTCCGCCACCCTCGACCGCAACGTCGACCAGCTGGTACGGCGCTACCTGACCGACCCGGTGGTCCACTCCGTCGACCCGTCCGCGGGCGCGGTCACCACGATGGAACACCACGTGCTCCACGTCGAGGACACGGACAAGCGCCGGACCACGACCGAGATCGCGGCACGGGACGGCCGGGTGATCATGTTCCTGGACACCAAGCACGCGGTGGACAAGCTCACCAAGCACCTCCTGAACAGCGGTGTGCGCGCCGCCGCCCTGCACGGCGGCAAGTCCCAGCCCCAGCGCACCCGGACCCTCACCCAGTTCAAGGACGGACGGGTGACCGTGCTGGTGGCGACGAACGTCGCGGCGCGGGGCATCCACGTGGACAACCTCGATCTGGTCGTCAACGTCGATCCGCCCAGCGACCCCAAGGATTATCTGCACCGGGGCGGACGCACCGCCCGCGCCGGCGAGTCCGGCAGCGTCATCACCCTCGTGACGCGCGACCAGCGGCGCGACATGAGCCGGCTGATGGTGCAGGCGGGCATCACCCCGCGCACCACCCAGGTGCGGTCGGGTGATGAGGAGCTGAGCCGTATCACGGGTGCGCAGACGCCCTCCGGCGTGCCGGTCGTCATCGCGGCGCCGGCCGTGGAGCAGCGGCCCCGCCGTGCCTCGGCGTCGCGCGGACGTCGGAGCCGAAGCGCCCAGGGCCGCGCAGGGCAGGGGCGCGACGGGCAGTCCCGCAGCGCCGAGGGCCGGACCGCCCAGGGCGGCGGGCGTACCACCGGCGAGCGCGCCGCACAGAGCCGTTCGGCACAGGGCCGGACCTCCCAGAGCGCGGCCGCCCAGGGGCGGCCCACCGGTGAGGCGTCGCGCCGCAGGGCGCCGAGGAAGCCGGCCGCGGACCGCGCCGCCTAGACCCGCACTGCACCGCACCTTCCGTGACGACATGACGAGAAGGCGACATGACGACATGGCGGTAGGGCCGCGCCCGCGGCCCTCGCCATGTCGTCATGGCGCTCCCGAACCGTTTCAGTCCCCGTGGGCCGCTCACCCACCCGGTCGGCCCGTCTCCCTTCTCCCCTGTGAGGCAACATGCGCTGTGTCATCGCCCGATACCCGTTCGACCTGACCAAGGCCGGAGTCCTGGAGTCGATGAAGGGCATCACACCGGAAGCGGTCACGGGTGAGTCCGTGACCATCGGGCGCCGCCGTTACCCCGTCAAGCAGGTGGGACAGGTCGTCACCCGGCAGGACCGCCGCGACTTCACCAGCGGCGAAGTCGTCCGGGCGATGACCCGCCTCGGCTTCACCTGCCACGCCCACCCCGAGACCGAGCCGCCCGCGCGCGAGCTCTCCCCGCTCGAGACGGCGTCGGAACTGCTGGGCCACCCCACCGGCCGGCAGGTCTGAGGCACGGGATCCGGGCGAGCCGCCCGCGGGCCCTCGGCGACCGCCGCGGGCCCGCGGGCCAGGACCTGTCCGGCGGATCAGGACGGAGGAAACCGATGGCTCCCGCAAGCGCCGCCGAGCGGGGCCCGGCGCGTGCAGACGCAACGCGGAGGGCGTCGACGCGAGGGGGGTCCCTCGCCGCAGGAGCGGAGCCGGGCGTGCGGACAGCCGGCGGCCGGCCACGACGCCGCTGGGCCCCTCCCACGCCGTCCGGGCAGTGCGGGAGGGCCTGCCGGACCCCGCGTTTCCGGCACGATCCGCCTGCCGGGCCCCGGGGCCGGGCCATGAACACTCCCTCGGGCTCCGGCCTGCCCAGGACATCCCGGGCCGGCCATGACGCGACCGGGGCCGCGGCGTGACCCCGGTGGAGATGCTCGGTGTCTTCGCGGCGGGCGTCGGCGCCGGTGCCATCAACGCGGTCGTGGGATCGGGGACCCTGGTCACCTTCCCCGTCCTGCTCGCCACCGGCCTGTCACCCCTCACCGCCACGGTCTCCAACGCCCTCGGACTGGTTCCCGGCGCCATCAGCGGAGCCATCGGCTACCGGCGGGAGCTCTCCGGTCAGGGCCGCCGTGTCCGACGGCTCGGCATCGGCTCGGCGCTGGGCGGCATCGCGGGGGCCACGCTGCTGCTGGCCCTGCCCGCCGAGGCGTTCGAGACCATCGTGCCGACCCTGGTCGGGCTCGCCCTCGTCCTGGTCGCGCTCCAGCCGGTGATCGGCAAGAAGGTGCGCGGCCGACGCCGGCACCAGGAACGGCCCGCCCGGCGCGACGGCGGATGGCCCCTGTTCACCGGCCTGACCCTGGCCAGCGTCTACGGCGGCTACTTCGCCGCCGCGCAGGGCATCATCTACATGTCCCTGATGGGTCTGCTCCTCGACGAGCCCCTGCAGCGTCTCAACGCCGTCAAGAACGTGCTCGTCGCCATCGTCAACACGGTCGCCGCGACCTTCTTCCTGTTCGTCGCCGACTTCGACTGGACGGCGGTCGGCCTGATCGCGGTCGGTTCCGCCCTGGGCGGCCAGCTCGGGGCGGCGACGGGCCGCAGATTCAGTCCCGTGGTGCTGCGCTCCCTCATCGTCGTCATCGGCACCGTCGCGCTCGTCCAGTTGCTGCTCCGCTGACCAGGCCGTTCGGCCGGGCGGACCGAGCGAGCTTGTCGTGCACCTTGCAATCCAAGGCCGGCTCTGGTTCCTTCTCGTTAGGAAACTTTCCTAACCATCCAGTCCTGGACGGAGCCCCCATGACACCGGCACGTTTCCAGCTACGCCCCGCCGCGGCCGCCGCGGCACTCGCCAGTGCCCTCCTCCTCGCCCTGACCACCGCCACCGCGGCACCCGCCGCACCGGCCCCCACCGGCGCGGACGCCGTCACCGCCGGACCGGCGGCGGCGGACGCCCGCGTCACGGCACAGATCACCCGCACCACCGCGTGGGACACCGGGTACGGCGCCGACGTATCGATCACCAACGACGGCGACGCCCCGGCCGACGGCTGGACGATCGAGTTCGACCTGCCCGCCGGGACGACCGTCGCCGGCCACTGGTCCGCCACCCGGACCCGGCAGGGTCAGCACTACCGCTTCACCAACGCCTCCTGGAACGCCACCGTCGCCCCCGGCGGCCGGCAGAGCTTCGGCTTCAACGCCACGGGCACCGGACTGCCCCTCAACTGCACCGTCAACGGCCTGCCGTGCGCGGGCGGCGGCAGCACACCGACCGACCCGCCCACCGACCCGCCCCGGGCAGGCACTCCCGTGGACCTCAACGGCCGGCTCGAGGTCTGCGGCACCAGGCTCTGCAACGAGCACGGCCATCCGGTCCAGCTGCGCGGCATGAGCACCCACGGCACGCAGTGGTACCCCCAGTGCCTGACCGACGGATCGCTCGACGCCCTGGCCAAGGACTGGAAGGCCGACGTCCTGCGTGTCTCCACCTATGTGCAGGAGGGAGGCTACGAGACCGATCCCGCGCACTTCACCCGCCTGGCGGACTCCCTGATCCGGCAGGCGAGCGACCGCGGCATGTACGTGATCGTCGACTGGCACATGCTGGACCCCGGCGACCCCATGGCGAACCTGGACAACGCCCGGAAGTTCTTCACCGACATCGCGAGCCGCAACAAGGGCCGCGACAACATCCTCTACGAGATCGCCAACGAGCCCAGTGACGTGAGCTGGTCCCGGATCAAGAGCTACGCGGAGCAGATCATCCCGGTCATCCGCGGGATCGACTCCGACGCCCCCGTCCTCGTCGGCACCCGTGCCTGGTCCTCGCTCGGCGTCTCCGAGGGCGCGGACGAGTCGGAAGTCGTGAACAACCCGGTCGACGCCTCCAACATCATGTACACCTTCCACTTCTACGCGGCCTCGCACCGGGACGAGTACCTGGCGGCCCTCTCGCGCGCCGCCGACCGGATCCCCCTGTTCGTCACCGAGTTCGGCACCCAGAACTACGCGGGGGAGGGAGCCGATGACTTCACGATGTCCCAGCGCTACCTCGACCTGATGGCGGACAAGAAGATCAGCTGGGTCAACTGGAACTTCTCCGACGACCACCGCTCCGGCGCCGTCTTCACCACCGGCACCTGCGACAGCGGCGGCCCGTGGACCGGCACGTCGTCGCTGAAGCCCGCCGGCGTCTGGATCCGTGACCACCTCAGGACCCCGGACAACTTCCCCACCGGCTGATCCCGCCACCCCGTACCCGCCCGTCCGGAGCCCTTGCCGGACGGACGGGGACGGCGCCCTCGCCGCGCACGAAGCGTCGCGTCCGTTTCCGTCCCGTCCACCGCACCGGCTCCTTGTACCCCGGGTCGAATCACCGCAAAGGGCCCGGGAGGCATACGCTGCCCCTAGGGCATCGAAGAGGTGGGAGACGCAGTGACGGGCGAACACTCGGACACACCGGAGAGCGGCACGGAAGCCGAGGGGTCGCCCTCCGGTACGACCGGCGGCGATCTGCTCCACGGGCTGGAGGTGGACCACCGGCGTCCGGAACGCCCCGTGCTCCTCGACGCCGACGGCACCCCCATCGAGACCTGGCGGGAGAACCACCCCTACGACAGCAGGATGCGCAGGGCGGAGTACGACCGGACGAAGCGCATCCTGCAGATCGAACTGCTGAAGATGCAGCGGTGGGTGAAGGACACCGGTCAGCGGATCGTGGTGATCTGCGAGGGACGCGACGCGGCCGGAAAGGGCGGCACCATCCAGCGGTTCATCGAGCGGCTGAACCCCCGTGGCGCCCGCGTGGTGGCCCTGGAGAAGCCGACCGAGCGGGAAGCGGGGCAGTGGTACTTCCAGCGGTACGTGGCCCATCTGCCGGCCCGGGGCGAGATCGTCTTCTTCGACCGCTCCTGGTACAACCGCGCCGGGGTCGAGCGGGTCATGGGGTTCTGCTCGGACGACGAGTACCACCAGTTCCTCCACCAGACGCCGATGTTCGAACGGCTGCTGACCGACGACGGCATCATGCTGGTGAAGTTCTGGTTCTCCGTGTCCCGGGCCGAGCAGCGGACCCGCTTCGCGATCCGCCAGGTCGATCCGTTGCGGCGCTGGAAACTGTCCCCGATGGACCTCGCCTCACTGGACCTGTGGGACGACTACACCAAGGCCAAGGTCGAGATGTTCCGGGCCACGGACACCGCCCACGCGCCGTGGACCGTGGTGAAGAACAACGACAAGCGCCGGGGCCGCCTCGAGGCCATGCGCAGCCTCCTCGACCGCTGCGACTATCCGGCGAAGGACCACGGGGCGCTGGGCAAGCCGGACCCGTTGATCGTGGGCGCGGCGGACACCCTGCTGGAGGCCGGTGAGGAACCCGCGGTCCTCTCACCGACCCCCCTCGCGGGCCCCGGCCACGGTCCGGGCAGCCACCCGTGAGCCCGACCGGTCACCCGAGCGGCAGTGTCACCTCGCCCACGCCGTGCGCCTGCGCCCCACCGGCGACGCGCACCGTGAACGGGCGGTCGGTCCCCGTCGCCGTGACCCGCAGGAGGCCACCCTCCCGCCGGACCCGGAACGTCGCGGCCGGCAGCCCCGCCGTGTCCGGCACGGTGACCTCGGCCGTGTAGCCGGGCGCGGCCGGCGGATGCGCGAGCAGGACCGGGGCGTCCAGCCAGTCCCCGTCGGGCCGGGAGTCGTCCCCCGCAAGCGGCAGCACGGCGCCCTCACGGACGTACAGGGGAAGGCTGTCGTATCCGTGGCGCTCGGTGCGCCAGCACGGCCCGGTGACCCGCTCGCCGCTGAGCAGATGGGTCCAGGTGCCCTCCGGCAGATACACCTCCACCCGGCCGTCCGCACTGAACACCGGTGCGACCAGGAGATCGGGACCGAGCATGTACTGGCGGTCGAGAGGGCGGCACGCGGGGTCCTGCGGGAACTCCAGCACCATTGGCCGCATCATCGGGACGCCCGTGCGGTGGGTCTCGACGGCGGCGCCGTAGAGGTACGGCATCAGGCGGTGCTTGAGCCGGGTGAACCGCCGGGCGACCTCGACCGCCTCGTCGCCGAACTCCCACGGCACCCGGTACGAGGTGGAGCCGTGCAGCCGGCTGTGCGAGGACAGCAGGCCGAACGCGAGCCAGCGGGTGAACACCTCGGGACTCGGGGTGCCCTCGAAACCGCCGATGTCGTGGCTCCAGAAGCCGAACCCGCTCAGTGACAGGGACAGACCGCCCCGCAGCGACTCGGCCATCGCCTCGAAGGACGACCAGCAGTCGCCGCCCCAGTGCACCGGGTACTGCTGCCCGCCCGCGGTCGCGGACCGGGCGAAGAGCACGGCCTCGCCCTGTCCGCGCTCCTTCTCCAGGAGTTCGAACACGGTCCGGTTGTACAAGTGCGTGTAGTAGTTGTGCATGCGCTCCGGGTCGGATCCGTCGTGCCAGACGACATCGGTGGGGATGCGCTCGCCGAAGTCGGTCTTGAAACAGTCCACGCCCTGGTCGAGCAGCGGTCTGAGCTTCGACTGGAACCAGGCGCGTGCGTCCGGGCTGGTGAAGTCGACCAGCCCCATGCCGGCCTGCCACAGGTCCCACTGCCACACGTCGCCGCCCGCCCGGCGCACCAGGTGCCCGAGGGCGGCGGCCTCGTCGAACAGCGGGGACTTCTGGGCGATGTACGGGTTGATCCAGGCGCTGACGCGCAGGCCCTTCTCCTTGAGCCGGGCCAGCATGCCGTCAGGGTCGGGGAAGACGTCCGGGTCCCACTGGAAGTCGCACCACTGGTACTCGCGCATCCAGAAGCAGTCGAAGTGGAACACGGACAGGGGGATGCCCCGCTCGGCCATGCCGTCGACGAACGACGTCACCGTCCGCTCGTCGTAGGACGTGGTGAAGGAGGTGCTGAGCCACAGGCCGAAGGACCAGGCGGGGGGCAGGGCCGGACGTCCGGTCAGCGCGGTGTAGCGGCCGAGGACCTCCTTGGGAGTCGGGCCGGCGACGACGTAGTACTCCAGTGACTGGTCCTCGACGCTGAACTGGACCTGCCCGACGGACTCGGAGCCGACCTCGAAGGAGACGGCGCCGGGATGGTTGACGAAGAGGCCGTAGCCGCGCGAGGACAGATAGAACGGGACGTTCTTGTAGGCCTGTTCACTGCTCGTGCCGCCGTCGGCCTGCCAGACGTCGACGGTCTGGCCGTTCTTGACGAACGGGGTGAAGCGCTCGCCCAGGCCGTAGATCTGCTCGCCGACGCCGAGCGACAGCCGGCTCAGCACATGGTGTGCTCCCTCGCCGGTGGTGGCGAAGGCGGTGCTCTTGGCGCCGGCGCGGGTCAGCTCCCGCCCCTCCGCGTCGTGGAACGTCAGGCCGAAGGGGCCGGCGCCGCCGAGACGGACCGTCAGGGGGCCGCTGGTCAGCTCCGTGACCGTGCCGTCCCGGCGTACGGTCCCCGCGCCGTCCGCCTCGCCGGTGAGCGCGAAGTCAGGGCCGGGGTGGTGTCTGCCCGCGTGATGGGTGACCCGGACACCGATGACGCCCTCGGCGGGGGAGAAGCACTCGACCGTGATCAGGGGTGCGTTGAGGGTGTCGCCCCTGTCGGTCACCTTCTTCACAGAGGTGTACCCGGTGAAGCGCTTCGATTCGGAGCGCACGTCACGCACTTCGGTGGCGTACGAGATCTGGACGCCGTCGCGGACGCGCCAGAAGCCGTCGGTGAATTTCATGGTCTTCCTCGGAGGGAGAGGCCGGCATGGGGACGAGCGTCAGGCTCTGACCAGCAACTATGACAGGAGCTCCAGGGCCTGTCACGCCCTTGCGCGCGCAGATCCTCCCGCGGGGGGACCGGCGTGACCGGCTTCCGGGGGCGTATTAGTAATCAGGGCAAACAAATTACACCCGGTGTGGCATCAGGCAACACCTCGATCGCTTCGACTTCCAGTCGAAGCGCTTCACCAGAGTCCTGTGGTCGGAAGGGCGGCAGCCGCCGACCCAGCCGTTGACAGGTTCACACCAAAGCGGGACTCTGCTGAGAGCGCTCTCAGAACGGTTCCGGCCACGGTTGAACGGAGAAGGAGCATGCTGCGCACACTCAAACGCCAGGTCATGGCCGTGGGATTGAGCATTGCCACGGTGCTCGGCGGATCATTGCTCGCCACCGGAGTGTCGTCCCCCGCTCATGCCGCGGTTCCCGACACCGTCCCCATGACGATCACCAACAACTCGGGTCGCGGCGAGCAGGTGTACCTCTACAACCTCGGCACCCAGCTGTCGACCGGCCGGCAGGGCTGGGCCGACGCCGACGGCACCTTCCACCCCTGGCCCGCCGGCGGCAACCCGCCCACACCCGCACCCGACGCCTCGATCCCGGGCCCGGCGGCAGGGCAGACCAAGACCATCCGCGTTCCGAAGTTCTCCGGCCGCATCTACTTCTCCTACGGGCAGAAGATGGTCTTCAAACTGACCACCGGCGGTCTGGTGCAGCCGGCCGTCCAGAACCCCACGGACCCCAACCAGAACATCCTGTTCAACTGGTCGGAGTACACCCTCAACGATGACGGCCTCTGGCTCAACAGCACCCAGGTCGACATGTTCTCCGCGCCCTACACGGTGGGAGTGCAGCGCGCGGACGGCAGCACGGTGACCGCCGGCCGACTCAGGCCCGGCGGCTACAACGGAGTCTTCAACGCCCTCAGGGGACAGTCCGGAGGCTGGGCGAACCTGATCCAGACCCGGCCCGACGGCACGGTGCTGCGCGCACTGTCCCCGCTGTACGGAGTGGAGACGGGTGCCCTGCCGGCATCGATCATGGACGACTACATCAACCGGGTCTGGCAGAAGTACTCGGGCTCGACCCTGACGGTCACGCCCTTCGGTGACCGGCCCGACATCAGGTACTCCGGCCGGGTCTCCGGCGGTGTCATGCACTTCACCAACGGCTCGGGCGCCGTCGTCACCAGCTTCCAGAAGCCCGACGCCTCGTCCGTGTTCGGCTGTCACCGCCATCTCGACGCACCGAACGACCAGGTGCGCGGACCGATCTCGCGCACCCTGTGTGCGGGATTCCACCGCACCACCCTGCTCGACAACCCCCACCAGCCCGACTCCAGCGCGGCCGGCTTCTACCGGGAGCCCGTCACCAACCACTACTCCCGGATCATTCACGCGCACATGACCGACGGAAAGGCCTACGGCTTCGCCTTCGACGACGTGGGCAACCACGAATCGCTCGTCCACGACGGCAACCCGCGCCAGGCGTCCTTCACCCTCGATCCGTTCAACTGACCCTCCCGTGCCGGCGGAGACCCGAGACCCCCGGCGGGCGGCCCACCGGCCACCGGCCCACCGGCCGCCGGCCGGGCCCAGCAGACCCGGACCCCGCCGCCGGCCGGACGGAGACGCGGGCGGGTACCCGGGCAGGATCCCGGGTGATCACAGCGACATGGGGGCACCGTAGGGTGCCCCCATGTCTGCGACGTTGAACGCGGGGAAGACCCGTGCCGCGCTGCGCACCTCGGCGCGCATCTCCGGTGAGCTGCTGCTGGTCCTGGTGGCCGCCGCGGTGGTGCTGTGGACGCTGGGCCGCATGTGGTCGGTGGTCTGGCCCCTCGTGGTCGGCCTGCTCCTCACCACGCTGACCTGGCCGCCGGCCCGCTACCTGCGCCGGCGCGGGGTGGCCCCCGCGCTCGCCGCGTCCGTGGTGACCGTGCTGTTCCTGCTGGTGGCCGCGGGGACCGTGGCGCTGATCGCGGTGCCCGTGGCGTCGGAGTCCGGCAAGCTGGGCGAGGGCGTCGTCGAAGGCGTCGAAAAGCTGCGTGAATGGGCCGCCGGGCCGCCGTTGAACATCGACGACGCGCAGATCTCGGAGGCCTTCGACACCGCGACCACCCGTCTCCAGGACAGCGCCGGGGCCATCGCCACCACCGCCGTCACCGGCGTGAGCACGGTCGTCAGCGGAGTGGTCACCGCCGTACTGGCGCTCTTCCTGATGTTCTTCTTCCTCAAGGACGGCCCGCGCTTCCTGCCGTGGCTGCGCCGCCAGCTCCCCGGCCGGCTCGCCACCGACATCCCGGTCGTGGCCGAGCGGTGCTGGCTCACCCTGGGCTCGTTCGTGCTGTCCCAGGCCCTCGTCGGCCTGTTCGACGCGATCCTCATCGGCCTGGGCCTGTGGATCCTCGACGTACCGCTGGTGCTCCCGCTGGCGGTGCTGACGTTCGTGTCCGCGTTCGTGCCCATCATCGGCGCCCTGTTCGCCGGTCTGGTCGCGGTGCTGATCGCGCTGGTGTCCAACGGGCTGATGAATGCGCTGCTGGTACTGGCCCTCATCATCGTGGTGCAGCAACTCGAGGGCAATGTGTTCCAGCCCCTCATCCAGAGCCGCGGTCTCGGACTGCACGCGGCCGTCGTGCTGCTGGCGGTCACCCTGGGCGGCAGCCTGGCCGGCATCGTCGGCAGCCTGCTCGCGGTACCCGTCGCCGCCCTGATCGCGGTCATCTGGAACTATCTGCGCGAGCAGCTCACCGACCCACCGAGGGAACCGGCGGCCGACGGCTCGCCCACCTGACCGGCACCGGCACACCGGCACCCGGCCTACCCGCCCCCGGCACACCGGCCGCATCGAGAGGAAGCCCCCGTGACCTACGACCTCACCGCCCTGCGCGCCCAGGTGCCCGCGCTGGCCGCCGGCACCGCGCACTTCGACGGCCCCGGCGGTACGCAGACGCCGCAGCCCGTCATCGACGCCATCGGCGCCGCGCTCCGCGCACCCCTCTCGAACCGCGGAGGACTCCTGCCCGGCGAGCGCAACGCCGACACCGTGGTCACCGAGGCCCGCCGCGCCATGGCCGACCTGCTCGGCGCCGATCCGGCGGGCATCGTCTTCGGCCGCAGCGCCACCCAGCTCACCTACGACTTCTCCCGCACCCTCGCCGCCGGCTGGTCGCCCGGCGACGAGGTGGTCGTCACGCGGCTGGACCACGATGCCAACATCCGCCCCTGGGTCCGGGCGGCGGAACGGGCCGGTGCCACCGTCCGCCACGCCGGCTTCGACCCGGACACCGGTGAGCTCACCGCCGACGACATCCGGGACCAGCTCTCCGGGCGCACCCGGCTGGTCGCCGTCACCGCGGCCTCGAACCTCATCGGCACGATCCCCCCGATCGCCGAGATCGCCCGGATCGTCCACGAGGCGGGCGCCCTGCTGTACGTCGACGGCGTGCACTACACCGCGCACGACCTGGTCGACATCGGGGCGCTCGGCGCGGACTTCTTCGTCTGCTCCCCCTACAAGTTCCTCGGCCCGCACCACGGGGTCCTGGCCGCCCGTCCGGAGCTGCTGGAGACCCTCCACCCGGACAAGCTGCTGCCCTCCACGGACGCCGTTCCCGAGCGCTTCGAACTCGGCACACTGCCCTACGAGTTCCTCGCGGGCACCCGTGCGGCCGTCGACTTCCTGGCCGGCCTCTCCGGGCAGCCGGGTGGCGACCGCAGGGAACGGCTCGCCCGGACCTACGAACTGCTCGAGGAACACGAGGCCGTGCTCCGGGACCGGCTCGAGAAGGGTCTGGCGGCCCTCGGGGGAGTCACCGTGCGCTCCCGGGCCGCCCGGCGCACCCCGACCCTGCTGGTCACCCTCGACGGCCACCGCACCGAGGACGCCTACCGCTTCCTCGCGGAGCGCGGCGTCCACGCGCCGTCCGGCAGTTTCTACGCCCTGGAGGCATCGCGCCACCTCGGCCTCGGGGACACCGGCGGGCTTCGGATCGGCCTGGCCCCGTACACCGACGTCGAGGACGTCGACCGGCTCCTGGCCGGTCTGGCGGCCTTCCTGGAGCGCCCGGCGCATGGGTGACGGCACCGGCCTGAGCTACCCCGCCCGCGGTGCCACCTCCCCGGACACGCCGCTCTGGCCCCCGTCCCCGTCCGGGTTCCGCCGGTACGAGGCAACGGTGCCGATCGGGCGCGGAGCGGACACCTGGGCGGCGGCCAGGGACGCCGTGCTGACCTGGGGGATCAAACGCCGCAGCGGCTTCCGCGTCGCCCCGGCCGACGGAGGCGGCGTCCGGGTGCGGGAGGGCGGGCGGTACACCATCACGGCCGGCCTCGGCCGGTTCGCCGTCCGCGAGCCGGTGGAGGTGGTCGCCGTGGTGGAGACCGGGGACCGGTGCGGCTTCGCCTACGGCACCTGCTGGGGACATCCGGTGAGCGGGGAGGAGGCCTTCATCGTGCACCGGGACGGCGACGGCCGGGTCCTGCTGACCCTCCGCTCACTGACCCGGGCGGCGCCCGCGGGCCCCTGGCGGTTCCTCTTCCCCGCCCTGCTCCTCGTCCAACTCGGCGTACGGGCCCGCTACCTCAGGTCACTGCGGTGAACGCCGTGCGGTGAACGCCGTGCGGGGCGGCGCCGCACGGTGCGGCGTGGCATCGTGGGCGGATGACCATCGAAGTCCGCCCCGCCTCCGTCTTCGAGGACGTCCGTGCCGTGCTCGGTCCCAAGTCGCCCGGGGCGAACGTGTGCTGGTGCCTGAGCCACCGCGTCCCCTCCGGGCTCAACAAGGAGCTGCGCGGTCCGGCCCGGGGCGACTACGTCGCCGGACTGTGCCGGACCGGCACACCCATCGGCGTGCTCGCGTACGACGGTGCGGAGCCGGTCGGCTGGGCCGCCGTCGCACCGCGCGCGGACACCTCCTTCGCACGCAACCGCAAGATCCCGCACGTCGACGACCTGCCCGTCTGGTCCCTGTGGTGCGTCCGGGTGCGTCCTGGCCACCGCAAGCAGGGCATCTCGCACGCCCTCATCACCGGCGCGGTCGAGTTCGCCCGCGCCCACGGCGCCCCCGCGATCGAGGCGTACCCCCTCGACAACGGCGACGCCCGCGTCGACCTGACCATGGCGTACGCCGGGATCCGGAAGAACTTCGAGCGGGCCGGCTTCACCCACGCCGCCGACACGACATCGGTCCTGTCCGGCCACCCCCGCGTCCTGATGCGCCTCGACCTGCGCTGACGGGACGCAAAGGGGGCGACGGCGTCAGGAGTACAACGCCGCGATCTCCGCCTCGTACGCCCGCTGGGCGGCCTGCCGTCTGACCTTGAGGGAGGGGGTCAGCAGTCCGTTCTCCTCGGTGAACTCGCCCTCGACCAGGGTGAAGGCGCGAATCGACTCCGCGCGGGAGACGGCCTCGTTGGCGTAGTCCACGGCCCTTTGCACATCGGCGCGCATCCGTGGATCGCGGATCACCTCGGACATCGGGGTGTCGGCGGGCAGCTTGCGCACCGACAGCCAGTGGGCGATCGTCTCGGGGTCGAGGGTGATCAGCGCGCCCACGAAGGGCCGGTTGTCGCCGACGACGAGGCACTGGCCGACGGGCGGGCGGCTGCGCAGCCGGTCCTCCAGGACGGCGGGGGAGACGTTCTTCCCGCCGGAGGTGACGAGGATGTCCTTCTTGCGCCCGGTGATGGTCAGATAGCCGTCCTCGTCGAGGGAGCCGAGGTCTCCGGTGCTGAACCAGCCGTCGTCGAGCACCTCGCCGGTGGCCGCCGGATTGTCGTGGTACGACCCGAAGACGATGCCGCCCCTGACGCACACCTCGCCGTCGTCGGCGATCCGGACCGCGGTGCCGGGGACCGGGAGGCCGACCGTGCCGGGGCGGGGGCCGAGCGGCGGGACGATGGTGGCGGCCGCCGTGGTCTCGGTCAGGCCGTAGCCCTCGTAGATCATGATGCCGGCCGCGTAGAAGAACAGGTTGAGGTCGCGCTCCAGTGGGGAGCCGCCGCTGATGGCGTACCGCAGGCGCCCGCCGAGTTCCTTGCGCACCCGGCGGTAGACCAGCAGGTCGTACAGCGCCCAGGCGGCGTACAGGCCGGGGCCGGGACGCTTGCCGCGGCCGAGGAAACGGTTGAGATGGGCTTCGCCGAAGCGGACCGCGACGCGATGGGCCCGCTCGAAGGAGGCACCGCGGCCCAGCTTCTCGGCGGTGGCCCGGCCGGTGTCGTGGATCTTCTCGAACAGGTAGGGGACGCCCACCAGGAACGTCGGGCGGAACGACCTGAACCTGGGACGCAGTTCGTCCGGCTTGATGCTCGGACAGTGGCCGATCTCGATACGGGCCATCAGGCACGAGATCTGCAGGGTGCGGCCGAGGATGTGGGCGAGCGGGAGGAACAGCAGGGTGGCGGCGGCCTGGTCCGTGACCTCCTTGAAGACGGGGTGCAGCAGTTCCACCGTGTTGGCGGCTTCCGCGTACAGGTTGGCGTGGGTGAGGACGCAGCCCTTGGGGCGGCCGGTGGTGCCGGAGGTGTAGCAGACGGTCGCGACGGTGCCGGGGGTCAGGCCGGTACGCCGCTCGGTGACCTCCTCGTCCGGTACGTCCTCGCCGAGCGCGGTGAGTTCGGTGAGGGCGCCCGCGTCCAGTTCCCACAGCCGTGGCGGCGCGGGATGGGCCTCGGTGCCCGTCCTGACGGTGGCGGTGTTCTCCGCGGTCTCCGTGACGACGTGCCGGGCGCCGGAGTCACGGACGATCCAGTCCACCTGCTGTGCCGAGGAGGTCGCGTAGACCGGCACGCTCTGGCCCCCCGCGGACCAGATCGCGAAGTCCAGGACCGCCCACTCGTAGCGGGTGCGGGACATCACGGCGACCCGGTCGCCCGGTTCCAGCCCGGCGGCGATCAGCCCCTTGGCCACGGCGGTGACCTCATGGGCGAAGGCCGCCGCCGTGACCGGGCGCCAGACGCCGGCCTCCTCGCGGCGCAGCACCACCGCGTCGGGTGCCTCGGCCGCGTTGGTGAACGGGATGTCGGCGGTGCTGCCGGTGGTCTGCCGTGCGGCGAGAGCCGCCGTGCGGGCCTCACGCACGACGCCCCGCTCGTCCCTGACGGTCTCGACCCCGGCCCGCCCCGCGAGATCGGTGCGTCGTTTCGCCCGTTTCAGATCCTTGCGTACACCCATGGCGGCTCCCGGTCGCGGCTGATGCTCTCGTGCAGGCTGCCGTGCCTACTTACTCCGGAGTCAACTTACCCGTGCGTAAAGACGAGTCAATGGGCCGGGATGCTCCTATGCTTGTCAAGCCACTGGAGCAAGGTCGGTTTGGGTGATTCGTTCCGTTGGTGTGGTGGTCAGGGCGCGGTAGACCTCGCGGG
>NZ_JBITRU010000021.1:0-140128 GCF_044540255.1 Streptomyces sp. NPDC086080
CTCCGCCCCAGACCCCGCTCCTCAAACGCCGGAGGGGCTGAAGTCAGCCCCTCCGGCGTTTGAGGAGCGGGGGTCCGGGGGCAGCGCCCCCGGGGGACGGGAACGGGAAGGGGCGGCGGGGGCGGAAAACGTCTCACCGGGCGCCGCCGATCGTGTGATGTTCGCCGCTCCGGGGGCCGGGACTGGGCAGTCACGTTACTCATAAGTAGCATGGCGTAAGCAAGCGCTCAGCATCCCGTACCTGGAGGAGAGCCATCGTGCCTCGTACCGTCAGGGACGTCGTCTTCGTCGACGGCGTCCGCACCCCGTTCGGCAAGGCGGGCCCGAAGGGCATCTACCACGAGACCCGCGCCGACGACCTCGTCGTGAAGGCGATCCGGGAGCTGCTGCGCCGCAACCCCGGTCTCGACCCGAAGAAGATCGACGAGGTCGCCGTCGCCGCGACCACGCAGATCGGCGACCAGGGCCTGACCATCGGCCGCACGGCCGGCATCCTCGCGGGCCTGCCCACCTCGGTCCCGGGCTACTCCATCGACCGCATGTGCGCCGGCGCCCTGACCGCCGTCACCACGGTGGCCGGCTCCGTCGCCTTCGGCGCGTACGACGTCGCCATCGCGGGCGGTGTCGAGCACATGGGCCGCCACCCGATGGGCGAGGGCGTCGACCCCAACCCGCGCTTCGTGAGCGAGAAGCTGGTCGACGAGTCCGCCCTGTTCATGGGCATGACCGCGGAGAACCTGCACGACCGCTACCCCACCATCACCAAGCAGCGCGCCGACGAGTACGCGGTGCGCTCGCAGGAGAAGGCCGCCAAGGCGTACGCCAACGGCAAGATCCAGGCCGACCTGGTGCCGGTCTCGGTGCGCCGCACCAACGAGGAGGCCGGTGAGACGGGCTGGGGCCTGGTCACCGCCGACGAGCCGATGCGTCCGGGCACCACGCTCGAGAGCCTGGCGAACCTCAAGACCCCGTTCCGCGTGCACGGCCGGGTCACCGCCGGCAACGCGGCCGGTCTGAACGACGGCGCCACCGCCTCCCTCATCGCCTCCGAGGACTTCGCCCGCGAGAACGACCTCCCGGTGAAGATGCGCCTGGTCTCCTACTCCTTCGCGGGTGTGGAGCCCGAGGTCATGGGCTACGGCCCGATCCCGGCCACGGAGAAGGCGCTTGCCCAGGCGGGCCTGTCCATCTCCGACATCGGTCTGTTCGAGATCAACGAGGCCTTCGCCGTCCAGGTCCTCGCCTTCCTGGAGCACTACGGCATCGCCGACGACGACGCGCGCGTCAACCAGTACGGCGGCGCCATCGCCTTCGGCCACCCGCTGGCCTCCTCCGGTGTCCGTCTGATGACGCAGCTGGCCCGCCAGTTCGAGGAGCAGCCCGAGGTCCGTTACGGCCTCACCACCATGTGCGTCGGCTTCGGCATGGGCGCCACGGTCATCTGGGAGAACCCGCACTTCGAGGGGGACAAGTGAGCACCACCGCAGAGCTTCTGAAGGGTGCGGCCGAGCTGTTCCCCGGCGAGGTCGTCACCAGCGCGCACGTACGCCACTTCGACCTGCCGCTGGGGGCGGGGCGCTTCGCGCTCATCACCCTCGACAACGGTCACGACCACACCAAGCCGACCACGCTCGGCCCGCAGTCGCTGGCGAACATCGACGCCGCCATCGACCAGGTCGAGAAGGAGGCCGCGGACGGCGAGATCGTCGGCGTCGGTGTCACCGGCAAGCCGTTCATCTTCGCGGTCGGCGCCGACCTCAAGGGCGTCGAGCTGCTGAAGCGGCACGAGGACGCGCTGGCCATCGGCAAGGGCGGCCACGACGTCTTCAAGCGGCTGTCGCAGCTCGCCGTGCCGACCTTCGCGTACTACAACGGCGCCGCCATGGGCGGTGGCGTCGAGGTCGGTCTGCACTGCGCCTACCGCACCGTGTCGGCCGCCATCCCGGCCTTCTCGCTCCCCGAGGTCTTCCTCGGTCTCGTCCCCGGCTGGGGCGGCTGCACCCTGCTGCCGAACCTGATCGGCGCCGAGAAGGCCGTCTCGGTGATCATCGAGAACAGCCTCAACCAGAACAAGCAGCTCAAGGGCAAGCAGGTCTACGAACTCGGCATCGCGGACGCGATCTTCGAGGGCGCGGACTTCCTGGAGCAGTCGCTGATCTGGACCGCGTCCGTCCTCAAGGGCGAGATCGTCGTCGAGCGCCCGGCGATCGACCGCGGCGAGGCCTGGGACCAGGCCGTCGCCAAGGGCCGCTTCGTCGCCGACTCCAAGGTGCACGGTGCCGCCCCGGCCGCCTACCGCGCGCTGGACATCATCGCCGCCGTCAAGAACGGCGACCTGCAGCAGGGTTACGACGCCGAGGACCAGGCGCTCGCCGACCTCATCATGGGCGGCGAACTGCGCTCCGGCATCTACGCGTTCAACCTGGTGCAGAAGCGCGGCAAGCGTCCCGCGGGAGCCCCGGACAAGTCGCTGGCCCGTCCGGTCACCAAGGTCGGTGTCGTGGGCGCCGGTCTGATGGCCTCCCAGCTCGCGCTGCTGTTCCTGCGCCGCCTGGAGGTGCCGGTCGTCCTGACCGACATCGACCAGGAGCGCGTCGACAAGGGCGTGGGCTATGTCCACGCCGAGATCGACAAGCTGCTCGGCAAGGGCCGGATCAACCAGGACAAGGCCAACCGCCTGAAGGCGCTGGTCTCCGGTGTGCTGGACAAGGCCGAGGGCTTCGCGGACGCCGACTTCGTCATCGAAGCGGTCTTCGAGGAAATGGGTGTCAAGCAGCAGGTGTTCGCGGAGGTCGAGGCGGTCGCCCCGGCGCACGCGATCCTCGCCACCAACACCTCCTCGCTCTCCGTCTCCGAGATGGCGTCGAAGCTGAAGCACCCCGAGCGGGTCGTCGGCTTCCACTTCTTCAACCCGGTCGCGGTCCTCCCGCTTCTGGAGATCGTCCGCGGTGAGCAGACCGACGACGCCTCGCTGGCCACGGCCTTCGGTGTCGCCAAGAAGCTGAAGAAGACCGCGGTGCTCACCAAGGACGCCCCGGCGTTCGTGGTGAACCGCATCCTGACCCGCTTCATGGGCGAGATCCAGAACGTCATCGACGAGGGCACCCCGGTCGAGGTCGCCGAGAAGGCCGTCGAGCCGCTCGGTCTTCCGATGTCGCCGCTGGTGCTGCTGGAGCTGGTCGGTCCCGCGATCGGTCTGCACGTCTCCGAGACCCTCAACCGGGCCTTCCCGGAGCGGTTCACGGTCTCCCCGAACCTCAAGAAGGTCGTCGAGGCGGGCAAGCGCGGCTTCTACGTCTACGACAGCGGCAAGCCCGAACTCGACCCCGAGGTCGCCGCGTTGCTCGAGCAGGGCGACACCGTCCTCACCGAGGAGCAGGTGCGGGCGCGGGTGCTGGACGCGGTGGCGCAGGAGATCGGGCTCATGCTCGACGAGGGCGTCGTCGCCGAGGCGCAGGACATCGACCTGTGCCTGATCACCGGTGCCGGCTGGCCGTTCCACCTGGGCGGCATCACGCCGTACCTGGACCGTGAGGGCGTCTCCGAGCGGGTCAACGGCAAGCGGTTCCTGGAGCCGGGCGTGGCCTCGGTTCCGGCGTAACGGCCCCACAGGACACATGAGAAGGGCCTCCGCCGTGATGGCGGAGGCCCTTCTTTCACCTTCCGGCACCGTCCTGCTCCACCGAGGCGAGCCGCGCCCCCGGTCCGGCGTTCTCCTCCTCCGGGGCGGCGGGGGCGGCGGGGGCGGGCGGGGCGGTCCTGCGGCCGCGTGCGTGGGACGCTGGCCGTATGAACGACACCGTCGCCCTGCTCGTGATCGTCGACGCCGCGAATGTGGTCGGGTCGGTTCCCGACGGGTGGTGGCGGGACCGGCGGGGCGCCGCGGAGCGACTGCGTGACCGGCTGGCCGCGGACGGGCTGCCGGGCCGTCCGGGACCGGTGGAGATCGTCCTGGTCGTCGAGGGTGCCGCACGCGGGGTGGAGCCGGTGCCCGGGGTCCGTGTGGAGTCCGCCCCGGGCAGCGGTGACGACCACATGGTCACTCTGGTGGCCGATGCGGGTGACCGCCCGGTCCTGGTCGTCACGGCCGACCGCGAACTGCGCCGCAGGGTCACCGCCCTGGGCGCGGACGTCACCGGTCCGCGCTCCGTGCCCCGCTGACTCCGGGGCACCCGCTGTACGGCCCACCCGCTGTACGGCCCCACCCGTGGGATGCCCGGCCGCGGGACGCCCGACCGGCGCAGGGGGTCACCAGGGCCCCGCCGAGCCGGTGCGCCCGGGTGCGCGGCGCCTCGACGGAGCGGCGCGGGGCCGCGCCGGTTCAGCGGGTGTCGGGGCCGGACGGTCCGACCGGAGCCCCGGGCTCCGTCCCCTGTCCCCGGGCCAATCGGCTGTGGGTGCGGCTGTAGAGGAAGTAGACGACGATGCCGATCGCCATCCAGATGCCGAAGCGGACCCAGGTCTCGGCGGGCAGGTTGAGCATCAGCCACAGGGAGGCGGCGACCGACACGATCGGCAGCACGGGCACCCAGGGGGTGCGGAACGCCCGGTGCAGGTCGGGGCGGGTCCTGCGGAGGATGACCACGCTGATCGCGACGATGACGAAGGCGAACAGGGTGCCGATGTTCACCAGCGCGGCGAGCTCGTTCAGCGGGGTGAAGCCGGCGAGGATCGCGATGACGACACCGAGCAGGATCGTCGGCCGGTGCGGGGTCCTGAACCGGGGGTGGACCCGGGAGAAGAACCTCGGCAGCAGGCCGTCGCGGCTCATCGCGAAGAAGACGCGGGTCTGGCCGAGCAGCAGGATCATGCACACGGTCGTCAGGCCGACGGCGGCCCCGAAGCTGATGAAGCCGGCGAACCACGGATGCCCGGTCGCCTTGAACGCGTCCGCCAGCGGGGCGTCCACGGACAGTTCGCTGTAGTGCTGCATACCGGTGACGACGAGCGACACCAGCACGTACAGCACGGTGCAGATGAACAGGGAGCCGAGGATGCCGCGCGGCATGTCGCGCTGCGGGTTCTTGGTCTCCTCGGCGGCCGTGGCGACGATGTCGAAGCCGATGAAGGCGAAGAACACCACCGAGGCGGCGGTGAAGATGCCCATCACGCCGAAGTTCGACGGTGCCCAGCCGAACATCAGCTGGATGAGCGGGGAATTGAGGCTCTCACCGGCCGGCACGGGCTTGGAGTCCGGGATGAACGGGTCGTAGTTGTCCTTGGTGATGAAGAAGGCCCCCGCGATGATCACCACGAGGACCACGGTCACCTTGATGGCGACGACGAGCGAGGTGACGCGGGCGGACAGCTTCATGCCGAGGACGAGGATGCCGGTGAGCACCAGCACCAGGACGGCGGCGAGGATGTCGAACCCGAAGACGTCGGAGCCCTCGCGGCTGCCGAGCGCCGCGGGCATCTGCCAGCCCGCGTTGTCCATGAGCGACTGGATGTACCCCGACCAGCCGACGGCCACCACCGCCGTGCCGAGCGCGAACTCCAGCACCAGGTCCCAGCCGATGATCCAGGCGGGCAGCTCACCCAGGGAGGCGTAGGAGAACGTGTAGGCGGAACCCGCGACCGGCACGGTGGAGGCGAACTCGGCGTAGCAGAGCGCGGCGAGCGCGCAGACGACACCGGCCACCACGAAGGCCAGTGCGGTGGCCGGCCCGGCATTGTCCTTGGCGACCGTACCGGTGAGGACGAAGATGCCGGTGCCGATGATGACACCGACGCCGAAGACGGTCAGATCCAGCGCGGACAGGGATTTCCTGAGCGCGTGCTCAGGTTCCTCCGTGTCACGGATGGACTGCTCTACCTGCTTCGTCCGGAAAAGAGGGCTTGTCACGGGTACCTCCCACGCTTGTCGTCCTCGACATGATCGAGAGGGGGCGCAGGACGTATGCCCCGGCGCGGGCGTTTTCACGCGGTCGGGCCGTGCGCGCCACTCTTCACGGTGGCGCGCACGGCCCATCCGGACGACGCGTGGGGAAGGTCAGTCCCGGGCGGGCTCCACCGAGTCCACGACGTCCGCGGAGGAGCGCGCGTACTTCCCGTCGAGCTTCGCCACCAGGCCGGTGACCTGGCGGGCGATGTCGGGGGCGGTCAGCCCGATCTCGGCCAGGACCTCGGCGCGCGAGGCGTGGTCGAGGAAGCGCGGCGGGATACCGAAGTCGCGCAGCGGTACGTCCACACCGGCGTCGCGCAGCGCCTGGGCGATCGTCGAGCCGACACCGCCGACGCGCGAGTTGTCCTCGACGGTGACCACGACCCGGTGCTTCTCGGCGAGGGGCGCCATCGCCTCGTCGACGGGCTTGACCCAGCGCGGGTCGACGACGGTGGTGGAGATGCCCTGCCGGTCCAGCAGCCCGGCGATCTCCAGGCACATCGGCGCGAGCGCTCCGACGGAGACCAGCAGCACGTCGGGCGTGTCGGTGCCGGGCTCACGCAGCACGTCCATGCCGCCGACGCGGCCCACGGCGGGCACGGCGGGTCCGACGGCGCCCTTGGAGAAGCGCACCACGGTGGGGGCGTCGTCGACCGCGGTGGCCTCGCGCAGCTGGGCGCGGACCTGGTCGGCGTCGCGCGGGGCGGCGAGCCGCAGGCCGGGGACGACCTGGAGGATCGACATGTCCCACATGCCGTTGTGGGAGGCGCCGTCGGTGCCGGTGACACCAGCCCGGTCGAGCACGAAGGTCACGCCGCACTTGTGCAGGGCCACATCCATCAGCACCTGGTCGAAGGCGCGGTTGAGGAAGGTGGCGTACACCGCGAAGACGGGGTGCACCCCGGCGTGGGCCAGGCCGGCCGCGGAGACGGCGCCGTGCTGTTCGGCGATGCCGACGTCGTAGACCCGGTCGGGGAAGCGCTTGGCGAACTTGTCGAGGCCGACCGGCTGGAGCATGGCGGCGGTGATGGCGACGAGGTCCTCGCGCTCCTCGCCGAGTTTCACCATCTCCTCGCCGAAGACGCTCGTCCAGTCGGCGCCGGAGCTGGCGATCGGCAGGCCCGTGTCGGGGTGGATCTTGCCGACGGCGTGGAAGCGGTCGGCCTCGTCCTGGAGGGCCGGCTGGTAGCCGCGGCCCTTCTCGGTGAGGCAGTGCACGATCACCGGGCCGCCGAAGCGCTTGGCGCGGGTCAGGGCGGACTCCAGGGCCTCGATGTCGTGGCCGTCGATGGGGCCGACGTACTTCAGGCCGAGGTCCTCGAACATGCCCTGCGGGGCGATGAAGTCCTTCAGGCCCTTCTTGGCGCCGTGCAGCGTGTCGAAGAGGGGCTTGCCGACGACCGGGGTGCGCTCCAGGAGGTCCTTGGTCCGGGTCAGGAAGCGCTCGTAGCCGTCGGTGGTGCGCAGGGTCGCGAGGTGGTTCGCGAGGCCGCCGATGGTGGGCGAGTAGGAGCGCTCGTTGTCGTTGACGACGATGACGAGCGGGCGGTCCTTGGCGTCGGCGATGTTGTTCAGCGCCTCCCAGGCCATGCCTCCGGTGAGCGCGCCGTCACCGATGACGGCCACGACGTGGCTGTCGCTCTTCTTGATCTGGTTGGCCTTGGCGATGCCGTCGGCCCAGCCGAGGACGGTGGAGGCGTGGCTGTTCTCGATGACGTCGTGCTCGGACTCGCTCTGCGAGGGGTAGCCGGACAGGCCGCCCTTCATCTTCAGTCTGGAGAAGTCCTGCCGGCCGGTCAGCAGCTTGTGGACGTAGGACTGGTGTCCGGTGTCCCAGAGCACCTTGTCCCTGGGCGACTCGAAGACGCGGTGCAGGGCGATGGTGAGCTCCACCACGCCGAGGTTGGGGCCGAGGTGGCCGCCGGTCTTGGAGACCGCGTCGACGAGGAAGGTCCGGATCTCCCCGGCCAGCCGGTCGAGCTCCTCCGGGCTGAGCCGGTCCAGATCGCGCGGTCCCCTGATGCGGGTCAGCAGCGGCACCCGTGCCTCCTTGCAATAGAGCTGATCGAGCTGTTCCCGGGCGGGACGAGTCTAATGTTCCGCTCAACCGATCGGTCTACGGGCCGTGCGTCATGCGTCACCCGATCACCGGTACCCGGATGCGTACGTCCTACGACACGCCTGTTGCCCGGCGCCTCGAAGGCACCGGGCAACAGGAGCACACCCAGGGGCGCGGGACGGTATCGACATGCGGCTCCGCCGCGTGGGCGCGACCAGCCGCAACCGGCCCGCGCCGGGCGTCCTACGCGCGCCCCGCCGTCTTCTGCGTCCTCCGGGTGACCGCGTCGATGACGACGGTCGCCAGCAGCACACCACCGGTGATCATGTACTGCACCGGCGAGGCGATACCCTCCAGCGCCAGACCGTACGTGATCGAGATGATGACCATCACACCGAGCAGCGCGTCCCAGGTGCGGCCGCGTCCACCGAAGAGCGACGTGCCACCGATGACGGCCGCGGCGATGACGTTCATCAGGAACTCACCGGTGCCCGCGCCCTGGTTCGCGGAGGCGATCTTCGAGGCGACGAACAGACCGCCGATCGCGGCGAAGGTACCGGCGATCGCGAAGACCGAGATCCGGACCATCTCCACGTTGATGCCGGCGCGGCGGGACGCCTCGACACTGCCACCGAGCGCGAAGACCTTGCGGCCGTAGGCGGTGCGGCGCAGCACGAAGTCCGTGAGGACCAGGAAGGCGAGGAAGATCACCACGGCCAGCGGCAGGCCCTTGTACTGGTTGAAGACGATCGCGACGGCGAAGGCCAGGATCGCCAGCAGTACGGTCCGCACGATGATCTCGTTCAGCGGGCGGGAGGGCACCCCGGCGGCCTCACGGCGGCGGTTGTCGAAGAACGCGAGGAGGAAGTACCCCACGGTCGCCGCGATCGCCAGGCCGTAGGCGGCGGCCACATCGCTGAAGTAGTAGCTGGTCAGCTTGACGACCAGGCCGTCGGAGTCCAGGTTGATGGTGCCGTTGCTGCCGAGGATCTGCAGCATGAAGCCCTGCCAGAACAGCAGTCCTGCCAGGGTCACGGCGAACGCCGGGACGCCGATGCGGGCGAAGATGAAGCCGTGGAGGGCACCCGCCACCGTGCCGGTGAGGATCGCCAGTACCAGGGCCAGGATCTCGTTCATCCCGTGGGTGACGCTCATGACCGCGAAGGCGGCGCCCGCGACACCGCTGACCGAGCCGACCGACAGGTCGATCTCGCCGAGCAGCAGGACGAAGACGATACCGACGGCGATCATGCCCGTGCCGACCATGGCGACGGACATGTCGGAGAAGTTGCCGGCGGTGAGGAAGTTGGAGTTCAGGCCGGTGAAGATGCCCCAGATGATCAGCAGGCCGACCACGACGGGGATGGAGCCGAGGTCACCCGCCTTCATCTTCCGCTTGAACTCGTTCCAGTAACCCAGCAGGCCCTGCTCGCGGACCAGCAGCCGGGGGTCGACCACGGTGACCGCGGCGGCGGCCGCCTCTGGGTTCTCCACGACGTGCTCCTCGACGGAGCCGGAGGTCTTTTCGGTGCTCACTTCTTGATCTCCCCATTGGTGCGCGCCGCGCGACGGGTCACGGCATTGTCCGTGGCGCCCGTGATGGCGGAGATGATCTCTTCCTGCGAGGTCGACTTGACCTCGAAGACGCCGTTGTTGCGCCCGAGGCGCAGAACCGCGACCTTGTCCGCCACGGCCTTCACATCGGCCATGTTGTGGCTGATGAGGATGACCGCGTGACCGCGCTCGCGCAGCCGCTCGACCAGGTCGAGGACCTGCGCGGTCTGCTCGACACCGAGGGCGGCGGTGGGCTCGTCGAGGATCACCAGCTTGGGCTCGCCGAGCATGGACCGGGCGATGGCCACGACCTGGCGCTGGCCTCCGGAGAGGGACGCGATCGGGATCCGGACGCTGGGGATGCGGATCGAGAGCGTGTCGAGGAGCTCGCGGGAGCGGCGCTCCATCTCCACCTCGTCCAGGACGCCGCGCCTGCGGAGCTCCCGGCCCAGGTAGAGGTTGCCGACGACATCGATGTTGTCGCACAGCGCGAGGTCCTGGTAGACCGTCGCGATGCCCAGGTTCTGGGCGTCGTGCGGCCGGTTGATCTGGACGGTCTTGCCGTCCCATTCGATGACACCCTCATCGATGGGGTGCACGCCGGCGATGGTCTTGACCAGCGTGGACTTACCGGCGCCGTTGTCGCCCACCAGGGCGACCACCTCACCGGCGTGGACCTCAAGCTCTACGTCGGTGAGCGCCTGGACGGCACCGAACCGCTTGGAGACCCCGCGCAACGCCAGCACGGGCGTAGCGGACACGTGAACCACTCTCCTTCGCCGCCTGACCCGGCGGGAGGTTGGGCAGAAAATTGGGGGGTGTTCCGTCCGGCGCCCCGCTTAGCTTGCGGGGCTGTTGTGTACGGGGCGCCGGCGGAAGCGCGTGGCAGTCGGTCCCGGGAGGGAGTCCGGGTCGCGGACTCCCTCATGTCACGGGACTCGGGGACTGCTTACTTGAGGCCGATCTTGTCGCAGGCGGCCTTGTACTTGTCGGTGCAGATCTCCTGGACGGTGTAGATGCCGTCCTTGATCACGGTGTCGTTGATGTTCTCCTGGGTCAGCGAGATGACCGGGACGAGGACGGACGGGACACCCTTGGTGGTGGGGCTGTCGACCTTGTCCTTGGCGACGGAGTCCAGCGACTTGCCCTGGGCGAGCAGGACGGCCAGCTCCGCGGCGACGTTCGCCTCCTGCGGGAACGGCTTGTAGACGCTCATGAACTGCTCACCGGTGACGATGCGCTGCACACCCGCGAGCTCGGCGTCCTGGCCGGTGACCGGGATGTCGGCGATGCCGGCGGCCTTCAGGGCGGTGATGATGCCGCCCGCCATGCCGTCGTTGGCGGAGTAGACGCCGACGATCTTGTCCTTGCCGAGGGCGGAGATGGCGCCCTCCATGTTGGCGTTGGCGTTCTCCGGCTTCCACTCCTTGGTGTCGTACTCGCGGCCGACCTTCACCTTGCCGTCGAGGACGGAGTGGGCGCCCTCCTTGAACAGGGCGGCGTTCGGGTCGGTGGAGGAGCCGTTCATCATGACGATCTGGCCGTCCTTGGCCTTGTCGCCCAGCGCCTCCAGCAGGGCCTCGCCCTGCGTCTTGCCGACGGTCACGTTGTCGAACGAGGTGTAGGCGTCGATCGGACCCTCGGCGAGGCGGTCGAAGGCCACGACCGGGATGCCGGCGTCCTTGGCCTTCTTCACCGAGCCGGCGATGGCCTTGGCGTCGACCGCGTCCACGATGAGGACGTCCACCTTGTTGGTGATCATCGTGTCGACCTGCTGGTTCTGCAGGCTGGCGTCCTGCTTGGCGTTGGCGTAGACGACCTCGCCCTTGTTGTTCGTGAGCTCCTTGACCTTCTTCTCGATCAAGGGCTTGTCGAACTTCTCGTACCGCGCGGTCTGGTTCTCCGGCAGGAGCAGACCGACCTTGATGTCGTCGCCCTTGGCGGCGGAGTCACCGGACTCCTTCTTGTCGCCGGACTCGGCGGCGCTGCCACAAGCGGCGAGCGACACGGCCATCGCACCGGCGGCGACGGCAAAGGCAATGCGACGCATACGCGTGTTCATTCAGAAACCTCCCTGACGAGGCCGCGTCCTTGCGGCCGAGGTGGCTGGAAGTCAACTCGGCCACACGTGCGACGTCAAGAAGTAAATCCTTAACGAGATGGCAACGGTGCCATCCGTTCTCTAAGTGAAGGCAGGGCTGGCGGCGGTGAGTGACCCCGTCGCAGTACCCTCCAAAAGGGCTGAATCGCCCATCTCGCTCAGTGCGAGGGCGAGCGCTCCGAGCACCTCCGCACGGCCCCCAAGTGCCCCTGGGAGAACGGAGAGTTGACGTGCCGCACTGGGGATCGCGTAGCGGCTCACGGACTCCCGGATCGGCCCGAGCACGAGCTCCCCGGCCTCGGCGAGATCACCACCGAGGACGACCCTGCTCGGGTTCAACAAGTTGCAGAGATTGGCGACTCCACTGCCGATGTGACGGCCGACGTCGGCGATCACGCGACGACAGCCCGGGTCACCGTCCCGCGCCAGCCTGACGACGCCCTCCATCGTCAGATCGGTGCCGTAACCGGGCTGGAGCAGCGGAAGCACGTAGCGCGCCGCCGTGAACGTCTCCAGACAGCCACGGTTGCCGCAGCGGCACACGGGGCCGGATTCATCGAGTGTAATGTGTCCGATCTCACCCGCGGTGCCGCCCGGTCCGCGATAGATCTTGCCGCTGATCACCAAGCCCGCGCCGACACCGCTCGCGACCTTGATGTAGGCCAGGTCGCGCACGCCCCGGCCGCTGCCCCAGACCATCTCGCCGAGGGCGCCGAGGTTGGCGTCGTTGTCCACGTGCACCGGCACGCCGAGCCGCCCCCGCAGCTCCTCGGCGGGCTTGGTGCCGGTCCAGCCGGGCAGGATCGCGGTCGAGCCCAGCGTGCCGGACTCCACGTCGATCGGGCCGGGTACCCCGAGGCCCACTCCCGCGATCTTGGACCGGTCCACGCCGGTCGCTTCGATCAGCCGGCTGACCAGCTGCTCGGCCCGGTCGAAACCCTGCGTCGAGGAGGCGTCCACATCCAGCGGCTCGGACTCCTCGGCCAGCACCTGGTGCGCGAGGTTCCCGACCGCGACCCGCAGATGGGTATGGCCGAAATCGACCCCGATGACGATGCCGGCGTCCCCGCTCAGCGAGACGGCGCGAGCCCTTCGTCCGCCCGACGACGTCGGGGTGACCTCCACCGTGCCGCGGTCCTTCAGTTCCCGCACGATATTGGAGACCGTGGCCGCGGACAGGCCGGTCGTCCTCGCGATCTCTGCCTGGGTGAGGGAACCCGCAAGACGTACTGCTCGAACGACCCGCTCAAGGTTGGCCCGGTGCAGCGACGACTGCGACCCCGGAGTCTCCACGACGACCTCCTGCGCGCGGGGGCCGCATCGATGAGGCCCCTCTCTGTCCAACTAGTGAACTCTAAGATGAGCCGTTCGGGTCGCCTCCCGTCAAGAGGTTGAACCGTTTCCGGGTACATGGACACACCTGGACACGCCACTCCCCGGTGCGGGAGCGGCGTGTGAACGACGGTGCCGGAGCGTTACTTCAAGGTCGCGGACGTGAGGCCGGCCTGCACCTGCCGCTGGAAGGAGAGATAGACCACGAGCATGGGAACCATGGCGATGGTCACACCGGCGAAGAGCACGGGAAGGTCGGAGGCGTACCCCTGCTGCTGCTGGAGCTGGATGAGCCCCTGGGTCAGCACATAGCGTTCCGGATCGTCACCGCTCTGCGGCTGCATCAGCACCGTCGGCAGGATGTACTGGTTCCACTGGCCCAGTGTGTTGAAGATGCCGACGCTCAGCAGACCCGGCTTGGCCATCGGCATCATCACCTGGAAGAAGGTCCGGGTGTGCGAGGCCCCGTCGAGGATCGCCGCCTCGAAGACCGCCGTGGGCAGGGTCCGGAAGAAGGCGTGCATGAAGAAGACCGTGAACGGCAGCGAGTAGGCCACGTACACCAGGGCCAGGCCGTGGTAGGTGTTCAGCATGTCCAGCCGCTTGACCATGAAGAACAGCGGCACCAGCGCCAGGAAGACGGGGAACATCGCGCCCGCGACGAAGAAGTAGTACAGCAGGCGGTTGCCCCGGAACTCGTAGCGGGCCAGCACATAGGCCGCCATCGATCCGAGCAGCATCGTCAGCGGCACGGAGATGACGAGCACGATGACGGTGCTGGTGAAGTAGTCGCCGATGCCCTTCTCCCAGGCGCGGGAGAAGACACCCAGGTCCCAGTTCCGCGGCCAGCCGAAGGCGGAGCCGCCGATCTGCGCGTCGGTCCGGAAGGAGCTGAGCACCAGCCACAGCAGCGGCAGCACGATCAGCACCGCCCACACGGCGAGGAAGCCGTGCGAGAAGACGTTCAGCACGACGCCTTCGCCGCGCCGGTCGCCGGGGCGGTGGTCGCCCTTGCTCACCGGCGGCGGGGGCGGGGTGGGGCCCCCGGTGGGGGCGGATTCCTTGAGAGGTGCGCTCATCGTCGTTGTTCCGCCTCAGAACTCGATGCGCTCGCGACGGGTGGCGCGCAGCATGACCACGGACACGATCAGGGTGAGGAGCAGCATGACCACGCCCATGGCGCAGGCATAGCCGCTCCGGCCGTACAACAGGAAGTTGCGCATCATCACGGTCGACATGACCTCGCTGTGGTGATCCGGTCCGCCGCCGTAGTCGCCGGCGGTCATGGTGGACACCAGGATGAACATGTCCATCGCCGCGATGCCGAGATAGACCCAGGCGGTCTGCACGGAGTCCCAGAGCAGGGGCAGGGTGATGCGGAAGAAGGACTGGGTGCGGCTGGCCCCGTCGATCAGGGCGGCCTCGTAGATGTCCCGCGGGATGGACTGCATGGCGGCGGAGAAGAGCACCAGGTAGAAGCCGACGCCGTGCCAGACGACGACCGCCATGAGGGCCCACAGCACGACGTTCGGCTCGTTGAGCCATTCCACGGGACTCTGGCTGTCGACCAGTCCGAGTTCGATCAGGGCGCCGTTGAGCATGCCGCCGCCGTCGCTGCGGTAGACCGCTCCGAAAAGCACGGCCAGGATCGCCAGGGACAGGACCTGGGGGAAGAAATAGACGACCCGGTAGTACTTCGATCCGGCGACTCCAAAGACCCCTCCGGAACGCCCGCGTCCGCCCGCGTTCAGCATGAAGGCGAAGAACAGCGCGAGCAGAATGGTGATCACCGGGATGAACACCAGGAACAGGATGTTGTGCCAGACGGCACCCATGAAGATGTCGTCCTCGAGCAACGCGGTGTAGTTGTCCAGGCCGACGAAGTCGAAGCTCTGCGACTGGCCTTTCCAGTCGGTCAGTGAATAACCGAAGGTCTGGATGTACGGCCAGATCACGAAGATCAGGTAGAGCGCCACGGGAAAGAGGAGAAATCCCGCGACGAACCGGTGCTGCCCTTTGCGCATGGCGTTCCTGCCCCTGGGTCTGGCGGCCGCGGGCCGGGGGTCGTCCCGGCCCGCGGCGGCCGTCGGTCGAGCGAGATCAGTCGCGGCGGTTCTTCTTCGATGCCGGGTCCTTGGCCTGCTTGTCGACCGCGGCCTGGGCGCGCTTGAGCCATTCCCTGGGCTGAATGCGCCTGGCCATCAGCTCGTTGGACGCGTTCTCGATGGCGGTGCCCATCTCGCTGTACCACTCGGTGTACAGGAAGCGGAAGGTGTTGTCGCCGGCCGCCTCGGAGGCCTCGACGGTGGACTGGGTGCCCGGCCGCAGCTTCACGTCCCGGTCGACGCCGTCCTTGAGGATGGTCAGCGAGTTCGCCTCCTTGGCGAAGATGGTCGACCACTTCCTGGAGAGCATCCGCCGCATGAACTCCTTGGCCGCGGGGAGGTTCTTGGCCTTGGACGGGATGATGAAGGGCTCACCGGAGCCGGCCCGGATCGCCTCGAAGGGCAGTGCGCTGCCGGGCAGCAGCGGCATCGGCAGGAACTTCATGTCGAAGTCCTCGGGCGTCGTCTTGAGCTGCTCGTTCTCGAGCCAGGAGCCGCTGGTGATGAAGGCGGCCTTGTACTGGTTCCAGCGGGTCTGCGACTCGGTGTGGGTCAGGCCGTTCGTACCGGGCATCAGATAGCCCTTCTCGACGACCTCGTAGATGGCCTCGATGGCCTCGGTGGCGGCGTCGGAGCCGACGAACGCCTTGGGGTCGAGGTTGTCGATCGCCTTCATGGCGTCCAGGCCGCCCTTCTTGGCGATCAGGTCCATGATGGCGACGTTGATGTAGTACGGGTACTTGCCCTGGTGGGCGAGGCCGCCTATGCCCTGGGCCTTGGCGTCCTTGCACAGGGCGAGGAAGTCGTCCCAGGTCTTGGGCGCCTCCCAGCCCTTCTCCTCGAAGAGCTTGCCGGAGTACCACAGCCCCCACACCGTGTAGATGTAGTTGAGGGCGACGACCTTGCCCTCCTGCATGCCGGCGTCCAGCGTGCCGGGGATGAGGGTGTCGCGGACCTTCACGTCCGGGTCGTCGACCGACGGGGCGTCCAGCACCTCGGCGAGGTCGAGGAGCTGGCCGTTCTTGTGCAGTACGTCGATCGGGATCTGCTGGGCGCCGGAGTCGTCGACGAGGTCCGGCGGATTGCCGGCGTTGAACCGCGGCTGGAGCTTGCCGGTGATCTCCTGGGTGCCGGTGTGCACGGACGTGACGCCATGCTTCTTCTCGAAGTCGGCCTCCCACGCCTTGGCGTAGTCGTCGCCGTAGCCGCCCTTGAAGATGACGACGTCGAGTTTGCTGCCTTCCTTGACGCCGAACGGGTTGGATTCGGACTTCTTGCCCTCGTTCCCTCCGGAGTCGCCGTCCCCGCCCCCGCTGGCGCAGGCGGAGAGGAAGCTCATCGCCGGGACGGACGCCAGACCGAGTGCGGCGGACCGCCTGATCAGTGCGCGGCGTCCCACGCCGGCCGTGCCGGAGTCACCGGTGCCATTGTTCTCGGTTTCGTTGTTCACGCCGGAATTGGATCCCATGCTCAAGTCCTCGCCTTCTCCAGGACTCAGGCGGTGAACCGGATCCTTACCGGCACCGCGTTCGGGTCACGCAGGGTCGTGCGGGAAGTGCGGCCGTACAGGGTCGGGTGCGGTGAAGATGCCCCGGAGTGCCGACAGGTATAGTCCACTTCCCGCCGACGGAGCAAGATCGAATGCAGGGTTCCCCTCCGGTCTTTTCCGAGTTGAGACCTCACGGAAAGATGAGCCCCCGTCGCGCTGCCCAGCGGAGAAATCCCCGCCGCCCGCCCCGGAGGCCGCATTCAACCCCCTTGACATCACGGTGCACTTGGCCCACTACTGGTCCTTGCGCATCTCGATTGACAACGTTGTCCGGCGCAGAGAGGGAGCTCGCGTATGCAACCAAGGGTTCGGCACAGATGGGGAACGGCGGTCGTCGCGGCGACCGCCTTTGCTGTGGCCGCGGGCTCCCAGGGCGTCGCGGTCGCCCTGCCCACGGCGCCGAAGAAGGCCGACCGGGAGTTCGCCTCGTCCTTCGAGGCCGGCCAGCCCGCTCCGGACTGGCTGAACACCGTGGACACCACACGGGGCGGCGACAAGCGCGCCTCGGGGGTGGACGGAGGGTTCACGTCCGGCATCCCGGGCAATGTCACCGACCATGTCACGGACATCCGGGCCAGCGGGGAGAACACCGGCGCGAAGGAGGTGAAGGGGAACCTCTTCGACGGTGAGCCCGCCACCAAGTGGCTGACCTTCGCGCCGACCGGCTGGATCGAGTTCGAGCTGGACGAGCCGGCGAAGATCGTCAAGTACGCCCTCACCTCGGCCAACGACCACGACGAGCGCGACCCCGTGGACTGGACGCTGAAGGGCTCCGCGGACGGCGAGGACTGGCAGACCCTGGACACCCGCTCCGGGGAGTCCTTCCCTGAGCGATTCGAGACCAGGACGTACGATCTCGCCGAGGCGGCCGAGTTCCGGCACTGGCGGGTGGACTTCACCAGGAACAACGGGGCGCGCGACGCCCTCCAGCTCGCCGAGATCCAGCTCTCGACCGGTATCGCCGACCCCATACCGCAGGACATGCTCTCGCTCGTCGACCGCGGCCCGGCCGGCTCGCCGACCGCGAAGGCGGACGCCGGCTTCACCGGCAAGCGGGCCCTGCGCTACGCGGGCCGGCACACCACGAAGGGCCGGGCGTACTCGTACAACAAGATCTTCGACGTGAATGTGAAGGTCGAGCGCCGCACGGAGCTGTCGTACAAGATCTTCCCGTCGATGGCGGACCGCGACCTCGACTACGACGCCACGAACGTCTCCGTCGACCTGGCCTTCACCGACGGCACCCACCTGAGCGGTCTGAGGGCGACGGACCAGCACGGCTTCCCGCTGTCGCCGCGCGGCCAGGGCGACTCCAAGGTGCTGTACGTCAACCAGTGGAACAGCGTGCGTTCCGCGATCGGCTCGGTGGCCGCCGGCAAGACCGTCGACCGGATCCTGGTGGCCTACGACTCCGCCAAGGGCCCGGCGAAGTTCCGCGGCTGGCTGGACGACGTGGCGCTGAAGCCGGTGAAGCCCGAGCGGCCGAAGGCCCATCTGTCCGACTACGCGGTGACGACCCGGGGCACCAACTCCAGCGGCGGCTTCTCACGCGGCAACACCTTCCCCGCGACGGCCGTTCCGCACGGCTTCAACTTCTGGACCCCGGTCACCAACGCCAGGTCGACGAGCTGGCTGTACGACTACGCGAGCGGCAACAACGACGACAACCTGACGACGATCCAGGCGTTCAGCGCGAGCCACGAGCCCAGCCCCTGGATGGGCGACCGGCAGACCTTCCAGGTGATGCCCTCGGCCGCCTCCGGCACCCCGGACACCGGCCGTGAGGCGCGCGAGCTGGCCTTCCGGCACGAGAACGAGACCGCGCGGCCGTACTACTACGGCGTGCGGTTCGAGAACGGCGTGAAGGCCGAGATGGCGCCGACGGACCATGCCGCGATGATGCGCTTCACCTTCCCCGGTGACGACGCGAGCGTCCTGTTCGACAACGCCGGCGACGAGAACGACACGGACCGGGCCGGACTCACCCTCGACCGGGAGAACGGCACCTTCACCGGCTGGTCCGACGTCAAGTCCGGGCTGTCCACGGGCGCGACCCGGATGTTCGTGTACGGCGAGTTCGACCGGAAGGTCACCGACGGCGGCGCCGAGGGCGTCCGGGGCCATCTGCGCTTCGACGCGGGCGAGAACCGCACGGTCACCCTGCGCATGGCCACGTCCCTGATCGGCGTCGACCAGGCGAAGGACAACCTGCGCCAGGAGATCGGCGCCGGCACCTCGTTCGACAAGGTCAGGCGGGACGCCCGACGCCAGTGGGACAGGCTCCTCGGCAAGGTCGAGGTGGAGGGCGCCACGCCGGACCAGCTGACCACGCTCTACTCCAGCCTCTACCGGCTGTACCTGTACCCGAACGCGGGCCACGAGAAGGTCGACGGGACGTACCGGTACGCCTCGCCGTTCTCCCGGATGGAGCGGCAGGACACCCCGACGCACACCGGCGCGAAGATCGTGGACGGCAAGGTGTACGTCAACAACGGCTTCTGGGACACCTACCGGACCACCTGGCCCGCGTACTCCTTCCTGACCCCGTCCAAGGCCGGTGAACTGGTCGACGGCTTCGTGCAGCACTACAAGGACGGCGGCTGGACCTCCCGCTGGTCCTCCCCCGGCTACGCCGACCTGATGACCGGCACCTCCTCGGACGTCGCGTTCGCGGACGCGTACGTCAAGGGCGTCGACTTCGACGCGGAGGCCGCCTACGACGCGGCGCTGAAGAACGCCACCGTCGTACCGCCGTCCTCGGGGGTGGGCCGCAAGGGCATGGCGACCTCGCCGTTCCTCGGCTACACCAGCACCGAGACGCACGAGGGCCTGTCGTGGGCGCTCGAGGGGTACCTCAACGACTACGGCATCGCGAAGATGGGCGAGGCCCTCTACCGGAAGACCGGCGAGCGGCGCTACAAGGACGACTCCGCGTACTTCCTCGACCGCGCGCAGGACTACGTCAACCTCTTCGACTCCGAGGCCGGGTTCTTCCAGGGCCGGAACCTCCAGGGCGACTGGCGGGTGGAGTCCTCGACGTACGACCCGCGGATCTGGGGCTACGACTACACCGAGACCAACGGCTGGGGCTACGCCTTCACCGCCGCGCAGGACAGCCGCGGTCTGGCCAACCTGTACGGCGGCCGCGCGGCACTCGGGGACAAGCTCGACGCGTACCTGTCCACACCGGAGACGGCCTCTCCGGAGCTCAAGGGCTCCTACGGCGGTGTCATCCACGAGATGATCGAGGCGCGGGACGTCCGGATGGGCATGTACGGCCACTCCAACCAGGTCGCCCACCACGCGCTGTACATGTACGACGCGGCCGGGCAGCCCTGGAAGACCCAGGCGAGCGTGCGCGAGGTGCTGTCCCGCCTCTACACGGGCAGCGAGATCGGCCAGGGCTACCACGGTGACGAGGACAACGGCGAGCAGTCGGCCTGGTACCTGTTCTCCTCGCTCGGCTTCTACCCGCTGGTCATGGGCAGCGGCGAGTACGCCATCGGCTCCCCGCTGTTCGCGAAGGTGACCGTGCACCTGGAGAACGGCCGCGATCTGGTCGTCAAGGCCCCGAAGAACAGCGCGAAGAACGTCTACGTGCAAGGGCTGAAGGTCAACGGCAAGCGCTGGAACTCCACTTCGCTGCCGCACTCGGTGATCGCCCGGGGCGGTGTCCTGGAGTTCGACATGGGCCCGCGTCCTTCGTCGTGGGGCACGGGCAGGAACGCGGCGCCCGTGTCGATCACCCAGGACGACGAGGTGCCCACGCCCCGCGCGGACACGCTCAAGGGCGACGGCGCGCTGTTCGACGACACGTCGGCGACCGGCGCCACCGTGTCCACGGTGGAGCTCCCCGTCACCGGTGGGACCGCGGCGGTGCAGTACACGCTGACCTCCTCGGACCACACCACGGCCCCCACGGGCTGGGTGCTGCAGGGTTCGGCCGACGGAACGACGTGGACGGACCTGGACCGGCGGACGGACGAGACGTTCCGCTGGGACCGCCAGACCCGCGCGTTCTCGGTGGACAAGCCGAAGGCCTACGGTCATTACCGGCTGGTGCTGAGCGGTGAGGCGGCACTGACGGAGGTGGAACTGCTGAGCTGACGCAGGTGGTCGAGGCGGGTCCGGGCGCGATCCGGACCCGCCTTCTCCGTGGAGAAGCTCCTCCGGCCCGCCCCTCTCCTCCGGCCCACCCCTCTCCTCCGGCCCCGCTGCTTCGGCCCGTCTCCCGTCGAGGGGTCGAGGGGTCGAGGGGGACTCCTTCGCTCGCCGCGCGGATCCGAGGGCGGGGACGCGACGCGCTTCCGTCGCCGACTGGAGTGGTCGGGAGAGGTGTGGGGCGAGCGGCAGGGCGGGTGGCACCGATGACCGTCGGACATGCCCCCGGTGCCGGCCGCCAGCGGGGGTCAGCCGGCACGGCAGGGCAAGGGCGTCGCGCTGTCCCCGCCGGGGTCGGAGATCACGTGGCCGTATGCGGCTCTTTCCTCCGGGTCGGGGGAGCCGGTGTGATGGTCCACGGCATAGCGGACCGTCATGTTCCGGGCTCCGGGGGAGGCCGCGTGGCTCCACAGGATGCCGGTCCCCTCTGCGCGGCACAGGAAGGTGCGACTACCGGGATTCAGCTGTGTGCCACGGGATTCCGCCTCGGCGCCCGCCGTCAGAGCCAGGCCGATGGCCGGGATCGTGGCGAGCAGGGAGACCAGGAACAGGAAGAGGGCTGTGCTGCGGGCGGGGAGCACGGGCCGGGAAGCGGCCGCACTCCCCCAGTTTGCCGTAGTCATGTCACACCTGTCCGCGGCTGTGGGGTGGACGGACCGTGCAGGGAGCGGGCGGACGAGGTGGCAGTCCCCAGCGGCGGGTTCCGGTCCACCAAAGATATGGGAGCGCTCCCACCTCGTCCGTGGGGGACGGTATCGCCGCCTGTCCCCGTTGTAAACGGTTGACACAGGGGCGAGTTGAGCCGCGGGTCAGCCAGGGGTGCAGGAGTCTCCGCCCGGCCTGGCTCCCGGCCGGGCCCCCGGTCCGGGCCTCAGCTCCGCCCCCCGGCCGGTCCTGCCGGGTCCCCTTCCGGCCGGAGACGGTGCCCCACCTCGGCGGCGGCCTCCGGCCCCTCGAAGAGCTCGACCGTCGACAGCAGCGCGCTCTGCCCGCCCTCCTGGTTCAGGGCGGCCCGCGCGATCGCGACCACGTCCTCCCGTTGCCGGACGCCCCGCAGATCGATCCGCCGGGCCAGGAACTCCCCCAGCATGGTGGCGAACTGCTGCCGCCCCACGGCGTCCTGCATGCACGGCAGCCCGGCCAGCGCCTCGGTGAGCGGCAGCAGCAGCGTCGCCGGCGCGGGCCGGGGCCGTGGGAGGACGGGAGCGGGTGCGGACTCCGGCACCGTGGGCGCGGAGGCCGGGGCGGGTTCCTCTCCCTCCGGGCGCGGGCCGGGGCCGGGGCCTGGCGGCAGGGCGGGCAGAGCCGATCGTGCCACCACGACGCGGTGCTCCAGCTCGGCCCACATCTGCGGGCGCTGCCGGACACCGGCGTCCCGCAGTTCCTCGTACACGTAGTCGTACATTTCGTGGACGCTGATCACGCCGTCCCGGTCACGGTCCGCCTCGCCGCTGCGCAGGCCCTTGACGAGGGCGCCGGTGAACCGGGAGGGCTCGGGGTCCAGTTCGGTGATCCGCCCGCCCTCCCACGCGTACTCGGTGCGGTTGGTCGCGGTGAGCACCACGCGCCCGTGCCCGGACAGTTCGTCCTTGACGTGGACCGTGGTGTCGCCCTTGCCGCCGGCCAGGAAGGCGCCGCTGTAGCAGCAGTCGAGGAGCAGGACGATCGACCGCGCCCGGCAGAGGTTCATCTGCCGTTGCACGAACTGGGCGGGCACCGAGGTGGAGGCGAGCAGCCGCCGGTCGGTGTCGGCGGTGGCGAAGTGCAGTTCCCCGTTGTCGTCCTTGAGACCGTGGCAGGAGAGGTGCAGCAGGAGCAGATCGTCCCGGCGGCGGTCGAGGAAGAACCGCTCGATGGCCCGGGTCACCTCGCTGTGGGCGCGGTCGACGACCGTGCCGACCTCGAAGTCACCGATCCTCGGGTCCCCCAGCACCTCCGCGAGCTCCAGGGCGTCCCTGGCGGGTGAACGCAACCGTCTCAGGTCCGGGCTGTCGTAGACGCCCGTCGCGACGAGCAGGGCGTGGCGGCCTGCGGACATGGTGGTACGTCCGTCAGCCGGCCCGGCCGTCGGCTCGCGGCTCCTCGCCGTCCGCGGCTCGCGGTTCCCGGCCGTCGGCCGGTTCCAGCTCACCGCCGTCGGCAGGTTCCGGGTCACGGCCGTCGGCAGGTTCCGGGGCACGGCCGTGCGCGGCGAGGAAGGCCTCGATGAGCCGTTGCTGGTCGGCGGAGGACACGGCTTCCAGCTCCAGGCTGTCCTCGCCCAGGGTGAGGGCGACCGTGCGCACCGGGCGGGTCTCGATCCATGTGCGGACCAGGTCGAGCACCGAGCGCAGCAGGAAGGGCGCCGCGGTCACGGCGAGCGCGCCGACCGCGATCGCGTCCACCGGCTTGGCTCCGTCGGGCACGATTCCGGACCGGTCCAGTTCGACGCTTTCGACGTCCAGTTCGAGCAGTCGCTCACGCAGCTGTCGTGTCAGCCAGTCGAGTTCTTCCTGGTCGCTGTCCTGGCCGCCGGTCAGGACAAGATGCAAGCGCTCCGTGCGGCCCACCGCCACCCCCGTCATCAGGTGAGGTGTCAGCGTACAACGGGAGCGACGACGGGGGCCGCATCCCCGGTACGGGAATGCGGCCTACAACTGCCCTGCCCTACTGCTTACTTGCGGATCAGCCGCCACGGCCGGGTTCGCCCTCTACCAGTCGTGGCCGCCCGTTCTGCCACCGGAGTCCCTGGTGGCCGGGCTCCTGGGCGCTGTGGCGGTGGGGGCGGTGGCGGGTGTCTATCCCGCGGTGCGGGCATCCCGGCTGCCTCCGACGCAGGCCCTGTCCGCCGTGTGACCGGGCTCCGTCCCGGGGCGGGCCCGTCGGCCGCGCCGGTCGTCCGCGCTGCCCCGGACTCCGGCCGGGGAGCCCCACGCGCGCGGACGCGGGCGGGCCGACAGGCAAGCGCCCCGCCAGGCCGAAGCCTGACGGGGCGCTTGTGCGGGACTCCGGTGTGACCGCCGGTAGCAGCGAGTCGGCGTCCAGATCCTCCGGCGTCCGAGCCGATCAGCTCAAGAAGCGACAAGCTGGCGCAGTACGTACTGCAGGATGCCGCCGTTGCGGTAGTAGTCGGCCTCACCGGGGGTGTCGATGCGGACGACCGCGTCGAACTCGACGCCCGAGTCGGTGGTGACCTTCACCGTGCGCGGGGTGGTGCCCTCGTTGAGCTCGGTGACACCGGAGACGGAGAAGGTCTCCTCGCCGGTCAGGCCGAGGGACTCGGCGGTGTGACCCTCCGGGAACTGCAGCGGCAGGACGCCCATGCCGATGAGGTTCGAGCGGTGGATGCGCTCGTAGGACTCGGCGATGACAACCTTGACGCCGAGCAGCGCGGTGCCCTTGGCGGCCCAGTCGCGGGACGAGCCGGAGCCGTACTCCTTGCCGGCCAGGACGACCAGCGGGATGCCCTGCTCGATGTAGTTGCGGGAGGCGTCGTAGATGAACGACACCGGGCCGTCCGCCTGCGTGAAGTCGCGGGTGTAGCCGCCCTCGGTGCCCGGCGCGATCTGGTTGCGCAGGCGGATGTTGGCGAACGTGCCGCGGATCATGACCTCGTGGTTGCCGCGGCGCGAGCCGTAGCTGTTGAAGTCGCGGCGCTCGATGCCGTGCTCCGTGAGGTACTGGCCGGCCGGGGTGTCGGCCTTGATGGCGCCGGCCGGGGAGATGTGGTCGGTGGTGACCGAGTCGCCCAGCTTGGCGAGCACACGGGCGCCGGAGATGTCCTCCACCGGGGCCGGCTCCATGCCCATGCCCTCGAAGTACGGGGGCTTGCGCACGTAGGTCGACTCGGCGTCCCACTCGAAGGTGTCGCCGGTCGGGATGGGCAGCGCCTGCCACTGGGCGTCACCGGCGAAGACGTCGGCGTAGGACTTGGAGAACATGTCCTCGCCGATGGCGTTCGCCACGACGTCGTTGACCTCGGCCTCGGAGGGCCAGATGTCCTTCAGGAAGACCGGGTTGTTGTCCTGGTCGTAGCCGAGGGCCTCGCGGGTGATGTCCACCTTCATGGAACCGGCGAGCGCGTAGGCGACGACCAGCGGCGGGGACGCCAGGTAGTTCATCTTGACGTCGGGGTTGATCCGGCCCTCGAAGTTGCGGTTGCCGGAGAGCACCGAGGTGACCGCGAGGTCGTGCTCGTTGACCGCCTGGGAGACCTCCTCCGGCAGCGGGCCGGAGTTGCCGATGCAGGTGGTGCAGCCGTAACCGACGAGGTTGAAGCCGACCTTGTCGAGATACGGGGTCAGGCCCGCCTTCTCGAAGTAGTCGGTGACGACCTTGGAGCCCGGGGCGAGGGTGGTCTTGACCCACGGCTTGCGGGTCAGGCCCTTCTCCACCGCCTTCTTGGCCACGAGCGCGGCGGCGACCATGACGTACGGGTTGGAGGTGTTGGTGCAGGAGGTGATGGCCGCGACCGTCACCGCGCCGTGGTCGAGCGTGTAGGTCGTGCCGTCCGCGGCGGTGACCTCGACCGGGTGGGAGGGCGCGCCGTTGGAGATGGCCGGGGCGTCGGAGGCCGGGAAGGACTCCTTGCTGGCCTCGTCGACGTCGCCGCCGTCCTTGACGTAGTTGCGCACGTCCTGGTCGAACTGGGCCTTGGCGTCGGCGAGGACGATGCGGTCCTGCGGGCGCTTCGGGCCGGCGATCGACGGGACGACGGTGGACAGGTCCAGCTCGAGCTTCTCGGAGAAGTCCGGCTCGGCCTTCGGGTCCAGCCAGAGGCCCTGCTCCTTGGCGTACGCCTCGACGAGTGCGACCTGCTCCTGGGAACGGCCGGTCAGGCGCATGTAGTTCAGCGTCTCGTCGTCGATCGGGAAGATCGCGGCGGTGGAGCCGAACTCCGGCGACATGTTGCCGATGGTGGCGCGGTTGGCGAGGCTCGTGGCAGCGACGCCCTCGCCGTAGAACTCGACGAACTTGCCGACGACGCCGTGCTTGCGCAGCATCTCGGTGATGGTGAGCACGAGGTCGGTGGCGGTGGTGCCGGGCTTGAGCTCGCCGGTCAGCTTGAAGCCGACGACGCGCGGGATCAGCATGGAGACCGGCTGGCCGAGCATGGCGGCCTCGGCCTCGATGCCGCCGACGCCCCAGCCGAGCACGCCGAGGCCGTTGACCATGGTGGTGTGCGAGTCGGTGCCGACCAGGGTGTCGGGGTAGGCCTTGCCGTCACGGGTCATGACGACGCGGGCCAGGTGCTCGATGTTCACCTGGTGGACGATGCCGGTGCCGGGCGGGACGACCTTGAAGTCGTCGAAGGCGGTCTGGCCCCAGCGCAGGAACTGGTAACGCTCGCGGTTGCGGCCGTACTCCAGGTCGACGTTCTGCTTGAAGGCGTCGGGGGTGCCGAACTTGTCGGCGATGACGGAGTGGTCGATGACCATCTCGGCCGGGGAGAGCGGGTTGATCTTGTTCGGGTCGCCGCCCAGCTCCTTGACGGCCTCACGCATGGTGGCGAGGTCGACGACACAGGGTACGCCGGTGAAGTCCTGCATGATCACGCGCGCCGGCGTGAACTGGATCTCCTGCGACGGCTGGGCCTGGGAGTCCCAGCCGCCCAGGGCACGGATGTGGTCGGCGGTGATGTTGGCGCCGTCCTCGGTGCGGAGCAGGTTCTCCAGCAGCACCTTCAGGCTGTAGGGAAGGCGCGCGGAGCCCTCGACCTTGTCCAGCCGGAAGATCTCGTACGACTCGTCGCCCACCTGCAGCGTGCTGCGGGCGTCGAAGCTGTTCGCCGACACGACAGTCTCCTTCATTGATGTGCGCGTACCACCGCATCCTGCCGCCACGCCGCCCCGGCCCATCCGCTAAGGTAAGCCTTAGTTAGGTAACCCTTACCAGGGTGGCGGCTGCGGTGCTCCTCGGCAGATATCTCGATATCGAGATAACTCTAGTACACGCGGACGGAATGGTCATGCCCGGACCCGGCCGACCGCCCCCACCCGTCGAGGGTGACGACGCACCGAACCCGGGCCCCGTTCGACCGCTGCCGCCAGTCAACCCGCTCGTGAGCGTGATCGCACCGGGGTGCGGCACACCCGGCCCGCCCACGGTTCGACCGCGGGCCGCCCCGGCCCCCCTCCTCCGCATACCCGGACCGCACAGGGACATGACACCTACGGGAGCACATGCACGGGAGGACGCGTACGGGAGGACGCGTACGCGTCGCCGGACTCCCGCGGCGGACTGCCATCAGCACGCCCGGACGGGGTAACCGACTGATACGCAGTCAATTCCAGAGACACAGCAGACACAGCAGACACGAGAGCAGGGAGGCAGGTATGCCGCTCACGTTCCGCAAGAGCTTCCAGATCCTTCCGGGGGTGCGGCTGAACATCAACAAGCGGTCGTGGTCCCTCACCACCGGCAGTAAGAACGGCCCCCGCTACACCCGGAGCAGTACGGGACGTCGTACGACATCGATGGATTTGCCCGGACCTTTCGGATGGCGCCGGACCACTCGCGGCCGCCGGACCAGGTGACACTGACGTCACATCACCCGAATGGACCCCCCAAGAGGTGCCATCTCATATCTGAGATAGCCTCAACCTCATGGCAGACGACTACCTCGTACGCATCGGCAAGCTCATCCGCGACGCCCGGCAACACCGCGGCTGGACACAGACGCAGCTCGCCGAGGCACTCGGCACCAGCCAGAGCGCCGTCAACCGCATCGAGCGGGGCAACCAGAACATCAGCCTTGAGATGATCGCCCGCATCGGTGAGGCGCTGGACAGCGAGATCGTCTCCCTGGGGTACGCCGGCCCGATGCATCTGCGCGTGGTGGGCGGCCGGCACCTCTCCGGTTCCATCGACGTCAAGACGAGCAAGAACGCGTGTGTGGCGCTGCTGTGCGCCTCGCTGCTCAACAGCGGGCGCACAGTGCTGCGCCGCGTCGCCCGCATCGAGGAGGTGTACCGCCTCCTGGAGGTACTCAACTCCATCGGCGTGCGCACCCGCTGGATCAACGACGGCGTCGACCTGGAGATCGTGCCCCCGGCCGAGCTGAACCTCGCCGCCATCGACGCCGACGCCGCCCGCCGCACCCGCTCCATCATCATGTTCCTCGGCCCGCTGCTGCACCGCCTGGACCGCTTCATGCTGCCGTACGCCGGCGGCTGCGACCTCGGCACCCGCACCGTAGAGCCGCACATGATCGCGCTGCGCCGGTTCGGCCTGGACATCGCCGCGACCGAGGGCCAGTACCACGCGGTGGTCGACCGCTCCGTCGCCCCCGACCGTCCGATCGTGCTGACCGAGCGCGGGGACACCGTCACCGAGAACGCGCTGCTCGCCGCCGCCCGCCACGAGGGCACCACCGTCATCCGCAACGCGTCCTCCAACTACATGGTCCAGGACCTGTGCTTCTTCCTGGAGGCCCTCGGCGTCAAGGTCGACGGCATCGGCACCACCACGCTCACCGTGCACGGCATGCCCACCATCGACGTCGACGTCGACTACTCCCCCTCCGAGGACCCGGTCGAGGCGATGAGCCTGGTGGCCGCGGCCGTGGTGACGGAGTCCGAGCTGACGGTCCGCCGGGTCCCGATCGAGTTCCTGGAGATCGAGCTGGCGGTCCTGGAGGAGATGGGCCTCGACCACGACCGCACGCCCGAGTACTTCGCGGACAACGGCCGTACGCGCCTGGTGGACCTCACCGTCCGCCCCTCCAAGCTGGAGGCGCCGATCGACAAGATCCACCCGATGCCGTTCCCCGGCCTGAACATCGACAACGTGCCATTCTTCGCGGCGATCGCCGCGGTGGCTCAGGGCAAGACCCTCATCCACGACTGGGTCTACGACAACCGCGCCATCTACCTGACCGACCTCAACCGCCTCGGCGGCCGCCTCCAGCTCCTCGACCCGCACCGGGTCCTGGTCGAGGGCCCGACCCGCTGGCGCGCCGCCGAGATGATGTGCCCGCCGGCCCTGCGCCCCGCGGTGGTCGTCCTGCTGGCGATGATGGCGGCGGAGGGCACGTCCGTGCTGCGCAACGTGTACGTCATCAACCGCGGCTACGAGGACCTGGCGGAGCGGCTGAACTCGATCGGGGCGCAGATCGAGATCTTCCGGGACATCTGAAGCCGGCGCTGCCGGTCCGGGGGCCGGTCATGTGTAGATGATCTGGCCTCCGGCCGCGTGCTCGTAGAACTCGCCGACCGTGATGATGCCCTGGACCTGCTCGATGAGGTCGTCCTTGTCGAGTTCGAAGAGGTCCACGGACGCCTTGCAGGCGTAGATGCCGGCGCCGGTGTCGGAGATCATCTCGATGAACTCGGGGATGGGCGGGATGTCGAGCTTCGCCATCTTGCGCTCCATGTACCGGGTGATCAGGTCCGGGACGCCGGGCAGTCCGCCCAGGAGGGTGGGCAGGTGCAGGCCGGGGTTGCCGACGGTGGCGAGTTTGATGTGGTCGTACTGCTTCTTCGTGATGGCGTCGAGGCCGAAGAAGGTGAAGAACAGGTCGGCCTCGATGCCTTCGGCGCGGGCGCCGTTGGCCATGATCAGGGCCGGGTAGATCCCTTCCAGGGATCCCTTGGAGACGATGATCGAGACCTTCTCGATGGTGGCGCTGGCGGTCATGTCGGACGCTCCTTCGGGCGGCGGGCGGAGGGTGGGGTCAGATGCAGCCGCGGGGCTTGGGGATTCCGGCGATCTTGGCAGCGGTCTTCGCCGGGCCCTTCGGGAAGAGCTGGTAGAGCTCCTTGACGCTCACGCCGGAGGTCTTGCCGAGGACCCGCACGGTGGGGCCGGTGCCCTTGGCGGCGTATTCGGCGCGCATGAAACGGATGACCGTCCAGTGCCGGTCGGTCAGCGTTTCGATGTTCTGTTCGCGGGCGATCTGCTCGGCCATGGGCTCGATCCACTGGCCGGGGTCGGTGAAGAAGCCTTCGTCGTCGACGGTCACGGACGTGTCGGCGTAGGTGGCGATGGTCATGGCGGTCTGTCTCCGTTCAGGCGGGGGGTGTGGGTCTCGTCAGGCGGGGGTGTGGGTCTTGCCGTGCTCGGGCATCGCCGAGCCGATGCCGGGCAGTTCCCGGCCGGGCAGCAGGCTGTGCCAGTACAGCCACTCGAAGGCGAGCTTGCCGAGGTGGTTGGCGCGCGACTCCTTCAGCAGCGGCAGACCCAGCGTGCCCGGGAAGTGACCGGGCAGCGGCTCGGTGTCGTAGTTGAAGTCGATGAGCAGCGCCTTGTGGAAGCCGGTCTCGATGAAGCAGTTGGTGTGTCCGTCGTACGACGCGTCCAGCGGCTTTCCGGCAAGGAAGCGGCCGATGTTGTGCGCCAGCACCTCGCCCTCGAAGTGGGCCACCGAGCCGGCCTTGGACGCCGGCAGGCCCGCCGCGTCACCGATGGCGAACACATGGGGGTGGTCCGGGTGTTGCAGTGTGTGCCGGTCCACGGGGACGAACCCGAGCTCGTCGCCCAGGCCCGGGGAGCGTTCGACGTACTCGGCACCGCCGTGCAGCGGTACGACCACGGCAAGGTCGAACGACACCTCACGCTCGTCGTACGACACCAGCCTGCCACCGGTGCCATCGACCTCACCGAGCGCGAACTCGGTGACCAGTTCGATGCCCTTCTCCTTCAGCAGGCCGCCCAGCGCCTTCGCGGCGACCGGCTTGGTGAAGGCGCCGTCCAGCGGGGTGACGTAGGTCAGCTCGACGCGGTCGCGGATACCCCGGCGCTGGAAGTACCAGTCCGCGAGGAAGGCGAACTCCAAGGGCGCGACCGGGCACTTGACCGGCAGGTCGGCCACGTCGACGACCACCCGGCCGCCCTCGAAGCGCTCCAGTGCCCGATGGAGGGCGACCGCGCCGGGCAGGTCGTAGAAGGTGTGGACCTTCTCGCCCCAGCCCGGCCCGGTCAGGCCCTCGGTTTCCTCCGGCAGCAGGCTCGCGCCCGTGGCCACCACGAGCACGTCGTAGCCCAGCGAGGTGCCGTCGGTGAAGCACACCCGCTCGGCGGCCAGGTCCACCCGGTCGATCGCGGCGCTCCGGTAGGCGATCCCGTCAAGGAGTTGCCGCGGGCGCGGGCGGACCAGGGCGTGGGGTTCGGCCAGGCCGAAGGGGACGAACAGCAGTCCGGGCTGGTAGACGTGGTCGTCGTTCCGGTCGACCACGGTGATGCGGCACTCGCGCTCGCCGTACATCCGCCGCAGCCGGTTGGCGGTCAGCGTGCCGGCGGTGCCGCTTCCGAGAATCACGATGCTCTTGTCCATGCCCCCACTCTCGACCGCGAAGTGAGGCATCGTCAGGGGCCGTTGGTCCCAGCAGGGGTACCCATGGGGGTATATCTCGGCCGCCCTGCGCTCAGCCGGGAGCGCCGGGCCCGGTCGCGAGATACCGGTCGGCGAGCTCGACGGTCTCGTCCGCGAGCCTGGCGTCGAGTCCGGCCTGGGCCTTCGGGGCTCCGAGAACGACGTCGTCACCGGGGTGCCAGTTGGCCGGGCAGGAGACACCGTCGCGGCCGGAGGTCTGCGGGGCGTCGACCAGCCCCTCCACGGAGTTGCCCGGCAGGGCCACGTTTTGCCGCCGATGCAGGGAAGCCGGGCGGGGCCGGCGGCCGGCTGTTCGGCAGCGGCCGTGGGGCACTCTCCTCGAAGGAGCTCCCGAAATACCCCCTAGGGTATTTCGGCCCATGAGGTTCACCCAGGGCCGAACGGCCCTCTCTCCGATCCCCCTGGCCTCTCGCGATCACACGCCGGCCGCGGTGCACTGGATACCAAAGCGACCGATCGGACCCGAGGAGACGCGGCCATGACCCGCACCGCACCCGACACCGCCACCGCCACCCGTCCGCCGGTACCGGATGTGCACCGGCTGGAGGTCGCCCATGTCGACGGGGACGCGTACGCCATCGAGGTACGCGGCCACCGGCTGCTGGTCGACCAGCCCGAGGACGCCGGCGGACAGGACACCGCCCCCACGCCCACCGAGCTGTTCGCCGCGTCCCTGGCGTCCTGTGTCGCCTTCTACGCCGGCCGTTACCTGCGCCGGCACGGCCTGGAACGGACCGGACTGCGGGTACGGACCGAGTTCACGATGGCCACCGACCGCCCGGCCAGGATCGACACGGTCCACGTGACGGTCCTGCCGCCTCCCGGCCTGCCCGAGCAGCGCCGCGCCGCCCTCCTCGCCGTCGCCTCGCACTGCACCGTCCACAACACCCTCCACCAGCCGCCCGAGGTCGTCATCGGGCTGGAGCCCTGACGATGCCCGCCCACCCGGCGACCGGCCGGACGCCGCCCGCGCTTCCCCTCCTGGAACACATCCGCCGGGGGATCATCGGCGACGACGAGGTGATGGACGGCCCCTACGGCCCCCGACGCGTCGTCTACGCCGACTACACGGCCTCCGGGCGCTCGCTGGACTTCGTCGAGGACTTCGTCCGCGAGCACGTCCTGCCGCGCTACGCCAACACCCACACCGAGAGCTCCAGTACCGGGCTGCAGACCACCAGGCTGCGGGAGGAAGCCCGCCGGATCATCCACGACGCGGTCGGCGCCACCGAGGACGACCTCGTCATCTTCTGCGGTTCCGGCGCCACGGCGGCCGTCAACAAACTGGTCGGCATCCTGGAACTGCGCCGTTCGGGCACCGCTCCCCCACCACCCGCCGAACGCCCCATGGTGTTCGTCGGCCCGTACGAACACCACTCCAACGAACTGCCCTGGCGCGAGTCGATCGCCGACGTGGTCGTCATCGACGAGGACGCCGACGGCCACGTCGACCTCGCCCAGCTGGAGGAACAGCTGCTCCGGTACGCCGGCCGACCGCTGCGCATCGGCAGCTTCTCCGCCGCCTCCAACGTCACCGGCATCCTCACCGACACCGACCGCGTCGCCCGTCTGCTGCACGCGCACGGCGCCCTGTCCTTCTGGGACTACGCGGCCGCCGGCCCCTACATCCCCATCCGGGTCGCCGAGAGCACCCCTGCCGCGGGCGACCACAAGGACGCAGTCTTCCTGTCCCCGCACAAGTTCGTCGGCGGCCCGCAGACCCCCGGCGTCCTCGTCGTACGCCGCGAACTGGTCCGCAACCCGGTGCCCACCACACCCGGCGGCGGCACGGTCTCCTTCGTCGGCCCGCTCGGCCACCGCTACCTGGACGACCCGGTCGCCCGCGAGGAGGGCGGCACCCCGGCCATCGTCGAGTCCATCCGCGCCGGACTGGTCGTCGCCCTCAAACAGGCCGTCGGCACCGACACCATCCAGGCCGCGGAGGAACGCCACTGGCGTCACGCCCTGCGCAGGTGGGACCGCGTCCCCGCCATCGAGATCCTCGGCAACCACGACGCCCGACGACTGTCGATCGTCTCCTTCCGCATCCGCCACGGCGACCGCCATCTGCACCACAACTACGTCGTCGCCCTGCTCAACGACCTCTTCGGCATCCAGGCCCGCGGCGGCTGCTCCTGTGCCGGCCCCTACGGCCACCGCCTGCTCGCCATCGACGCCGCCACCTCCCGCGACGTACTCGACGAGGTCCTCCTCGGCTGCGACGGCATCAAACCCGGTTGGATCCGCATCAACTTCAACTACTTCATCAGCGACACCGTCCGCGACTACCTCATCGACGCCGTCGGCCTGATCGCCACCCACGGTCACCGTGCCCTGCCCGACTATCGCTTCGACCCGCACACCGGCGGATGGCACCACCACCGGGCTCCCGCGGGCCCACCTCTCAGCCTGACCGACCTGACCTGGGAACCCGACGGACGACCCACTGTCTCCGACCACCGCGTCCGCGCCGGAGAACACGTCCTGGCCACTCAACTCGCCGACGCGCGAACCGTGCTGGCATCCCTCCCCGACCATCTGGACGACGGACCGACCGGCCTGCCCGCCGAATTCGAGCGCATGCGCTGGTTCCACCTGCCGCCGGTCTGTATGGAACGAACCCGCTCCTCGACCCCTTGAAATCAGTCAGGGCCTGGCCAGGTCATCGGCGGATGAGGGCCAGGACCTCGTCCCGCACCCGGGTCAGTGTGGTGCCGTCGGTCGCTTCGGCGTTGAGCCGCAGGAGCGGTTCGGTGTTGGAGGGGCGCAGGTTGAACCACCAGGCGGGAGTGGAGATGCTCAGGCCGTCGAGTTCGTCCACGGTGGCTTCGGCGTGCGCCGCGAAGTGGGCGCGTACGGCCGCGAGGGCGGAACCCGCGTCCGTGACAACGGTGTTGATCTCTCCTGATGCCGTATGACGCTGGTAGCGCTCGACGAGGTGGGACAGGGGCTCCGGCTGTGAGCCGAGGGCGGCGACGACGTGGAGGGCGGCGAGCATGCCGGTGTCGGCGTTGTAGAAGTCGCGGAAGTAGTAGTGCGCCGAGTGCTCGCCGCCGAACACCGCCTGCGTACGCTTCATCTCGGCCTTGATGAAGGAGTGGCCCACTCGCGTGCGGACCGGGGTGCCGCCGAGTTCGCGGACCACCTCGGGCACGGTCCGTGAGGTGATCAGGTTGTGCAGCACGGTGCTTCCCGGATGGTCGGCCAGCATCCGGGCGGCGATCAGGGCCGTGATGGCGGACGGCGTCACCGCGTCGCCGCGTTCGTCGACCACGAAACAGCGGTCGGCGTCGCCGTCGAAGGCCAGGCCCAGATCGGCCTGCGTCTGTCTGACCGTGCGCTGCAGGTCGACGATGTTGGCGGGGTCGAGCGGGTTGGCCTCGTGGTGGGGGAAGGTCCCGTCGAGTTCGAAGTACAGCGGGACGATCTCCACCGGCACATGACGGAAGACGGCCGGCACGGTCAGCCCGCTCATGCCGTTGCCGGCGTCCACCACGATGCGCAGCGGCCGGACGTGCAGGACGTCGACCAGGTCCAGCAGGTGGGCCGCATAGTCCTTCAGCATGTCGCGCCGGGTGACCGAGCCCGTGGCGCGGCGCGGGGCGGGCAGCCGTTCGCCGGACATCCAGCCCTCGACGAGCGTGCGGATGGCGTGCAGTCCGGTGTCCTGGCCGATCGGTGCGGCACCGGCCCGGCACATCTTGATGCCGTTGTAGCGGGCGGGATTGTGGCTGGCGGTGAACATCGCGCCGGGCAGATGCAGGGCACCGCTGGCGAAGTACAGTCCGTCCGTGGAGCAGAGGCCGATCTCGGTGACGTCGGCGCCCTGTGCGGTGGCGCCCTGCGCGAAGGCGTGGGCCAGCGCGGGCGAGCTGGGCCGCATGTCGTGGCCGGTCACGACGGCGTCGGCGCCGGTCGTCTCGACGAAGGCGGCACCGAACAGCCGGGCGAGGTCCTCGTCGAGCTGGTCGGGGACAAGACCGCGGATGTCGTAGGCCTTGACCACGGCGGACAGGTCGGGGGCCGGTCGGTCGTTCACTGCGGGTACTCCTCGTCAGTCGTCCAGACGGCGGTGTCCTGGGGGACGTCGCGGCCGTCGAGGGGTGCGCTGGACAGCAGCACGCGGACGCCGTCGTCCAGGGGGACGGGGCGCGGCCCGAAGTTGACCAGGCAGCGCAGCCGCGCCGACCGGCCGAAGGCGAACCACTCGCCGTTCGCGGGGCCCTGGACGCGCAGCACGGTGTCCGGGGCGGGATGGTCCCGGCGCAGGCGCAGGGCCGTGCGGTACAGCGCGAGCATGGAGTTCTCCTCGCTCCGCTGTGCCACGACGGTGAGGTGGGCCCAGTCGGCGGGCTGGGGGAACCAGCAGGCTTCGGGCGCGGCCTCGCTGAAGCCGTAGGGAGGGGCGGTGCCGGACCAGGGCAGTGGTACCCGGCAGCCGTCACGTCCGCGGTGGCGGTGCCCGGAGCGTTCCCACAGGGGGTCGCGGATCCGCTCGTCGGGGATGTGGGCCTGCGGCAGGCCCAGTTCTTCGCCCTGGTAGACGTACGCCGCGCCGGGCAGGGCCAGCATGAGCAGGGCCGCCGCGCGGGCGCGCCGCTCACCGAGCCGGCCGCCTCCGTACCGGGTGACCGGGCGGATCGCGTCATGGCTGGAGAGGACCCAGGTGACGGGAGCGCCCACCGCCTGCATGGCACGGGCCGACTGCTCGATCACCTCGCGCATTGCCCGTCCGTCCCAAGGGCACTCCAGGAAGGCGAAGTTGAAGGTCTGCTGCATCTCGCCCGGGGCGACGTAGCGGGCGAGCCGCTCGCGGTCGAAGATGCCCGCTTCGGCCACCATCACGCGTTCGTGCGGGGCAACTGCCCCCTGGGGGGCGGGGTGCCGGTCCAGCAGGGTCCGCCACTGCCTGAAGAGCGGGTGCAACTCCTCCTGGTCGTAGTAGGGCATCAGGTGGTTGCGATGGGCATCCTCGTGCTGGCCGGGGCCGGCGTCGGGCAGGCCCTCGGCCTTGAACAGGGTGTGGGCCACATCGACGCGGAAGCCGTCGACACCGCGGTCCAGCCAGTGTGTGAGGATCCGCTCGAACTCGGCGACCACCCCGGGATGGCGCCAGTTGAGGTCGGGCTGCTCGGGCGCGTGCAGATGCAGATACCACTGCCCGGGCAGGCCGTCCGCCTCCTCGATGCGGGTCCATGCGGGCCCGCCGAATGCGGACTGCCAGTCGTTGGGCGGCAGTTCGCCCTTCTCACCGCGCCCGTCCCGGAACACGTACCGCTGCCTGGCCGGGGAGCCGGGCGTGGCGGCGAGAGCCTCGCGGAACCAGGGATGCCGGTGGGAGGTGTGGTTGGGGACGACATCCACGAGGACCTTGATACCGAGGGCGTGTGCCTTCGCCACCAGGGCCTCGAAGTCGGCGGGCGTGCCGAGGTCTGCCGCGACTCCGGTGTGATCGGCGATGTCGTACCCGCCGTCGGCCAGCGGCGAGGGATAGAAGGGGGTGATCCATACCGCGTCCACGCCGAGCCGCGCCAGGTGGTCCAGGCGGGCGGTGGCTCCGGGCAGGTCCCCGGTGCCGTCGCCGTCGCCGTCCGCGAAGGCGCGCGGGTGGATCTCGTAGCAGACCGCCTCCCGCCACCACACGGCGGGAGCAGCGGGAGCGGGCTCGGGTATCGCTGTCATCGGATGTCTCCGGCCGCAACGGGGCCGGCCGGCGGCATGCTCCGGCCGACGCACGCGGCGCCGGCACCGGGGACGTCGCGTGGCGCGTCCGGCACGTACCCGCCGACGGCGTTGCCGCCGACGGGTTCGGTGGCGTGCCCGGCGAAGCCGGCGGTCATACGGACCGCTCCAGACGGGCCACGCCGATGTGTGCGTCGGCCATGCCGTAGAAGACGTAGGTCGCGCCGTCGATCTCCTCGATCGCGGTCGGGAAGACCACGTTGGGCACGGTGCCCGAGCGTTCCTCCTCGGTCTCGGGGGCCATCAGCGGCTCGCTGGTACGGGCGATGACGCGGCCGGGGTCGGCGGCATCGAGGATCATCGCGCCGGCGGCGTAGTTGACCGTCTGCGCCTGCGCGAAGGGGTCCTCGATGGTGCCGGAGACACCGTGGTGGATCAGCAGCCACCCCTCCGGGATACGGATCGGCGCAGGACCGGCGCCGATCTTGAGCTGCTCCCAGGGGTGCTCCGGCAGGGCGAGAAGGCGGTGGTGGCGCGGCCGGGTCAGGGCGCTGAGGTCCTGCTTCACCTCGTCGACGGGTACGTAGGAGATCCAGATGCCGGGGCGCTCGTCGGTGAGGCCGGCGGGCAGGTGCACGCCTTCGCCGGGACGGAACCAGCCGAGGTCCCACATCGGGCGGTGCAGCATGGCGTAGTACATCGCGCCGTCCGGGCCCGGCACGGGCTCGGGGAAGTGCACGACGTCCTTGTTGGGGAAGAGGTTGAGGTCGGTGTCCAGGTCGGGCTGGTAGGCGAACTGGAGCGGGCCCAGACGCTCCCAGTCGACCAGGTTCCTGGACACGGCGAGGGCGGGCTTGGGGCCGAGCGGTCCGTAGGCCACGTACGACATGACATGCAGGCCCAGATCCTCGATCCAGGTGGTGCGGGGGTCCTCCACGCCGGCGTTGTTCTTGCCGCGCTCCCAGCCGGCGTCGGGCGCGAGGACCGTGCCGCGGCGCTCGACGCCGGTGGGGACGCCCCCCTCCAGGACGACCTCGGCGAGGCCGACACGGGAGACGTTGCCCTTCGCGACGAGGCGGGGCAGGAGGTGCAGCCTGCCGTCGGGGGTGCGGCCGGAGGCCGGGTTGAGCACGCCCTCGGCCTCGTCGGCCTCGCCGGGCAGCGGAGACATCACGACGCCGGCTCGGGTCAGGGTGTAGGGGACATGGGGGGTGGTGCTCTGGGACACGAAAGTTCAGCCCTTCGTTGCTGAGTCGATGTCGGTGGAGTTGAAGCGGCTCTGGAAGACGAGGTAGAGGGCCACCGCCGGGGCGGCCAGGACGCAGGCCCCGGCGAGGATGGCGCCGAACGGATTGGCGGCCGAGGAGGCGACGGTGCTGATGTAGTTGGCCAGCGAGACGGCCAGGGGCTGCATGTCCTGCTGCTTGGTCACCAGGAACGGCCACAGGAACTCGTTCCAGGGGCCCGTGAAGCTGAGCAGCACGACCGTCATCAGAGCCGGTTTGCACAGCGGCACCGCGATGCGGAACAGGATCTGCAGCTCGCCGGCGCCGTCGATGCGGGCCGCCTCGAACATGGCCAGGGGCAGTTGCAGGAAGAACTGCCGGAAGATGAACACGGCACTGGTGTTGATCGCGAACGGCAGGATCATGCCGAGGTAGGAGTCGGCGAGACCGTAGTCGCGGACGATCAGCACGTACAGCGGGATCAGCAGCAGCTGGAACGGCACGACCTGGACCAGCAGGACCAGGGCGAACGTCGAGCCGCGGCCGCGGAAGTGCAGCCGGGCCAGGGCGTAGCCCGCGAGCAGGCCGAACACGGTGGTGCAGATGATCACGCCGCCGGTGAAGATGCCGGAGTTCACCAGGGAACGGCCCAGTGAGATCGCCGAGTCGATCGCCTCGTAGTTGCGCAGGCTCAGGTTGGAGGGATCAGGGAAGGCCCCGGAGGGGCTGGAGTCGGGCTCCTCCTGAAGAGAGCCGATGATCATGTAGTAGAAGGGGAAGAGGAAGGCGAACGCGCCGACGAGCAGCGCGATGCGGGATCCGATCGACCGGGTGCGCCTGTGCGGAGCGCGCTCGGGGGTGCGGTCCTCACCGGTGGGGCGGGGTGCGACGTCGGCGGTCATCTCAGTCCCTCTCCACGAGTCGCCGGTAGCCGAGCGAGACGGCGGTGATCAGCACGACGAGGATCACGCCGATGGCCGCCGCCTCGTCCGGGTGGCCCTGCTGCAGACCCCGCTGGTACATCAGCAGTACGGGCGAGGTCGTCGCGCCGTCGGGACCGCCGCCACCGGTGAGCAGATACGGCTCGGTGAAGAGGTTGGCGCCGGTGATGGTGGCCAGGATCAGAACCAGCAGGGTGGCCGGCCGGACCGCGGGGACGGTGATGGAACGGAAGATGCGCAGCCGTCCGGCACCGTCCATGGCCGCCGACTCGTACAGCTCCTGGGGCACGTTCTGCAGCGCCGACAGATACAGCACCACGAAGAAGCCCAGTTGCTTCCAGGCCACGAAGACGGCCACGACCGGCATGGCGAGGCGGGAGTTGACCAGCCAGGACGGATCCGGCGCCAGCGGGCCGAGCACCTGGTTGACCAGTCCGCCGCTGTTGAACAGGAACAGCCACACACCGACGACCGCGACGCTGGCGGTGACGTAGGGGACGTAGTAGGCGGTGCGGAAGAACGACCGCAGGGGCAGCTTCTTGTTCAGCGCGTCGGCGAGGACCAGGGAGCCCACGACGGTCAGCGGCACGTTGATGGCCAGGAAGACGGCGATGTTGACGAACGAGCGCCAGACCTCGGGGTCGCCCAGCACCGTCGTGTAGTTGTCCAGGCCCACGAAGGGCCGGTCGACCTGGACGCCGGGGGCGGCGAAGAAGTAGTCGTGGAAGGACATCCACAGGGCGAAACCGAGGGGATATACGAAGATCGCGGCGAGGTAGAGCAGGTACGGGGAGACGAACAGCATGCCGATGGGCTGATGGCCGCCCAGCCGCAACCGCAGCCGCCGCCGGGGCGCGGGCGCCTTCGCCGCGGTCCCGGCCGTGGGCCGGGACCGCGGGACGTCAGAGGGGGTGGAGGACATGGCGGATGCTCACTGGCCCTGCACGAGTTCGTCCACCTCGGCCGCAGCGTCCTCGAGGGCCGTGGTCAGGTCGCCCTTGCCGAAGATGACGGCCTTGGTGTAGGCGTCGCGGAAGGTCTGCCAGACCTCGACGGAGTTCGGCACGTTGGGCGCCTCAACGGTGTGCTCCGCCTGCTCGGCGAAGACCTTGTACTCCGGGTGCGATGCGAAGTAGGACGGGTAGGCGCCCGTCAGGTCGGCACGCATGGGCATCTGCCCGGTCGCCTCCAGCAACTCGCCGTCCTGGTCCACGCTGGTGGCGAACTTCATGACGTCCCAGGCCGTCCCGCGGTTCTTGCAGGAGGTGTACATGCCCATGGACTTCTCGTCGCTGAAGGTGCCCTTGCCGGCGGCCCCGTCAGGGGTGGGGACCGGTACCACACCCCACTCGACCTTGTCGCCGTAGACGGAGACCGCCCAGGGGCCCACGGTCGCCATGGCCGACTTGCCGTCGGCGAAGGCGTCGCCGTTGTACGTCTCGTTCGGCGCCAGGCGCTCGGCGTACATGGTCTTCCACAGCTCGGCGACCTTGATGCCGTCGGGCGAGGCGAACTGGGCCTTGCCGTCCTCCACCAGCTGTCTGCCGGTCTGCGCCGTGAACATCGGGTAGTAGTCGAACCAGGACTGGTAGAACTCCGAGGACGGAGCCGGCCAGATCGCGGCCTTGGCGGCCTTGGACGCGACCAGCTTGCGCGAGGTGTCGAGGAAGTCCTCGTAGCTGGAGAGCTTGGGGCTGTCCGGGTTCAGTCCGGCCTTCTTGAACAGCTGCTTGTTGTAGAAGATCATCACCGGGTTGCTCTTCCACGGCATCTGGTAGTACTTGCCGTCCGGCGACGCGTACTGCGACAGCCTGTCGCCGACACGGTCCTGCAGGTACTTCTTGCCGTCGGGGAAGTCGTCGAGCGCGACGAGGCCGCCCTGCTTCTGGAAAGCGGGCACGGCGGCCGGAGCGGTGTTGAGGATCAGGCAGGGCGCGTTACCGGCGGTGATGGCCGCGCCGATGACCTCCTCCGAGCTCTTGCCCGCGGGGATCTCCTGGGCGGTGATCTTCTCCTCGGGGTGCGTGGCGTTCCACTGCGCCACCATCTCCTTCCCCCACGCGACTTCCTGCGCGTTGTTGGAGTACCAGATCGTGATCGGGCCACGGGCGTCGTTGGCGGCGTCGGAGGCATCGGAGTCGGATCCGCCGCTGCCGCACGCGCTGAGCGTCAGGGCGGCCACCGGCAGCAGGGCGAAGAGGGCCTTCTTCATCGGAGGTTCCGTTTCTTTCCGGGCAATCGCTTGCGGGACGGCTCGGCCGGGGCGTGCATGCCCCCTCCCGTCCCGGGGACGGGGGCGCACCGGCGGGCCGCGGGTCTAGCGGACCGGCGCAGGGCCGGTGGAGCCGCGCACCACCAGGGCGGCGGGCTCCAGCTCCACGTCTGCGGTGGTGCCGGTCTCGATCAGTTCGACCAGTGCCTGGGCGGACGCCCGGCCCCAGGAGACGGGGTTGGCACGGCAGGTGGTCATCGGGGGGTTGGTGTAGGAGGCGAGCGGTACGTCGTCGAAGCCGACCACCGACAGGTCCTCGGGCAGCCGGAGTCCGGCGTCCTGGGCCACCGCCATCCCGGCCGTGGCCGAGAGGTCGTTGCCGTAGACGATGGCCGTCGGCGGCGCCGGCCGCTCCAGCAGCATCCGGGTGGCCCGCGCACCGCCCTCGGCGGTGAAGCCGCCCGGCAGTAACGTCCCTTCGGGCAGGCCGGCTTCGGCGAGGGCCTCGCTCCAGGCCTGGCGGCGGCGCCGGGCGTGCACGAACTCCTCCGGGCCGGCCACGTAGGCAATGTCGCGGTGGCCCAGGCCCGCCAGGTGGTGAACGGCCTTCCGTACGGCGGGACGGTCGTCGAGGTTGACCGTCGCCAGCCCCGTGCCGGCACCCGCGCCCACGGCCACGGCCGGCAGCCCCAGCTCGGCGACCAGTGCCGGACGGGGATCGCCGGTCCGCAGGTCGGTCAGGAACACGCCGTCCACGCGACGGTCGGCGGCGAGCCTGCGGTAGGTGTCCACCTCGTTCTCGGGACGGCTCATCTGCAGCATCAGACCGTCACCGGTCTCCGATATGACCGTCTCGATACCCGCCATGAAGGCGGGAAAGAACGGGTCGGTGCCGAGGAGTTCGGGCTCACGCGCCAGGACCAGCCCGACCGCGCGGACCCGGCCCGTGGACAGCGCCCGGGCGCTGGAACTCGGTGTCCACCCCAGCTCCTCGGCCGCGGACCGGACGCGCTGCTGGGTGTCCGCGGCCACGCCGGGACGGTTGTTGAGGACGAAGGAAACGGTCGCCCGGGAAACCCCGGCCAGTTTCGCCACGTCGGCGATCGTGGGACGTCGCGCCATGAGTACACCGCTTCCTTCCGAACGGCCGGGCACGGCCCCTGCGGCGCGGCCGAGCGGCCGAGCAGGCGGGACACCACGCGACCGCGCTGTCCGGGCACCGGCAAGGAGCCGGAACCGGGTGTGCGGGCGGGGCGTCCGTGAGGGCACCGAGCCGGCGTTTAAACCGGTTTGAATGAACGATCCGTAGCCTCAGGGCTGACACCGTGGAAAGTCAAGAGCCCGGGAGAAGGTGGTGCGGTTGCTGCGCTTTCCTTCAAGATGGTCGTTTTGTTCCGGCCGGGTGCGGGCACCCCCGGAACCGGCGACCGCCCGTCAGCCCGGCACTTGTCGCGCCCGCGTGACTGCATTCAGTGGCGCTCGCTCCGCTCGCCGCGCCGCACGGAATTCGGGGACATCCTGGGGCTCTCGCACAAGGCCGTCGACGTTCATGTGCTGGTTCGTTCCGGCAACGGCGTGGACGAATACCGGAACCACAAAATATTCAAACAGGGAATTCTCTCCGGCGTTTTTGTACAACCCCTGGGCCGGGTCAACAGGGTCGATGTGCGAGACGTGGCCATCGTGGCGTCACCTGCACTTTCTCACGCGGCATCGGACGCGATCCCCTGCACGAGGGAGACGACGAGCAGGCATGGACAAGCCCACTCAAGGAGAATCCACACGGTAAAGCGGGATGACATACTGAACGGCTTCACGATGGCGAGGCGTTCATTCTCCTGGGACTTTTCTGGAACCTTTCGGCTTTATCAACCGGCACGAGTGTGAAACAACCGAAAGACCATTGACAGGGTCAGCCACCGCGCCGCTCATCGGTGTGCATCAGCCAGTTCACCGTTCGGCTGACGTCCGAGAGCGACACGATGCCGGCGAGCCTGCCGTGATCCATGACTAGGACCCGGTGCTCGGCTCCCGGCTCCATGCGCGGCAGCAGATCCGCCAGCGGGGTGTCCGGCTCGGCCACGGTGGTCCGTGCCAGCGGCACCATGACGTCCCGCACCGTCACGGCGTGCACCTCGGCCCGCGGCACCTTGTGGGCGCTGTCGTAGGTCACCAGCCCGACGGGCTCCGCGTCCTCCGTCACCGGGAACGCCGAGTGCCGGTAGCGGTAGCGCGCATCGGTGAGGAAGTCCGCGACCGTCGTGGCCCCGGGAACCGTGAGAGGGTCGGGCGTCATGGCCTCCCGCACGGGGACACCGGCCAGCACGCCGCGCAGTTGAGCCTGCTTTCCCTCGGCGGTGGCGGCCGTGATGAGGAACCAGCCGATCAGCGCCAGCCACAGACCGCCGACCGTGCCGGTTCTCATGAACGCGATCAGACCGAGGACGACGAGCAGCCATCCGAAGACCCGCCCCGCCGCGGTCGCGCCTGCGGTCGCCCGCAGCCGGTCTCCGGTGCGCCACCACAGGAACGCGCGCAGCAGCCTGCCGCCGTCGAGCGGGGCCGCGGGCAACGCGTTGAAGACGGCGAGCAGCACATTGATGGCCGCGAGCCAGGCGGCCATCTCCACCACGACCCCGGACACGGACGCCAGGTCGAGCAGCCAGGTGGCGAGGGCGAACAGCCCGCCGAGGAGCAGGCTGACGAGGGGGCCTACGCCGGCGATCCTCAGCTCCCTGCCGGGGCTGGACGCCTCGGACCTGAGCCGGGCCGCTCCGCCGAGCAGCCACAGCACGATGTCGTCCACCTCGACCCCGTTGCGCCGGGCCACGACGGCGTGCGCCAGCTCATGTGCGAGGAGGGAGGCGAAGAAGATCACGGCGGTGCACAGGCCCGCCGCCCAGTACACCACCCAGCCACGCCCCGGATGCGTCTCCGGGAGGCGGCCCTGGGACAGGCCGAACGCGATGAGGGCGAAGATGAACAGGACGCTCCAGTGCACGCCGACCCGGACCCCGGCGATCCGGCCCAGAACGAACGTCGCACGCACAGCGCTCTCCCCTGTTTCCCTGGTCGGCTGTTTCGCTTGTTTCCCTGGTCGGCTGTTTCCCTGGTCGGCTGTTTCCCCGGTCGGCTGTTTCCCCGGTCGGCTGTTTCCCTGGTCGACCGGCGGACAGTCGCTCTCCCAGTACACCCTCGGCCCGACGGCTCCGCGCGCTGGACGCTGGACGCCGGAGGGCCTGAGGACATGGAGCGGGCCGGTCCCCGCGCTGGCATGCCGCACACGACGGTTCCTAGACTGGGAGACGTGGTCCGGCCCAACGAGGAGGTCGAGGCGCTCCTTCAGGAGTATGCGGATCTCATCGCCATCACCGGAGGCGAGGCATTCAAGGCGCGCGCCTACGAGAAAGCCGCCCGCGCGATCGGCGGCTACCCGGCCGATGTCACCCACCTGGATACCGCGGGTCTGAAGGAGATCCCGGGCGTGGGCACGTCGATCGCCGAGAAGGTCGTCGAGTACCTGCGCACCGGCCATGTCACGGTGGTCGAGGAGAGGCGGGCCCGGATCCCCGCAGGGGTGCGGCAACTCATCACCATCCCCGCCCTCGGCCCCAGGAAGGCGATGGCGCTCTACGAGGAGCTGCACATCTCCTCGGTGAGCGAGCTGGCCGACGCCATCAAGGCGGAGAAGGTGCGCGACCTGAAGGGCTTCGGGGAGAAGACCGAGGAGAACATCCTGCACGGCATCGACCTCATGCGGCAGGCAGGGGGGCGGATCCTGCTGAGCACCGCCATGGAGACCGCCGAGGACATCGTCGCCGAGCTCTCCCGGATCACCGGCTGTGAACACTGCGCCTACGCCGGCTCGCTGCGCCGCATGAGGGAGACCGTCGGCGACATCGACATCCTCGTCGCCGCCCGCCGGTCGGCGCCCTTCATGGACGCCCTCACCGAACTGCCCTCCACCGCCGAGGTCATCGCCCACGGCGCGAAGAAGACCTCGGTCCGGACCACCGAGGGCGTCCAGGTCGACCTGCGGGTGGTGCGTCCGGACGCGTGGGGCGCCGGGATGCAGTACTTCACCGGCTCCAAGGCGCACAACATCCGCACCCGCACGATCGCCGTCCACCTGGGGCTGAAGCTCTCCGAGTACGGCCTGTTCGAAGCCGACGGCGGCGAACGGGTCGCCTCCCGCTCCGAGGACGAGGTGTACGCCAGGCTCGGCCTGCCGTGGATCCCGCCCACCCTGCGTGAGGACCGCGGGGAGATCGAAGCCGGCCTGCGCGGCGAACTGCCCCGGGTGGTGACCGAGCGGGACATCCGCGGTGATCTGCACACCCACACCGACCTCACCGACGGCCTCACCCCGCTGGAGGAGATGGTGGCGGCCGCCGCCGGGCGGGGCTACGCCTACTACGCGGTCACCGACCACGCGCCGAACCTGTACATGCAGCGCATGACCGACGAGAAGATCCTCGCCCAGCGCGAGCGGGTGCGGTCACTGGACGGCCGCCACCACGGAATGCGACTGCTGCACGGCACCGAACTCAACATCGGCCCCGAGGGGGAGGTGGACTGGCCCGACGAGTTCCTCCGGGGGTTCGACCTCTGCGTGGCCGCGGTGCACTCCCACTTCAACGTCGGCCGCGGGGCGATGACCCGGCGGCTCGTCCGGGCCTGCGAGAACCCCCACATCAACGTCATCGGTCACCCCACCACCCGGCTGCTCGGCAAACGGCCCGGTGTCGACGCCGACCTCGATGAGATCTTCGCCGCCTGCGCCCGCACCGGCACGGCCCTGGAGATCAACGCCCAGCCCGACCGCCTCGACCTGGGCGACGAGGACATCCTCCGGGCCAAGGAGCACGGGGCGAAGTTCGCCATCGACACCGACGCCCACTCGATCCCCCAGCTCGCGTACCTGCGGTACGGGGTCGGCACGGCTCAGCGTGGATGGCTGACCCCGGACGATGTGATCAACACATGGCCGCTACGGCGACTGCGCCGGTTCCTGCGCAAGGACCACGCGGACTGAAACGGCGGACCGAAGCGGCGGACCGAAGCTACTGCTCCTCGCGGCTACTGCTCCTCGCGCCACATCCTGGAGTCGCCACCGCGCCACTCGACCAGGCGGGGATCATCAATTCCCTCGTGCGCCTCCGGCAGGCCATGACGACGCAGAAGGTCCAGGACGTCGAGCAGGTGATGGGCCGTGCCTGCCTGCTCGCCGCGGATCGTCACATGGCGTCCACCGTCCGGTCCCGGCGGATGCACAACCACGGGTGCACGTTGAGTCACCGTCCCATCGTCACCCCGGCCACGACCTGCCGCAATCCGGCCGACGGCGCCGGCTGCCCCATCGGCCGGTCGCGTGTCGCGGCGTCCGGCATTCGCGGTTGTACTGGTGACAGGGCCGCCGCCGAGCGAGGGGAGCAGCCGTGTCGCCGTCCGACGTTTCCCGCCCCGCGAAACCCGAGATGGTCTTCGACCGCGACGCCGAGTGGGACGCGCTGGTCGCGTTCACCTGTGACGACCGGCCCGACGCCGGGCTCGGTGTCGTGTCGGGGCGGCTGCGACAGGGAAAGACACACCTTCTGAAGGCACTCACCGCCACCCTGGGCGGCTTCCGTTTCGGGGCACAGCAGGCGACCCGGGACGAGTCCCTGCGCCGCCTCGACGACGAGCTCGCCCGATACACGGGGGAAGCGCCGCCCGGTCACCGGCCCCGCTGGGAGGGCGTCGTGGACGCGCTGTTCGCGCTGGGTGAGCGGGGCCGGCCCGTGCCGGTCGTGCTCGACGAGTTCCCCGACCTGGTGCGGCAGAGCCCCGAACTCCCCTCCGTCCTGCACAACGCCTACCGGCGGCTGCGCGGGACGGGGCGGGCCAACCGTACCCGCCTGCTGCTCAGCGGCAGTTCCCTGCCCGTGATGAGCCGGCTGTTCGGCGCGGCCGCGCCTCTGCACGGACTGGCCGACCTGGAAATCACCCTCCGTCCGCTGGACTTCCGGCAGGCCGCACGGTTCTGGGGCATCGACGACCCCCGTCTCGCCCTGCTGGTCCACGCCGTCGTCGGCGGCACCCCCGCCTACCGTGTCTACGTCGCGGACGACACCCCCCGCGGTCCGGACGACTTCGACTCCTGGGTGTGCAGAACCGTCCTGAACCCCCGGACCCCCCTGTTCCTGGAGCCGCATCACCTGCTGCAGGAGGACACCGACCACTGGGACCGCGCCCTGTGCCACTCCGCGCTCACCGCCATCGCCACGGGCTGCCGGACCCAGGGCACGATCGCCGAGTGTCTGGGCACGCCGCTCACCGACGCCTCGCACTGCTTGATGCTGCTCCAGGCGAACGGCCTGCTGCACGGCGAACCCGACGCCTTCCGGCCGAACCTGGTCCGGCTGCGTATCGCGGAGCCGCTGCTCGCCTTCGAGCACGCCGCCATCTGGCCCCAGCGCTCGGCGCTGGAACAGCTGGACGCCGACGAGGTCTGGCGGCGCGCGCGTCCCGTCTTCGACTCCGCGGTGGCCGGTCCCCACTTCGCCCAGATCTGCCGGGACTGGGTGGTGGACCACGCGGACGAGACCGTCTTCGGCGCACACCCCGCGACGGCGGTCCACGGCTCACTGCCCGATCCCGGACACCATGCCGGTCCGGACCTGGAAGCGGACGTCGTGGTACGCGGGCGTGCGGGTGCCCGCTCAGGGGCTCTGCTGTCGGTGGGGCTGGCGCGCTGGGACGAGGTCATGGACCTGCACCACCTGCGAGACATCCGCCGCCTCCTCACGCTGCTCGCCCCCGGCGAGGACGTCACCCGCACCCGCCCCGCCTGCTACAGCGGCGTCGGCTTCACGCCCGCGCTCCGGGCGGCCGAAGCCGACGGAGAGGTGGTGCTCGTCGGCCTCGACCGGCTGTACGGGGGTGAGTGACCCGGTGACGGCAGCGAGGACCCGCTCGGCCGTGCGAGCGCATCCCGGAGGACGGACAGTGGAGGGAGGACCTTCCGCGAGCGTCCGAGAAGGGAGCACGCCATGCTGCATCGCCGGGTCGGAGACCTCATGACCTCGGCCGTCGTGAGTGTGCGGCGGGAGACGGGCTTCAAGGACATCACCCTGCACCTCGCGGAGCACGACATCAGCGCGGTGCCCGTCGTCGACCACCAGGGCCGACCGGTCGGCGTGGTGTCGGAGACGGACCTGCTGCGGAAACAGGAGAGCCAGGCGGATCCGGGCGGACATCTGGCCGCCGCGCACCTGCTGCCCGAGGAGCGTGCCAAGGCCCAGGCGCTGACCGCCGAGGAACTGATGACCAGCCCCGCCGTCGCGGCCCGGCCCCACTGGTCGGTCGTCGAGGCAGCCCGTACGATGGCCCGCCACCACGTGAAGACGCTGCCCGTCGTCGACGACAGGGGCCGGCTGGTGGGGATCGTCAGCCGTTCCGACCTGCTGCGGGTCTTCCTGCGGCGAGACCTCACGGTCGGCGAGGAGATCACGACGGACATCCTCACCCGCACCCTCGGCCTGTCCCCCGGCACGGTCACCGTCCACGTCGCCGACGGCCGGGTGACACTCAACGGCACCGTCCCACAGGAAAGCCTCATTCCCCTCGCGGTACGCCTGTCCGAGAGCGTCGACGGTGTCGTCGACGTCACGAGCCACCTGCGTCCGGAAACCGGCACCCCCGTCGACGCACCGCGACGGTGACCCGGACCCCGCCCCGGCCAGCGGTCCTCCCCTCACATTCGCGCGCCGCCCACTGATGAGTTCCGGTGGCCGGCACGGTCGTATCCGGTACACGCACCAGGATTCGGAGGACACCATGCCGCGGAAGATCACCGCCAGTCTGTTCATCTCCCTCGACGGCGTCGTCGAGGCGCCCGATCAGTGGCATTTCCCTTACTTCAACGACGAGATGGGCGCGGCCGTGGGCGCGGGTCTGGGCAACGCCGACACCATGCTCTTCGGCCGCGTGACATACGACAGCTTCGCCGGAGCCTGGCCGGAGCGGGAGGCGGCGGGCGGGGAGGACGCGGGCTTCGCCAAGCAGCTCGGCGACCTGCGGAAGATCGTCTTCTCGCGCAGCCCTCTCGACTTCCAGTGGCGCAACTCCGAGCAGGCGCAGGGCGATGTCGCCGAGGTGGCCGCCGCGCTGAAGCGGGAGCCGGGCGGCGACATCGGGCTGAGCGGCTCGATCTCGGTCATCCGGCAGCTGCTCGCCGCCGAGCTGCTGGACGAGCTGCACCTCCTCGTCCACCCGATCGCCGTACGAAAGGGCATGCGTCTGTTCGACGAGGGTGAGCCGTCGATCCCGCTGAAGCTGCTGAAGTCGGAGACGTTCACGACGGGCGTGCTGAACCTCGTGTACGGCCCCGACACCGCGCCCCCGACGGGCGGTTACGAGGAGGCCGTCGCCACGCTCGGGGAGTGAGCGCACGCCACGACCGCTCCGGCGACGACCGGCACACCCTCGCGCCTTCGCGGCCGACGAAGGCCGAGCGAACCACGTCCTGGAGGTCTCACCGCGGCCGAACGTCAGCCAACCTCAGAGAACTCCACCAAACGGGTGATCACATCTCATAAGTCAACGAATGTTCTTGCCTCTCGCATATTTTTACGTCATGCCCAACGTCAGTCACGACACCTTGCACGGCTTTCTGCCGGGACGTCCGAAAGCGCTGAACCGTGCGCTGGACCTCCTGGACCTCGGAATCCCACCTGGTGTCACCACCGAGACTCTCCCCACGGACGCGTCCAGCGCCCCGAAGATGTTCACCCGGCAGATGGACTCCGTGCTGCGGGTGGTCCGTCCCGACGGGCACGATCCGTTCATCCTGCTGGTCGAGGCGCAGACCGGCATCGAGACGAAGAAGGAAACCTCGTGGCCGTACTACGTCGCGTACTTGCGTGACCGGTACAAACTTGAGGTCGTCCTGCTGGTCCTGTGCGTGGACACGGCGACGGCGGCCTGGGCGGCCAGACCTCTGCGCACCGGCCTGGGACGCCCCACCCAGGTGACAGTGCCTCACGTACTGGGCCCGGCCAACGTTCCGCGTGTGAGCGGAGTGCAGGACGCCTCGGCCGACTTGGACTTCGCCACGTTCTGCCTGTGGATCCACAGCAACGACCCGGACATCGAGGGCATACTGACGGTAGTGGGCGAGGCATTGGCCCAGGACACGGACCGCGAAGCGCGGGACGACCTGGCGGGACTGATCGAGGACGGCTTGGGCAGTGAACAGGCCCGGAAATTCTGGAGGAACCTGATGGAAACCCTCTTCACCCCCAGGCGAGGCACCATCGTGGGCGACGCCCGCCTCGCGGGACAGGAAGAAGGACTCAAGGAAGGACGCCAGGAAGGACGCGCGGCCGGAAAGGCCGAGCAGTTGCTTCGCCTGATGGAGCGCCGCGGCTTCTCGCTGGCGGAAGAGACCCGACAGCGTGTCACCACCTGCACGGACATGCCGCTCCTGGATCTCTGGTTCGACCGCGCCATCGACGCCACCACCCTCGACGAGATCTTCACCGCGCCCACCACGGACCGAGTCCCCGCCCCCGCCCAGAGCCCGGAGCACACCCCAGTCCCCAGCCAAGGGCTGAGGGACCCCGGGTCCCCGGCCAACTGACACCCGGGACGCACACCCGGACGGCCGGGTGATACCGCACCGGCCAAGAGACCGCCTCACATTCACCGCGCGTCCCATGGATGCCGCCCCGTACGGTCACCCCCGTACGGGGCGCGGCACTCGCCCTCGCTTGCATCCGGCCGCCACTCTGGCGGAGGCCGACCGGGACACCGCGCGCCTGGCCCGGTTGGTGGATGCCGCCGCCGAACGTCTGCACGCGGGCGCCGACATCTCGTACGGCTGCTACCTCGAGCGCCCCTCGTACCTCTCCCTGGCGGTGGTCACGTGCTCCCCGAACCGCGTGGCCCCCGAACTGCCCTGCCCGTGCGCGTGACCAAGGCCCCGGGGCCTCCCACGCCCGGCCGCACCGTCGGCCGGATCGTCGAGTGGGGCGGGACGCACGGATCCGGCTCGGTCCTCACGCCGCACGAGGCCGGAGGAAGCGGGACATCCTTCCGGAACCGCCCCGGGAGGCGCGTCGCGTCGAAGTGCCGGCGGGGCCGGTTGTTCCGGACCACGGAAGGCGTCATCCTCCGCGCGGGTGATCGCCCTGCTCCAGCGCGCCGGGAGGGGTCCGGTCCGCCTCCGGCCAGGTGGCCAGTGCCGCCCGGGCCGCGTGGTACCCGCACATTCCGTGGACCGAGGGACCCGGTGGAGTCGCCGAGGAACACAGCCACGTGCCGGGCAGGGGCGTCCGGTAGGGGTTCCAGCGCGGGACGGGGCGGGCCAGCGTCTGCCACAGGGTCATCGCGCCGGAGGCGATGTCGCCACCGACGTAGTTCGGGTTGTACGCACCCAACCGGACGGCCGACACGCCGCGTTCGGCGATCACCGTGTCGGTGAAGCCCGGGGCGTGGCTTTCGAGGGCGGCGCGGATCGTCGGCAGGGGGTCACGGGGGTCGCCGTGGGGTACGTGCGCGTAGGCCCATACCGGTCGCCTGCCCCGGACGGTCCGTGCCGGGTCCGCTGCCGCCGGGTCGACCACGATGATGTACGGGTGCCGGACCCTCAGGCCCCGGGCCGTCGCGGTCCCGGCGCGGGCCAGTTCCGGTGCCGTGCCGCGGGTTCCGCCCAGGTGGATCGTGGCGGCCCGGGAGAGGCGGGGGTCGGCCCAGGGGATCGCGCCTTCGACGAGGAAGTCGGCCTTGGCCGCGCCCGGTCCGTACCGGTAGCGGGACAGCGTGCGGAGGTACCCGTCGGGCAGCGGAGCGATCCGGGCCAGTTCGCGGGGCGAGACGTCCAAGAGGGTGAGCCCCCGGGTGGGCAGGTCCCGCAGGCTGTCCACCCGGACACCGGTGTGGATCCGGCCGCCGAGCCGTTCGATCTGCAGGGCCATGACGGTGGCGACGGCCCGGGAACCGCCCTGGGGGACGGGCCAGCCGGTGGTGTGGGCGAGGTGCCCGAGCAGCAGTGCGACAGCGGCGGATGCCGGTGAGGGGAGCCGTCCGATGCCGTGGGCCGCGACACCGGTGAGGAGCGCCCGGGCCGCCTCGGTGCGCAGGCCGCCGCCGACGCGCAGGGCCTGTGCCGGCAGGCGGGTGGCCAAGAGGGCCAGGGCCTTCGGGTTCGGCGGGGTGCGTTGTGTGGAGAGCATCAGTTCCACCACGTCCGCGGAATGCTCCATCAAAGGGAGCATCAACCGCCGCCAGCGCTGTCCGTCCCGGCCGAGCTCGGCGCAGGTGGCGTCGAGGTCACGCCATGCCAGGGCGGCCGGGCGGCCCTGGAGGGGGTGCCCGTAGGCGGCGGGCGAGTGCAGCAGGGCGACGCCGTGCGCCTCCAGATCGAGTGACCGCATGAACGGGGACACCGGCGCCATGGGGTGGACGGCCGCGCAGATGTCGTGGAGCACCTCGGAGTCGAACAGCGGTTCCGTGCGCAGCCCTCCACCGATGCGTTCGTGTGCTTCGAACACCTCGACGCGGAGCCCGGCACGGGCGAGGGTGAGCGCGGCGGCGAGCCCATTCGGCCCGGAACCGACGACGACGGCGTCCGTCATGGGCGTCTCCTCAGTGGAAGGCCAGCCATCCGATGCCCAGAGCGCAGGTGAGGCCGACGGCGGCCATGGCGGCGGGCCGGTTGCGGTGCAGTGCGAACCAGAGCAGCGCGGCGGTCACCAGCACGGCGCCCGTGCCGATCGAGGCGCGCAACGGCCCGTCGCTGTAACCGTATTCATCGACATGCTGGGCCAGCCAGGCGAACCAGGTGATTCTCACGACGCTTCCCGTGACCCTCTCGTTGTTGTGGTGGTGGTGTTCAGGTGCCGCCGTGCGGCGCGGGAGCCGCCAGGAGGGTTTTCCTGGCGAGACGGTCGGTGCCGGCCGCGGCGCCCAGGCGGTGCAGGACGATCCAGCGGCCGTCGTCGTGCGCGGCGGCCACGACGGACGAGCCGCGCGTGGCACCGTTGTGCCACGTGATCGGGGAACTGCGCTGCCAGCTGGGGGTGGGCGGGCCCAGCCGGCGTTCGACGAGCAGCCCGGTCACGACCTGGGACAGGGTCCGGCAACTGGACCACAGGCCGCCGGCCGGCAGGATCGGCCCGGTCAGCGTCCACAGGGGGCGGGGCCGGCCGAACAGGCCCCGCGGCACGAGACGCTGTTCCCGCGGCGGCAGCGCGGTCACCGCACCCGCCTCCAGTCCCAGCGGCAACAGTACGTAACGGTTGAGCAGTTGCTGGTACGAGCATCCCGTGACGGTGGTGAGGGCGTGCCCGAGCACGGCGTACCCCAGGTTGGAGTACTCCTCGGTACCCAGTGGGCCCGTGGCCACCCGGTCCAGCTCGCGCAGCGAAGCCCGCAGCGCCTGCTCGGTGAAGGTGGCGTACGGGTCGTCGGGCGGACCGGCGGGCCCGGTCGGCAGACGCGGCAGGCCCGAGGTGTGCTCGGCGAGGTGCCGGAGGGTGATGCCCGTCCCGGCGGGCACCTCCTCCAGGCAATCCTCCAGCGGAGTGTCGAGGCCGAGGACCCCTTCCTTCGCCAGCCGGGTCAGGACGGTTCCGGTGAACACCTTGCTGAGCGAACCGATCTCCACGAACCGGTCCCGGTCATGGCCGTGTGCGGCCCGGTCTTCGACACCGGCACCGCCCAGCAGGCAGAGCGGGGTGAGCATGTTGTCCGTCACTCCTGTCGGTCAGACGAGTTCGGCTTCGGGTGCGGGCTTCCTCGTTCCGTGCTCTCCGCTCGGTCGCTCCGCCTTCGAGAGGTCTGCCGATGCCGTGTCGGCCTGGGCCTTGCGGGGCCCGGCAAGCCTGCCCCGCACCCACAGCAGAGCACGGTCGAGAGCGCCGGACAGGAAGACCAGATCGCAAGCGATCATCGTCAGGGCGAAGCCGGTCAGGCCCATGAAGAACGCGATCGACAGGTGGAAGCAGATGGATGCGGCGGCCGCCCAGGGACGCAGTGCCGGGACAAGCACGCCCATGGGGAAGTAGACCAGGAAAGCGACCGTGCCGTACGTGCCGAGGACGACCAGGACGTCGTTCTCGTACACCAGGCTCGACCAGCCGGGCAGTTCGAACTCCGCGACACGCATGATGTAGAAGAGCGCGGTGCCGTCCTGCCATTCCTCTCCCATGACCTTGTAGAGACCGGAGACGACGTAGACCAGGCAGATCTGCGCCGCCACCATGAGGACGCCCAGGTTGTGGAACGGCACGGACATCGCCCGCAGGGGTTCGGGGACCCGTCGGATGAGACGGCTCGCGAGACCGGTGGGCAAGGAGAACCGGTCGTAGCAGTGTGTCAGCAGCAGGAAGGGAATGACGACGTACGCGAGGTTGTCGCCGCCGTCCAGAAGACCGGGCTGCCGCTGGTAGACCGACCACAAGAGGGCCCAGTGCAACGCCAGTCCGGGCCGGCCGCCGACTCCGAGCATCACCGCCAGCGCGGCGGCGATCCCCAGGTGGTAGACGAGCTGGAAGTACCAGGGCGACGCCGACAGCGCGTAGAGGCTGAAGCCGGTCAGCTGCGCCTTGAAGTCCTCGTGCGGGAGCACCCCGTCCGGGCCGAACAGGTAGTTACGCTCCTGGTACTGGCTCACGTAGTACATGAGCCCGACGAAACCGAGCAGCAGCCGTGTTCCCGAGACACCGGTCACGGCCACGGGACGCAGGGACCAGAAGTCCAGCCGGTCGGTGATGTCTTTCAGGAACTTCTTCATCGCAGATCCCGGGTTTTCTGCCAGGCGAAATCGTGCACCAGGACTTTCCCCTCTGCGGAGGGGTCGTGACGCTTCGACCACGGCGGCAGCTCGTGCACGTACATACGGATCTGGATTTTCGCCGTTTCTCCGCCACAAACGGCAGGCAGCTGGTCGTAGGCGTACTGGGACAGTCCTTTCACCGACTCCGTCTCGGTGGCCTTCTCATAGGGCAGCGGGGGCAGCAGGGGCTTCTTGTCGTTGGTCTGCTGCTGGCGGATCCTCCTGAGGAGCTCCTCGCTGCTGGTGATGTTCTGGAGATGCGCGGAGACGATGCGGTTCTCTCGCGAGGGAAAGAAGCGGGAATTCTGCGCTTTCTCCACGCCACGAGCCGACACGTCGTAGTACTGCGTCACCGATCCGTCGGCACAGGCGGCCCTCGCGAGGATGCCACGGTCGTCGGAAAGGGGCGTCGGGGCGAAAAGCTGCCAGTTCTGCGAGAAGTACGGGTCGAGGTATTCCGCCACCCGGTCGCCGTAGACGAGCTTCGCCGGGCTGAGTGGCGCCTGGGACAGGGCGGCCATGGTCATATGAGCACCCAGGAGGGCGCCGCCGACAACGAGCGCCGCCCTCCTGGTGGTGCGGTACGTGTTCGTCACGTGGTGCTTACCGGTCGAAGACCGTGTCGGCCGAGACTCCCTGCGGCAGATCGGCCGGAGGGGCGAAGACGCTGCCGTGCGACAGCATGTTGTCGGCATTGCTCTTCGCCACCACGGCCATTCCCTTGCCGACGGCCGTGGCCCTGTTGGCCCCCTTGGTGGCGGCCTTGCCCACGGACTTGGCGGCCTTGCCCACCAGAGAGGCGATGGCCTGCGGCGCCTTCCCCTGCGACGGCTGGGCAGCGGCCACGGGCGCGGCCGGCTGCGCCGGGGCGGCCTGAGCGCTGCTCTGAGTGGCGACGAAGAGAGCGACACCGGCGGTGGCGACACCGGCGGCGGTGACGATCTTCTTGATGTTCATGCGGGTTTTCTCCCGAGGACGGTAATCCAGGTTTGGGTACGGCCGGGTGCCCGGTCAGGTGTTCCGGGTATGTATCGACGCGCGGCCAACAACGGCGTCGAGCCTGCCAGTGTGCGGCGGACCCTTCCATTGCCTCTTGCGGCATTGCCGTATGCGGCAATGCCTCAGGAGGCGGTTGCCTCCTCGGCGAGGGCTTCATAATGATGGAACGCCAGCAGACTGGCCTCGAACCTGGATCCCACGCCCAGCTTGCGCACGATACTGGTGACATGGGCCCGGACGGTTCGTTCGGCGATTCCGAGCTGCCGGGCGAGTACGCGATTGGTCTCGCCTCTCGCAAGGCAGCGCAGAACCTCACGCTCCCGGGCAGTCAGGCGCGCCAGCGTCGCCACATCAACGGAAACGTCGAACGGTCGGGTCTCTACGACCGTGGTCAAGTGAAATCTCCCCCTGCGTACGTACCCCTACCGGACCGCAAGCGGCGCAGCAAGGCAAAGCGGTCACGCACTCAGGCAGCGGTGGTCAATCGCTGCGCCGACGCGTCACCCGGATCATTTCTCTACTCGCAGTTTAGTGACGCGAGGCGAGTGGACAGCCGCCCCACGGGTGAATTGAATCACAGTCAACTTCTATCATTCATATGAAAGTTGAATCACTCGACCGACCCTGCTGCGTGCATGCTCCAGGACACCGGGGCGTCGAGGGAATCCGGGCGTACCGCCTGTCTCCACCGTCCGTACGCTCGCTCTCCGTACGGGGCGCGGGCGAGCGTGAAGCCGGCAGCGGTGTCAGTGGTGGCTGCCACCATCGACGCATGACCGAGCAGACCGAGAACGGCTTCGACTGGCAGCAGTTCCTGCGTCGTTGGCAGGACGAGTGGATCCCCGGTGAGGACGACGGGGAGGATGTGGCGGAGGACGGCATGGCGATCGCCGCGCCGCCCGCGGCCGAGGCGGAGATAGCCGCCGCCGAAGGGCGTCTGGGGGTCCGGCTGCCTCCGTCCTACCGGGGGTTCCTCGGAGCCAGTAACGGCTGGCGGTTCGACACGGGGTCGGTCTACCGGCTGGGCGCGGTCCACGAGGTCGACTGGTTCGGGGATCCCTTCGACATGACCCCGTTCTACCAGCAGAGTCTGGACGAGCGTTCGACCGAAGAGGCGGTACGGATGGCCGGGATGTGGCGGCGGGCGCTGCAACTGGAAACCGACTCGGACATGTCCAACGCCCTGCTGGACCCGGGTGACACCGACGAGGACGGTGAGTGGGCCCTGTACGTTTACCAGGGGTGGAGCGGCGAGTATCCGGTCCGGTATCCGTCGTTCCACGCCTACATGCAGCGGATGTACCAGGACTTCCACGCCGACCGCGCGCCCGGCTTCGTGAACGACACCACCCGGGCCCTGGACGCCGATGTGGAGCGGGCGCGGGAGGAGGCGCTGAGCGGGAGGTGGGAGGTGGCCCGGGACCTGCTCGGCGAGGCGGAGCGTTATGGGCGGCCCCGTGCCCGGGGCATGCTGACGCAACTGAGGGCGCTGGCACATGAGAGCGTCTCCCACGGCTTCGGTGAACTCGTCGCCGATCCGCGGTACACGGGCGAGCTGGTGTCTGTGCTGGCCGCCGCACGCCTGCGGGACGACCCCCGCCCCGGCCGCCCGCCGCGCCGTCGCCCGCTGGTCCCCGGGGCCGACGCCGACGTGACGGCGGCCGCGGAGGAGATCATGGCCCGGATGGGTGACCGCGTCTACCGTTATGCGCCGGACGGGTCCTTCGGCCGGGCGGTGGACGAGGCGCGGGAAGCGGCGGGGTGGGGGGACACGGACGCGGCGTGGCGGGTGATCCGCGCCGCGCTGCCGTCGTGGTCGCCGCCCGGGCCGGATCTGCTGGCGCCGCTCGGCCTGTTGGCCGACTCCGTCCTGGGTCCGGTGGTGACGCGGGAGCGCGGCCTGGAGTTGCTGGCCACGCCCCGGGCCGGCCGCACGGGCCCGGTGCCCGAACCGGTGCCGGACCTGGATCCGCCGGGGCTGTGCTGGCTGGCGGACGCCGCGCAGTGGAAAGCCCCGTACGCGTCCTACCGGTGCCTGTGGGTGGAGGGCGCGGAGCCGGAGGCGCTGCCCGGCCTGGTCGGGGAGGAAAGGGAGGACGGGGACGCCGGCCTGGCCGCTCCGTCCGGGCGGCCGTCGATGTGGGTCTACTGTCCGGAGGAGCGGGACGAACTGGCGCCTTGGGAGGACCGGGCCGTGATGGCGGTGGGCCATACGGGATCAGGGTGGGCGTTCGGCTTCGACATGGCTCCGCGGATGATCGAGCCCGGGAACTTCTTCGACTCCCCGGCCGGTGCCGCCTCGCGCGGCGGACGCGCGGTGGTGGTGTGGGTGCGGCGTGCGAGCGACGGCGGCCTCACGGTGTTCCACCTGTCGGTCGCCGAGGACGGCGAGCAGACGTACGCGTACACCCTGCGCGGCACGGACGTCGAACGCTCGGGTCCGGTGCCCGCGGCCCTCGACCCGGCGCGGGTCCTGGACGGCGTCGACGACACCGACCGCGAGCGGTGCCTGCTGGCCGCCGTGGAGGCGGAGTTCGGGCTGTCCCTGCCCCGGCGCGCCCTGGCCGCGGGCATCCTGCCGCAACTGACCACGCGGTCCTGGAACCGTGCGCCGCGGGAGGGGGAGGTGTACGCGTACGCCACGTTCCGTATCCAGGAGAGGTGACGTCCTGGGCCGGGCACGGGTGGGCGGCGGTGCGGCGGTGCGGTGTCACGTTCCGCGGCCCCGCCCGGCGGGTCATGCCTGCTCCGGGGCCCGCCCCCTGGTGGTGAACACGGTGTGGAGCATCGCCAGGAAGACCGTGGTCCAGGCGGTGAGAGCGACCCAGAGCCAGGCCTGGCCGATCCACTCCACGATGGGGAGGTCGTCCGCGCGGCCGAGGTACATGCCGGCGACGGCGTACATGCCGAGCGGGAAGACGATGCTCCACCAGGTGGGCTCGTAGGCGAGGGGCACCCGGTGGACGTGGTGACGCCAGACGCCGACCGCGACCAGGACGGGGATGAGCCAGGTCGCGAAGCACCACAGGACGACGGACATGCCCGCCACCAGGCCGCGCACCGCGTCGACCATGGGGGCGCTCTCCATCTCCACGATGCGCGCGCCCGCGACCACGGTGATGGCGACCGCGCCCATGGAGACCCAGTAGGGCGGGTCGAGTTCGCGCGGTTCGAGGGGGTAGAGCATCAGGCGGAGCGAGACGAAGATCGCGGAGGCGGCGTAGAGGACGCAGCCGACCGACCACGAGAAGACCGCGACGACGGCCAGGCCCTGGCGTGCGGCCTCGTAGTGGGGTTCCAGGGTCGCGGCGGCCACGGCGACCGACTGGCTGGCGACCACCCAGACGAACCAGGTGCCGTTGGCGGCGGCCACGACGGGGCGCTCGCTGCGGCCGAGGACCGCCGCCCAGGGGATGGTGTAGCCGAGGACCAGCCAGGTGAGCACGGCGATCACGAGGAGGACGGCGGCGGGGGTGAAGTGGCCCTGTCCTGCCAGGCCGACGGCGAGGACGTCGGTGCCCGCCACGAAGGTGAAGAAGAGGAACGCCTTGCGGGTGTCGTGGGCGTCGGCGGCGAGTTCGCGGCGGTACGCGGCGAAGCGCCGGACGGTGAGGACGACCAGCAGGGCGTACTCGACGGCGGTGAGGACGAGGAGGGAGCGGGCGAGCAGGTCCCAGCCGCGCAGCTGGCAGCCGACGGAGAGGATGCCGGTGGCCATGACGAGGGCGAAGTACCCGGGGGACAGACGCGCGGGTGTCAGGCCGGCGAGTCGGGAGGGCGGGGGCAGGGGCAGGGACGTGGAAAGCACTCAGGCACCGTATGCGAACAGGGCCCTGGCGTCCTGGGACCTTCGGCCCTCTCCTGCGAGGGTGTGCGGGGCGTCAGCGGGGCGGTCGAGCGCCGGCCCGGCCGGCCTCGGCGGCGCGCTCGGTGAGCCGGCTCTTCGACAGGGCGGCACCGAGCTGGGTGCTACGGGGCAACACCGCGAACGGATCGGCGTGCTGGTCGTCCGGTGGGGTGGGTGGCGGGCGGTACGGTCGGGCCGTGGCGTCAGGCGGCCTCATGGATGACGAGCTTGAACTCGGCGAGGACGATCTTCCGCGTCACGCTGTCGTCGTGGGTGGCGCGCACGGCGAGCGGGACGGCCGGGTCGACGAAGATGCCCCACTGCTTCGTCCAGCACTGCATTCCGGGGCTGGGCGGGCGGTGCTCCGTCGCCGTCGTGTCGTTGGGCGACGGGGTGAGACCGAGCGGGTCCCGGACGAACTGGTCCCGCAGTTCGTCGTAGCCTCCCGGCTCCCACTGGATCATCGCGTACAGGGTGCCCCAGCCGGCCGTGCTGGGCCATATCAGCCCGGAACGCGGGTCCGTGTCCCAGCTCGTGACCACATAGCCGTCCGGCTGGTTGACCTGGTGCATGGCAAAGCTGTCGGTGGACTCGGCGCTCCCGAACGGGAACCTGATGACCGTGTAGGGGCTGTTCGCCGGGATGGACTGCGGAGTGTCCCGCTTCAGGGAGCAGACCTGCACTCCGGGCGAGGCCGTCACATGAGTTGACATGTTCTCAGATATGCCCATCCATGAGCGCTTTGATGTCGGCAGGGCCGAAATGGGGCGGCCGTCGTACGCCCGCGGTCCGAAGGTAACGATTCGCCTGTCACGTACAACCGTTCGATGCCGTGATCCGTCTCCTCCTACGACCACACTGGTCGTTTTCACGAGGAGAACGTCATTTCCGCCATACGCAAGACCCTGACCGCCACCGCCGTCGCCACCGCGGTACTGGCCGGCTCCGCCGCCTGCGGCACCGTGGAGAACCTGTCCGCCGGGCAGAAGCTGGACAACGCCTTCACCAAGCTCAGCGAGGCACGCTCGGTCTCGTTCGAGCTGGACCTGGACACCGACGCGGCCACGCTGAAGGCGCTGGACGCCGAGTCGTCGGAGCCGGGCGAGGAAATACCCGACGAGATGGCCGAGTTGCTCAGTGACGCAACGATCTCCTTCTCCGTGCACTCGAAGAAGCCGATCGACAAGTCCGACGAGAAGGACTTCACCGCCATGGCGATGAAGTTCAGCGGCGCGGACGGCGACCTGGTCGAGTACCGGGTGATCGGTGACCACGTCTACGTCCGCGTCGACGCGGAGGCGCTCGGGAAGATGTCGGGCAGCCCCATGCCGTCGGCCGACGAACTGCCGGACAGCGCGGGCGCGTTCAAGAAGTTCCTGGCCGGTGAGTGGCTCAAGTTCTCGACGAAGGAGCTGGAGAAGACCAGCAAGGAGATGTCGGGAGCGGAGGGCATCGGGGGCGAGGAGCCTTCCGCGGAGCCCAGCCTCGACGCCAAGACGCAGAAGAAGCTGACGAAGGCGCTGCGGCAGGTCATCGCCCAGCAGGTCGACTTCACGACCTCCGGCGGATCGGACGGCACCGAGCACATCAAGGCCACGGCGCCGTTCCGTACGCTGATGACCGAGCTGTTCGATGAACTCCGGCCGCTGCAGAAGGATCTGCCGATGGGCGCCGAGCTGCCCACCGCCAAGGACTTCAAGGACGCGCCGAACAAGAAGGTCACCGCCGACTTCACGCTGAAGAACGGCGAGCTGACCGAGGTGTCCGTGGACCTCGCCAAGCTGGCGGAGAAGGCGAAGGTCAAGAAGCTCGCGCTGGTGCTGCGCATCGGCAAGGCCGAGAAGACGACAGCTCCGGCGGGAGCCACCGAGGTGCGCGTCGACGAGATCCTGGGGGGCTTCCTCGGGGGCGCCGGGGGGCCGTTCGGGGACGAGGGCTTCGAGGAGGGCGAGTTCTAGAAGGGCCGGCCTGTCGCCGTCGTCACCTGCGGCCGTCGGCGTCCCCGTGGGGGACTTCGACGGCCGACGTGGCCACCCCCATGGATCAAGTCAGTTGCCAGTTATCGGCCACCTTAACGGTGACTCAGGCGAAGCAGATTGTCAACTGATCGCTAATCTGTAAAACTTGGACTTAGCTGCAGGCAAGGTTGCCTAGGGGGTGACGGGAGGGAGAACACGATGTCCGAGACCGACGACCGGCCCGTGCTGGCCGTGCGGCTGGACGACCTCTTCAGGACGGTGCGCCCCAAGGGCAAGCACTGGACCAACGCCGACGTGGCCGAGGAACTGAAGAGGGTCAACCCCGACCTCAGGGTCGGCGGTGTGTATCTGTCCCAGTTGCGGACGGGCAAGCGCTCCAATCCCTCACCGGACCTGCTCGCTGCCCTGGCACGCTTCTTCGGCGTGTCGGTCTCCTACTTCTTCGACGACGAGGTGGCCAAGTCGGTGCTCAGCGAGGTCGCGGCCATCGAGGCGCTGCGCCAGGCGGGCGTCCGTGCCGTGGCGATGCGGGCGGCCGGGATGAAGAAGGAGAACCTCGAGGCCATCACGGTCATCATGGACCAGTACCGGCAACTGCAGGGCCTTCCGCCCGTCACCGACTCCTCCGATCCGGAGTGAAGGGCGGCGGCGAGTGATGGCCACCTGGAAGGGCCGGTCCGCGGATCACGAGCGGCGCAGCCAGCTCAAGAGACTCCGCAAGGCCGGCGCGCGCCGGATCGCCGAACTGGACCTGCCGGACGTGGCGGACGTGGCGGAACTCTGCCGCTACCTCGGCGAGGTCCGCAACCGCCCCATCACGCTGGTCCCGACGCACATGCCCGCCTCGCACCCGTGTGGTTTCTGGGTGGCCGCCCGCGACGAGGATCTCGTCTTCTACGACGCCAACACGACCAGCGCGCATCAGGAGCACATCATCTTGCACGAGCTGGGTCACATCATCTGCTGCCATCGCGGGGCGGGTTGGCTGGACGAGGCGAGTGCCCGTCTCCTCTTCCCCAACCTCGATCCCGACATCGTGCGCGACATGCTCCTGCGCGCCACGTACGACGACGTCCAGGAACAGGAGGCGGAGGTCATCGCCTATCTGCTCGCCCAGCGCCTGGGCGGCGCCGAGGAAGGGCGGGAGGTCGCCCAGGCCGAGGAGGCCGGGGAGGACCCGGAGTCCGGGAAGAACGCCGTGCTCGACCGGATCGAACGCACCCTGATCTGACGGGTGGCCCCCACCCCGCCGGTTCCTCCCGTGATGTCACGGGGGTGGGACCTTGCGGTCAGGCCGGGGTCGCGCGGGCGCCGCTGCGGGCCCATGGACCGGCCGACCGCCACAACTCCGCGACGAGGAACGCCAGGTCGAGCGGTGCGGAGCGGGTTTCACTCAGGTCGGTGGCGAGACCGGCGGGGCGGACGCCGAGGGATCGGTGGACGTCGAAGAAGGCGGTGACCTCGTCGAGGAGATCGTCGAGGTGGCGGGGGCGGTGGGAACGGTGGGGGCGGTGGGCCGCCCCGTCTCCCGCCCCCTCCCCGGAGCCGTCACGCGTGGTGAGTTCGCAGATCCAGGCCACCTTGTGATCCTCGGCCGTGACCTTCTCGATGAGCGCGGGCAGTCTCTCGTACAGGTCGTCGGCACCCATGCGCACCAGGAACGCCAGCCTGCCGGGTTCCCTGCCGGGATTCAGCCGGTCGAGGAGAGCCAGCGCGCCGTCGGGAGTCGTCCCGGGGCCCACTGCCACGCCGAGGGGATTGCGGATCGCCGCGCAGTACTCCTCGTGTTCCCCGTGCCTCCCGTCGTGGGCCGGGGTCCGGTCGCCGGTCCGCACGAAATGCCCGGAGGTGTTGTACAGGTGCCCGGTCCGTGAGTCGACGCGGGTGAGCGCGGACTCGTAGGCCTGCGGCAGTCCTTCCTGGGCGGCGAAGAACTCGACCGTGGACAGGTGCGCGGGGTCCGGTCCGCAGGCCCGCATGAACGCGAGGGCCTTGCCGATCTCGGCGACGAGCACCGCGTGCCGTTCCCGCGCGGGCGAGCGGGAGACGAACTCCCGGTTCCACTCGTGCACCTGGCGCAGGTCACCCTCTCCGCCGGAGGCGAGGGCGCGCATCAGGTTCAGGGCCGCCGCGGAGCGCTCGTATCCACCGACCGCACCGGAGGGCCCCGGGCCCCCGAGGTCGAAGCAGCCGATCTTGACCACGGGCACGGCGGTGGCGTAGGTCAGGACGGCGGCCATCTGGAGGAGTGTCCGGAACCGGGCCCGTATCGCGTCGGCCGTCATGTGGGCGGCGGTCCGCGTACGGTCCCCGACGTGCAGCACGAAGGCCTCGCCGCGGGCGGCGCGCGCCATCCGGTTCATGAGCAGGTCGCACTCCCCTGCGAACACCAGGGGCGGGTATGCGCGGAACCGCGTGAGAGCCTCGAAATCGGTCATCTCCACCATCCGGCGTCACGGGACCTGCCGGAGGTCTCACCCCGTCGGCTCCCGTTCCAGTTCCTTGATTTCCGACGGTAATTCAGTGGCTCCACGGCGGAAAGGAGCAGGAACGCCTCCTATGCTTTTCCCCAGAATCTCACGCCGCTCGGCACGGAAATGGGTGTGCGCCGAACAGGCGGGCACATGAGGGACTTCGCACCGACGCCGCGCACAGGGTAATTCCCTACTTGTCCGCAGGCACGCCGGATGACTAGGCTCGCGGCTGCGCCATCGGCCGACGACATGAACTCCGGGCGCACGGCCGGTAATGTCAGTCGAGTGCCCGGGAGACACCATGGGAATACGCGGGGGCGGCGGGTATGTGCAGCGCCACGCACAGTCCGTGCGGTGCGACCCCGGTGATCGTCACCCGGCCGCCGATGGCCGTCGCCAACTCGCGGGCAATGCTCAGCCCCAGCCCCGTACCGGGCGCTTCCCGGGCGGTGGAGCCGCGCCAGAACCGGTCGCCGGCGCACTGCAGATCGACGGCGGCGAGTCCGGGTCCCTCGTCGCGGATCTCGATGCTCGTCATGTCTCCCCGGTCCCCCAGGCGCACGGTGATCCGCCCACCGAACGGGCTGTACTTGATCGCGTTGTCCAGCAAGGTGTCCAGGATGGAGCCGGCCAGCGCGGCGTCGGTCAGGACGGGGGACGGGTGATCGGCCGCCAGTTCCAGGCGGACACAGCGGTGTTCGGCCTGCGGCCGCCATGCCTCGATCCGGCCCGCCACGAGGTCCACGGCGTCCAGGGGCTCCCGCCGCACCCCTGGCGCGCCGGGGGCGGAGGCGAGTTCGAGCAACTGGCCGAGCATGATGTCCAGCCTGTTCATCTCCTCGCGGATCAGCTCCACCTGCTCCCGGCCCTCGCCCTCCAGGCTCAGGGACAGCACCTCCATGCGCAGGCTCAGCACGGTCAGCGGGTTGCGCAGCTGGTGCGCGGCGTCGGCGGCGAACGCCGTCTGCTTCTTCATGGTGGCGCCCAGGGCGTCGGCCATGTCGTTGAACGCGCCGGCCAGCCGGCGCACCGAGACCGGTCCGCCCTCGGAGGCCGGCACCCTGATACTCAGATCTCCCTCGCCGAGCTGCCGGGCCGCCCGCTCCACCTCGCAGAGCCGGCGCCTGGACCGGCCGACCCAGGTCGCCCCCAGGACGGCTGTGATCAGGACGAGCACGTCGAGAACGCCGACCGGCCCCAGTTCGCGGCCGACCCCGCCGAGCCTCGGCCCGGCGTACGAGACGGCGCTCGCCGCCGCGAACACGGCGAGGCGGTAGCCGGGCTCCTCGGCGAGAAGGGTGAGGTGTGCCGCGGCGCCGGAACCGGTCACCAGGTGCGGCAGCTCCGGCGAGAGAGCCGTGGACGGCGGCGGGTGCGCGACACCCCGCGGGTCGGGGGAGGCGGCCGGGGACAGGGTCAGAAGAACGAGGGCACAGCACACCACGGCGACGGCCGCCCACACCCGACGGAACCCCATCGCTTACGCGGATCCGGTGATCGACAGCCGGTATCCCGCTCCGTCCACGGCTTGGAGCAGGTGGGGCAGGCCCATCCGCTCGCGCAGCGACGTGATGGAACCCGGCAGCGTGGCCCGCAACGCCGTCCGCCGGGTCCGGAGGATCTCGTCGACGAGCCGGTCGGTGTTCAGGGTCTCGTCCGGATGACGCGCCAGGGCCACCAGGATGCCGAACTCGTCGTCCGACAGCTCGGTGGGGGAACCGTTGACCAGCACGACGCGTTCCCGCAGGTCGATGCGGACCGGTCCGGCCAGCAGGAGATCCCCGGACGGGGCTTCGGCCGGCGACGGCGCGGCGGAACCCCGGCGTATCACGGCCCGTACCCGGGCGAGGACTTCGGCCAGGTTGTAGGGCTTGACGAGATAGTCGTCGGCCCCCAGCTCGAGCCCCCGCACGCACGAGGCGTGGTCCGCGCGGGCGCTGGTCACCAGAATGGGAACGGAGCTGGACGCCCGGATCGTGCTGCACAGGGTGAAGCCGTCACAGTCCGGAAGGCCCAGATCGAGCAGCACCGCGTCCGGACGGGTACGTTCCAGGAGTTCGATCGCGGCCTTTCCCGTGGCGGCGCACACCGCTTCCAGGCCCTGGTGCGTCAGTGCGGCCAGCAGGGCCGCGGACACGCGTTCGTTGTCCTCAACTACCAGTAATCTCACACTTCCCCCGTGCATGGTCCAGGTCGGCGCCAACGGGTCCGGTCACGCCCGGACATCCGGTTCACGGGCGTCATCGGCGTCTTGGCCGTAGCTCACCACACAGCGGCCGAATTAGCCAGTAGCTACCGCGCGACGGCTCACGATAACTCGCGGTATGGAGCAGCGTCTACGGCCGGCAGGCTTCCGCACGACCACCCTCGCTCCGTGTCCGGTCCGACCCCTTGCGCTCGGGGCGGATGTAGTCGGGCAGCACCCTGGGGGGCCAGCAGCCGATGCTGAACATGCCCATCGAGTACGCCTTCGCGGCGAGCGCCGTGCGGTTGGGCACCTTGAACTGCCGCAGGAGGAGGCTCACGTGGTACTCGATGCCCTGGCGGCTGAGGAACAGCTTGGCCGCGAGCCGTACCGTCGGGTCACCCGCCGCCACGCCCTCCAGCACCTTCGCGGTCAGCGGGGTCAGCCTCCACTGCGAGCCGACGAGGGTCTGCTGGACGTCGGGGGTCTCCTCGGGTGTGAACTGGACCAGGATCATCCTGACCTTGCCGGCCGCGCCCTCCACCGGGAACGCGGCGAGCTTGCCGGAGACCGCCGTGTCCTGGAACGACATCGCGATGGACCGGCTGACGAGGCGCGCGTGGTGCCCCTGAACGAGGCGGCCGAACTGGCGCAGTACGTACTGCCGCACGCTGGGGTGCAGCAGCTCCGCGAAGGCGCGGTCGCAGATCTCGTCGCGGTGCCGGCCGCACTGGGCGCTGAAGGCGCTGTTCACGGACCGCACCCGCAGGGTGGGCTCGAGGATCACCAGGCCGATACCCGAACGCTCGAACAACGACAGGACGACGTCGCCGTATTCATCGCCCCGGATCTCCGTGGGAAGCACCGGAGATTCCAGATCGTGCAATGCGTTGTCGGGCAACTCGTCAACAGATGGGGGCGAATTTCTCGGAATCAGGGTTATTCCACTGACTGACTGGTGAAGTTCACTTTCGGTACCGCTCTCCATATGGAGCATGTGCGCCACACCTCCCCGTGTGTTTTCGGCGGGCGCTGAGCAGACTAATGACGCCGGAGCGCGACGGGCAATGAACGCCGGCGCCCCCGGCGCAATCCTGTGGTACCCCCCGTTTCGGTTCGGAGTCCGGGCGGACCGGCGCGCCGAACAGTGCGGACGGTGCGGTCCCCGGACCGGCGCGGTGCGCGCCCGGGCCGCAGGCGGCCTGGCCGACGCGGTGTTGTCGCAGGTGAGCGAGCGGGGTTACCCACAAGTAGCCCGATCGGTGCACCGACCGGGTACCGAAGTCCGCCCTCCGCCCGGGGCCCGGCGGGCAGTCCGTTCGGGGAGGAAAGTCTGGTTGATCGACCGCGGAGCAGCAGGGGCCCGGGTGGGGAGCCAAGGGCCGGATGGCAACCGTCCGCCCACCCTTCGTGACAGAGGGTCAGACAGTGTCGCACAACAGGCCCGTGCGGAATGCCCTTTCGCCCGTCGTGCGGCGCATGTAGGGCACAAGACCGGAGCGGCCCGCCACTCCCAGCCGCCGGTACAGCCCGGTCAGGATCTTTTCCACTGCGCGCCGGGTGACACGGAGTTCCGCAGCCACCTCCTGATTGCTGTGCCCGAGGGAGACCAGTGCGGCCACCCGGTATTCCGCATCGCTGAGCCGTCCGCGGCCGGGCGCCACGATGCCCGGCTCGTCGGCGAAGGGAACGGCCGAGAAGCGCAGGATCGACGCTCCTGTCGCGTCGGCGATCCGCTCGGCCTCGGCGAGGAGTTCGGCGGCCCCGGACCGCCCCGCGTCACGCAGCCGGTTGCCGTACGCGGTCAGGGCCCGGCCCAGTTCCAGCGTGTCGGAGCTGTCGCGCAGGACGCCGACGGACTCGGCGAGCAGCGACAACGCGTACCGTCCATCCACCAGCGTGCCCCAGATGCGCAGGACGCGGCCCAGCGCGGCGGGCGCCCCGAACGCCCGGGCCCTGTCGCAGGCGTGGGACAGCAGTTCGAGCGCGGTCCCCCGCTCGCCGATGCGCAGCAGGGAGGGCAGGCACCACAGGTGGATCGGGAAGAGCGTCTGGTTGTGCCAGCCCGCCGCCTCGGTACGGCGCACGGTCTCCAGCAGGTCCGCCCGGGTGGGCGGTTCGCAGTACATGGCGCCCGAGATGCGCAGCACCCGGAGGGTGAGGCCGCGCATCGGCAGTCCGGTGTGCCGCGGCTCGGCCGGCAGGTCCCGCAGCCGCTCGGCCAGCCAGGGATCGCGTGTCTCCGCCGCCACGGACATCAGACCCAGTACGGCCAGCCAGTCGTTGTCGCCCAATATGCCCCGGCCCGCCGCGCAGGCGGCCCGGGCGTCCGCACGGGCCTGGGCGAGCCGGCCGGCGCGCAGGGCGGCCAGCGCCCGCCAGCCCAGCATCCGGGTCCGCTGTCGCTCGTCGCCGCGCTGCCGCGCCGCTTCGAGGGCGGTGTCCAGCCAGTCGCGCACGGGTTCGTCGGCCTCGGCCGCGATGCCCGAGGCGATCATCAGGGCGGACGCACCGTACTCGGAGGCGGCCGAGGCCGGTTCCTGGTCCAGCATCCAGCGGACCAGGGCGGCGACTTCGGCGGACCGCAGCCGTGTGCCGAGGGAGCAGGCGAAGGTGAGCACCGCCGCGAGTTCACGCCGTGCCGCGCCGCCGGGCCCGTGCATCAGCTCGCGCAGGCGCTCGACGGTGGCGGCGGAGGCGTGCGGCCCGGTGGCGGCGAGCAGACGGGCGCGGGCCTCCAGGCGCAGGGCCAGGTCGGCGGTGTCCGGGCCGGCCTCGGACAGGGCGGCCCGGGCGGACTCGATCATCCCGGACGCCTCAGGGGCGGCGACGAACAGCGTCAGCGGCGCCTCGGCCACGACCGCGGCGCGTTCGCGGGGGGAGGTCAGCAGCGGGAACGCCTGGGTGATGTGCCGCAGCATGGCGGAGGCGTCGGTGTCCTGTTCGGCGTCGGCGAGGGCGGCGAGGAAGTCACCGCGCTGCGGGCTGTCGGGCGGGAACTCCCGCAGGGCCCGGCGCAGACAGCGGATCGCGAGGTCGATGTCCCCACGGCGCCGCGCGTCGTCGGCGGCCTCGCGCAGCAGTGGGGCGGTCCCGGGCCATGCGCCGGGGCCGATTTCGAGGAGGTGGGGGGTGACCAGTTCGACCGGGGCGCCCGAGGCATGGAGGAACTCGGCGGCCCGACGGTGCACGGAGGTGCGGTCGTCGAGGGCGAGGCCGTCCTCGGCGATCTGCCGTACGCACTCCCACAGCGCGCGCGGGGCGCAGCCGTCGGCCGCCCAGCCCAGCCTGCGCAACGCGTGTTCCGCGGCTGCCGTCCCGGCCGGATCGAGGTCCGCGACGCGCGCAGCGGTGCGTACCCCGCCGGCCCCGCCGAGGAGCGCGGCGCAGTAGGCGAGCCGTCGTACCGGCTCGGCGTGGCCGTTCAGCGCCGCGGCCACCCGTCCCCGCAGGGTCCAGGGCACCGGGCGGTCGAGGGCGGTGGCGAGCGGATCGGCGGGAGGAGCGGGTGGCGGCCCGTCGGTCAGGCGGTCGAGCAACGAGTGGAGCAGGGCCGGGTTTCCGCCCGTCGCCCGGACCCAGTCCGGGGCCGGCGCGTCCGCCGGACCGAGGCCGCGCTCCTCCAGCAGGGCGCGCACACCGTCCGCGCTCAGCGGCCGGGTCCGCACCACCAGGTGGGCGGCGAGCAGCAGGTCCTGCACCGCGGGCAGGTCGGCGGCCGCTTCGCCCTCGCACACCGCGGCCACCACGAGCAGCGGGGCGGGTGCGGGGTCGGCGAGCAGAAGGGCCAGCAGGTCCAGCGACGCCTCGTCGGCCCACTGCACATCGTCCACCAGCAACGCCACGGGCCCGGCGCGGCGTTCGGCCCTCACCACCCCGTCCACGACGGTTTTCCGCCGCATTCCGGGGACGGGCTCGTCGCCGGGGAGGAGTCCGGCGATCACCCCGAGGCGACTCCCCTGGTCCGGACGGCTGCCGGCGGCACGTCGTACGAGGAAGCCGCTGCCTGCCGCCAGGTCCCCGACGGCACCGAGGAACGCCGAACGGCCCGTCCCCGGGGCGCCCGTGACCGCCACGAAAGCGGCGCGTCCGTGGCGTGCGCCTGCCATCGCCGTGCGGAGGGTGGCGAGTTCCGCCGCCCGCTCGTGGAGTGGCACGGACAACTCCCGGCTCGCGCTTCCATGTTGGTTACAACTTCAACATAAAAAACAGAACTGTCATATCGTAATCATCATGAGCTCGAACCGATCAGAGCACATACGTCTGGTGTCCCCTCACCCAGCCCTCCGGTCGAGCCGTCCCTCCGCCCGCTGTGTCGTGTCACTGAGCCCTGTCGACGAGGCCCCCGTCGACGACGTCGTGCGCCAGGTCGGCGCGGTGTGCGGCAAGGAGGCCACGGTGCGCAGCGCGGCCTGCCGGCCCGACGAGGCCCGTACGGAGCACGCCGTACTGAGGCGGCTGCTCGGCGGGGCCGCACCGGAGCCCGTCCCCCCGCACCAGGTGCATCACGCGGCCCTCGCCTACGTCAGCGGGCTGCTGGGACAGGCGCCGCTGGTCCTCTCCCTGACCGACGCGCAGTGGTGCGACGAGGGCACGCTTCGCTGGATCGACCACCTGATGCGCGGCACCTCCGGGGCCCCGCTGACGGTGCTGCTGAGCCTGCCGGAGAGCGCGCTGCCCGCCGCGGCGGGCGCCTTCCACGACCTGGTGGCGCAGGACTACTGCGCGGTCACCGACATGTCCGGGACGGCGCCGGGCGACACCGGCGGGCCGGCCCGGTCCGGCCTCGACGGCACCGCTCACACGTCACATCCGCTGCGGGTCGCCCGGGCGGCCGTCCTGTTGCGCAGCACCGACGCCGATCTCGTCGGCGCCCTGGCCGGGCTCCCCGCCGGAGTGGCCAGGCGGGCGCTGGACGCCGCACGGGATCTCGGGCTGCTCCCGACCCGCCTGCCGACGCAGGGCACCCCTGCTCAATTCGCCGCACTGTTCGCGGCGTTGCCCGCCGCCGAGGCCGAGCGCATGAGGGCACAGGCCGCCGAGATCCTCAACGACGCCGGACGGCCCCCGGGGCAGGTGGCCGACCTGCTCCTCGGACAGTCCGGCCTCGACCGGCCCTGGATGACCGCCATCCTCAAGGAGGCGGCCACCGCGGACCGCCATGACCGCCCCGCGTCGGCGGCGCGCTGGCTCCAGCGGCTCCACGACAACGATCCCGCCGATGTCGCCGTCCGCACGAGTCTCGCCACGCTGCTGGGCGACATCGACCCGACGGCCGCCCATGAGCACCTCCGGGGACTGCTCGCCGACACGGACGATCCGCGGGTCCGTGCCCGGGTGTCCGTCCCGATGCTGCTCACCGCGCTCATGACGCACCGGGCACCCGACACTCCCGGGACACTCGGCGCGCTGCTGAACAGGATGCGCGGGCCGGGCGCGCATCCGGCGTCGACGGCAGGGGCCCGTCCGACGGGGGCGGCCTGGGCGCTCTCACCGGACGACGCGCCCGACCGGACCCACGGCGGCACCCCGCTGCCGGGCGGCGGCACCAGGGAGTACCTCGCGCGCGCCGCCCTCGCCCTGCGCGACGCGCTGGTGGGTGTGGATCCCCGCACGACGGCCGCCGACGCGCGGCAGGTCCTCGCCGCGGACGTGCCGCGCGCCGCCTGGGCACGGGTCGCGGCGGCCCAGGTTCTCGGGCTGGCCGACGACACCACCGCCGCACTGGAACACCTGGACCGCATCGCCGCGGACAGCGAGCGGCGCGAGGAGGTGTGGGCCGACTGCCACGCCCGCTCGGCACGGGCACTGCTCCTCCTCGAGACGGGCCGTACCCAGGAAGCGGCCGAGGCCGCACGGGCCGCCGCCCGGATCGCCCGCGGACACGGCTGGGAGCAGGACAGCCACCTGGCGCCGGTCGTCCTGGCCCTGGCGCTGGTGGCCCGCTCCGACCTCGACGGGGCCGAGCAGGCACTGCGCCGGCTCGACGGCCGTCACCTCGGGCACTCCGTGTGGGCCCACCACCATCACCTCATGGCACAGGCCCTCGTCCGGCGCGGCCGGGGCAGGCCCGGGGAGGCTCTGCGGCTGATGGAACGGTGCGGGAGCAGCCTCGCCGAAGCCCACGTGGAGAACCCGGTGTTCACCACGTGGTGGCTGCACAGCGCCGACCTGCTCCTGGTACTGGGCCGGACGAAGGACGCGATCGAGCGCGCCGAGCACGGCCAGCAGCAGGCCGAGCGATGGCCCACGGCCCGCAGCACCGGGCTGAGTCTGCTGGCGCGGGGCATGGTGGCCACCGCCGCCTCCGAGCAGGTCGACCTGCTCACCGAGAGCGTCCACGTGCTGGCGGGCAGCTCCGACCAGCATGCTCTCGCCCTCGCCGAACTGCGCCTCGGACGGGCGCTGTTGCGGCGGGACGACAGGAAGGGGGCGCGAAGCCGTCTGCACGCGGCACGGGCGACGGCCCTGCGGTGCGGTCTGACCGCCGTGGCCGAGTCGGCGGAGGCCGACCTCGCGGCGGCGGGTGGCCGGCCCGCGCGGGTCGCGCTGAGCGCCGCCGAACGACCGGTGGTGGAGCTGGCGGCGGGGGGCGCGACGAACCGGGCCATCGCCGACGCCCTGTTCCTGACCGTGCGCACCGTCGAGTACCACCTCACGAACGCCTACCGGAAACTCGGCGTCACCGGCCGCGCCGGTCTCGCGGAGTGGCTCGCGGCCACGGACCCGGAGAGTCCCCCGGCCGGTGGGACCGGGGAATCCCGTTGAGTCCTCCGTCCCGAGCGGCCGGCGAGCGGTCCCGGCTCCTGGAGCGGGCGGCCGAGGCGGCGGCCCTGCGGTCCGCCGTGCGCGAGGTGGCGCAGGGCGGCTCGGCGACCGTCGTCGTGCACGGGCCGCCGGGGAGTGGACGCAGCGCGGTGCTCGCCGTGGCGGCCGCGACGGCCCGGCGGGCCGGGCTGCACGTCGTCGAGGTGCGAGGGGATTCCGCCGCCTCGCACGACGGCCGTGACGCCGCCGCGGCCCCCACGGCGCGCGACCGGCCGCGGGCGCCCCTGGCGGTCGTCGCCGACGACGCGCAGTGGGCCGACCTCCGCTCGGCACCGTGGCACACGCTCCTCGCACGACCCCTCGACGACCGGCCCACGCTCCGGGTGGTGGCCGGCGGCGACCCCTCGGTACTGCCCCGGGCCGAGCCGCGCCGGTACGAACTGGCGCTGCGCCCACTGAGCGGGGCGGCCGTACGGACCCTCCTCACCGACGCCTACGGCGAAGCCGCCGGCGACGCGCTGGTCCCGGCCGCCGTCGCCGCGACGGGCGGCACCCCGGCGGTCCTGTGTGCCGTCCTGCGGCGGTGGCCCGCCCCGGCACCGGACGCCGAGGACTTCATGGCCCTGGCCGAGCAGCTCGGCAGGCACCGGCTGCGGCGGGTCCTGGACCGGTTGCCCGCACATGTGGTCGCGCTGGTGCGGGCGAGCGCGGTGGCGGCCGGGGACTTCTCCCCCGGCCAGGTCCACGAGCTGGCCGAGGTGCCCCCGTCGCTCCGCGAGCAGGCCCTCGCCGAGCTCCGCCGCACCGGTCTGCTGAGCGCCGCCGCCCCGCCCCGGCCGTACCATCCGCTCGTCGCGGAACTCGTCGCGGAACAGGTGCTCGGCCTCATGGACGAAGCCGACCGCCGCGCGCTGTACGAGCGTGCCGTGCGGCTGGGCCGCCGCGAGGGGGCCCCGGAGGCGGTCCTCGGCCGGCTCGTGGCGCACACGCGTCTGGCCGAGCCGTGGGTGCCGGCGGCGCTGTACGCGGCGGGCGAGTCGGCCCGGCGGTCCGGGGACGACGCGGCCGCGTTCTTCGAACGGGCGCTGGACCGGGGGGCGTCCGGTGCGCTGCGGACCAAGGTGTTGCTGGGCCGGGCGACGGTACGGTCGCCGGGCGCGCCCGAGGCCGCCGACCGGGCGCTGCGCCGCGTCCTGGCGGAGACCGACGCCCCGGACCTGTCGGCCGACCGCCTCCTCGCCGCCGACCTGCTGACCCTGCGCGGCGGGGACCGTACGGCGGCCGCGCTCGCCTCGGCCGCGGCGCGGGACACCACGACGCCGGCGGAGAGACGGACCCTCCTCGCGCTGCGGGAGGTGGCGCTGGAGGCCGGACCGGCGACCGGGAGCACCCCCGCCGAGGCCGGACCGCCGCAGGCGGGGCCGCCCGCCGCAACCACCCCCGCCCAGGCCACCCCGCCACAGGCCGGACCCGCGACCGAGAGCACCTCCGCCGAAGCCACCCCGCCGCAGGCGGGGCCGGTCGTCCTTGCCGCCGCCCCGGCGCCCGCGCCGCCGGGACCGCGTGGGCCGGTGCCGGGCACACCGCCGGATCACGCCCCGGCTTACGAACCCCTCGCGGCCGAGGACGGTGTCGTGGCGTGGCGGAACTGTGTCGCCGGACGGGGCATTCATCAAGCGCGGCGGCTCGCGGCCGGCGTGTTCTCCCGGGCCGGTACCGGGATGCTCGCCCCCGCGCTGGCGGCGGCGCGGGCGCTCGCCGTCGCCGAGGACGTGGACGGGGCGCGGGACGGACTCGCACGGATCGAGGCCGAGGCCCGTCGGAGGGGCGTGGGGACCGCGGTCGCGCTGGCCCGGCTGAACCGGGCGGAACTGGCCCTGCGCCTCGGCGATCTGGCGACGGCCGGGGAGCAACTTGCCGAATGCGTGGCGGAGATGCCCCGAGCCCACTGGCCCCCTCGGGCCCTGCCGCGGCTGATCGCCCTGGAGGCGCTCCTCGCCCTGGAGTCGGGACGGCCGGACGCCGCCGAATCGGTACTGGCGGGGTACGTGCCGCACCGTTACGAGTACGGGCTCGGCCGGGCCCACCTGCTGTACGCGCACGGCGTCCTGGGCCTGCGCACCGGGCTGTTCCACGAGGCGCGGGCGCAGTTGCGGGAGTGCGGCCGGATGCTGCTGGCGCTCGGGTGCCGCAACCCCGCCGTCGTGCCCTGGCGTTCCCATCTGGCCATGGCGGAGGCGACCGCGGATCCCGGCGCGGCCGCCCGTCTGCTGGCCGACGACCTGGCGGCGGCCCGGGCCTGGAGCGCGCCCGGCACGATCGGCCTGGTGCACCTGTGGACCGGTCTCACCCTCACGGGACCGGGAGCGCTGCGGTCTCTGCGTACCGCGGTGCGCGTGCTCGGCGATTCGGCGGCGCGCGCACGGTATGCGCAGGCGATGGCCGAACTGGCCACGGCGCTGCTCGCCGACGGCCAGTCCGCCCACGCCCGCCGCGTCCTGGACGGAGCGCTGGCGGTGAGCCGGGCCGGGGCCCGGCCCGTTCCCCGTGTCAAGGAGGTCGCCGCCCACTTCGCCTCGCTGCCCCGGACCAGCCTCGCGCGGCTGAGTCCGGCCCAGCGGAGGGTCGCGATACTGGCCGCGGAGGGACGGTCCAACCGGGCGATCGCCGAGGCGCTGTCGGTCAGCCTGCGCATGGTCGAAGCGCATCTGACCAACACGTACCGGGCGTTGGGCGTCAAGGGCCGCACCGACCTGGCGGCGGTCCTCGGCCATGGGGGCGGCCCGGGCGAGCCGCCCGGCTCCGCGCACGCGGCCGGTACCGGCTAGCCAGGGTACGTACGTCCCGCCGCCGGACACGTACTCCCACGGCCCCGCAGCCCCGCAGCCCCGCAGCGCCGCAGCGCCGCAGCGCCCGGACGCGGACCGGAATGGCACGCCGAGCGGACCCACCCCGCACACCACCGGCCGGGCCCCGAAATGCCGTACCCGGCAGGCCGGACTCACACCGTCCACCACCCCACAGCACCCGGCACCCACCAGGACGGCGGACCGACCCGACCCACCCCCGCACACCACCAGCCGAGCCCCGAAATGCCGTACCCGGCAGGCCGGACTCACACCGTCCACCACCCCACAGCGCCTGGCGCCCACCGGGACGGCGGCCCGACCGGACCCACCCCGGACACCACCACAGCACCACAGCACCACAGCACCACAGCACCACAGCACCAGCCAGACACCCCGAACACAGGCCGCACCACCGGCCGGGCCCACCGGAGCATGGGACGGGCGTCCGCCGGGCGACATGTCCGAGGCCGACGGGGCCGACTCGGAGAAGCCCATCCGCCGCGGACGCGTGCTCGCACCGTCCGCCGCCCCGCAGCACCGGGACGGGGAACCCGCCGGGACCACCCCGGACACCACCACAGCGCCAGCCGGGCTCCCCCGAAGTGCCGGGACCGGCAGGTGGGATGCCCGCCCGGTGGGGGGCTACGTCCGGAGTCCGGAGGAGCCCGGATGCCACGCCCCGACCAGGCCCTCGCGCAGGGCGACCGCCACCGCCTGGGTGCGGTTCGGGCAGTTCAGCTTGGACAGGACGATCGCCACGAGGCGCTTGGCGGCGTGCTCGGACACGGACAGGGCGTGGCCGATCTGCCGGTTGCTCAGCCCTTCGACGAGGAGTTCCAGCACCTGCCTCTCGCGTTCGGTGAGCACACCGATCAACGATCCGCTCCGTGGCGCGGCGTCCCGGCCGACCCGCGCGGGCGGCGGCTTCCGCGGGACGGCCTGCGGGGCGAGCCGCTCACCGCGGGAGAGCCGTCCGAGCGCCACTCCCAGTTCCTCGGTGGTCAGCGCGTCCCGGTCCAGGACGGCGTCGTGGGGTACGCCGGCGCCGTACGCGGCGCGCTGCACCTCGGCGGAGGGCAGCATCAGCACGACCCTGATGCCGTTCCTGCGGGTGACCGCCGCGAGGTCGGCCACCCAGGCCTCCTCCCCCGTCCCGGCGCCGTTGTCGCACCACAGCACGAGGACGTCGCAGGAGAGGACGAGCAACTGGATGGCGTCCTCCGGAGCCGCCGCCGTGAAGTCCTCCGGCTCGAAGACGGCGTGCTGACCCACATGCCCGATGTCCGCCAGCATGCGGGCGAGCCCACCGCGGGCGACCTCGCTCCGCGCCACCACGGCGACTCTGACCGATTCCCACGCGTTCACTTACCGCTCCCCCGTCCAGCCATCCGAACGACTGCCGCACGATCCGCACGATCCGGCCGATCCACGGCCGAGTCGCGCACATCCTTGAATACCACTCGGACCGGAACGCTCTCTACCGCTCTCTCTCCTCACCGGTCACGTATTCCTCCTGGCGCGACGCGCGTAGAATGCGTGGAGCACGCGGACGGGCGAACACCACGGCCTGAGCCGGGAGTTCGCCGCGGCCCTACTCGGTGCGGGACACGATCGTCCGGCGGGCGGCCACCGCCTCCACGTAGTCCGCCGCGAGGGCCGGACCTCCACAGGCCCGCAGGTCCTCGCTCAGCGACCGGACCCGCTCCCGCGTGGCGGTGCCGGTGGCGACACGGTCCACGGCCGCGCGCAGCCGCTCGGCGGACGCCTCGGCGGGCGGCACGTGGATGCCCAGGCCGAGTGCGTCGAGCCGGGCCGCGATCAGCCGCTGCTCGGGCATGTTCGGCACGGCGACCACCGGCGTACCGAAGTACAGGGACTCCATCACACTGTTCATGCCCGCGTGCGACACGAAGGCGTCCGCCTTTTCCAGCACCGCCAGTTGGGGCGCCCAGCGGTGCAGCTGGACGTTGTCCGGGACGATGGACAGGCCGTCGTCGCCGGTCCACTGCCCCGCCGAGACGACCACCTGCCACTCGGTGTCCCCGAAGGCCTCGACGCAGCGGCGCACCAGCGCGCGCTGGTGGTCGAAGCTGAAGCTGCCCATCGACACCAGCAGCAGCGGGCGCCCGTCGCCCGGCGGGTGCCAGGGGGTCTCGTCGGCCCGGTTGCCGATACAGGGGCCGACGAAGGCGAACCGGTCGTCGAAGGTGTCCCCCGCGGGCTGGAACGGGCGGGGCAGGAACACCAGGTTGGCGTCGTCCGCGGGCGCATTGAACTCCTCCAGCGTCACGTCCTCGAGGCCGTGGTCGCGCAGCAGTCGCCCCTGCTTGACGAAGAAGTCGACGAGGGCGGGATGTTCCCGGTCGATCTCGCCCGCGTACAGGTCGCCGATCTGCTGGGTGAGCGAGTAGTGCTCGTTGGACGCGAAGGTCGCGAAGAGTTCGATCGCGGGCCGCCGCCACTTGCGGGACAGTACCCGGCCGGCGGCGAAGGTGCTGACGTCGTACAGCACCACGTCCGGGATGTCGTCCGCGAATCCGGCCTCGTAGACCGGGACGGTGGCGATGGCCTCGTCGATGGAGCGGACCGGCTCACGCACCATGTACTCCGCGTCCACCCGGTCCGGCAGCTCGCGCGAGGCGAGCCACGACTCGTACGGCAGCACCTCGGCGCCGGCCGCGGCGGCCAGCGGAGCGAAGCGCGCGTTGGTCGCGAAGGTGACCCGGTGGCCACGGCGTACGAGCTCCGCGACGACGGGCAGCGTCGTGTTGATGTGTCCGTGAGCGGGGAACGGCAGGAACGCCACGTGATACGCCGACATGGACGGCAGCATGCCAACGCCGGCGGCGGGCGGCCGAGCCCGCCGGCCGAACACTGGGGAATCCACCAGGTGTTTCCTGCGGTTCGCCGCACAGTTCGGGAGAACACCTGGACTGTGCGCCTCGTGGTGGATCCGTGCCCGGCCCCCGTGCTCCCGTGGGGCCGACAACCCGGATCCGACGGAGAGCGAGACGCCGTGAGCAAGCCAGCAGGTCGTGCCGACGCGTGGTCGCGCCGGCACGAGGAGCGCAACCCCGGCCTGGACGTGTTCTCGCGCGGCTGGCCCGACCAGGCCCCCGACACGGTCTGCGGCTGGGGCTCCAGCGAGCCGCACACCCAGCTCGTCCGCAAGGGCCTCCTCACCATCCTCGAGACGCACCGCGTGAGGACGCTGAACGACGCCGGCTGCGGCGATCTGGCCTGGATGAGCACGGTGGACCTGCGCGGGGTCGACTACGTCGGCTACGACGTCCACGAACGTGACACCTGGGCGGAGTTGCGGCAACACGGTTACCGACTGGAAGTCCTCGACATCACCGCGCAGGAGCTGCGCCCGGCCGATCTGCTGATCTGCCGTGACGTGTTCATCCATCTGCCGAACCACATGATCCTGCCCGCGCTGGAGCGGTTCCGCCGCTCCGCGCCGCTCCTGCTCACCACCGGCTACACCAGCGACCCCACCCTGGAGGGGGGTGAGTTCTCCAACTTCGCCCGGATGGAGGCGCCGAGTCTGCGGCACGCGAAGCTCGATCCGGCCCTGCCCCCCTTCGGCCTCGGGGAGCCGCTGGAACGCATTCCGGAGAACTCGCCCAACAAGTACCTCGGCCTGTGGGACCTGACCCGCTGACCGACCGACTCCAGGAGCGTCATGGCAAGCCCCACCACCCTCGCCCACTCGCCCTGCCCCAACGACACGTTCGTCTTCCACGCCTGGTCGGCCGGGCTGCTGCCCGGCGCGCCCCCGCCCGAGGTCACGATCGCCGACATCGACGTCACCAACACCCTGGCCGAGCAGGGTGGACAGGACGTCCTGAAGATCTCGTACGCGGCGCTGCCGTACGTCCTCGACCGGTACGCGCTGCTGCCCTGCGGCGGCGCGCTCGGCCACGGCTGTGGTCCGCTCCTGCTCACCCGTGACGCCCTCGAACCGGCCGACCTGGCCGGCCGGGTGGTCGCGATCCCGACCGAACGCTCCACCGCGTACCTGTTGTTCCGGCTGTGGGCGGCGCGCAACGTCGCGGGCGGTGAGGTGCGCACCGTCGTGATGCCGTTCCACCGGATCATGCCGGCGGTCCAGGAGGGTGTGGTGGACGCGGGGCTGGTGATCCACGAGGCGCGGTTCACCTTTCCCGCCTACGGCCTGCACCGCCTGGTCGACCTCGGCGAGGACTGGGAGGCCCGGACCGGCCTGCCCATCCCGCTCGGCGCGATCGTCGCCCGGCGGGATCTGGGCGAGGCGCGACTGGCCGGCATCACCGAGGCGATCCGGGCCTCGGTCCGGCACGCGTGGGCCGATCCCGGGGCGTCCGTCGACCATGTCCGGGCCCATGCCCAGGAGATGGCCCCTGACGTGCAGAGGCAGCACATCGCGCTGTACGTCAACGGGTACACCGAGGATCTGGGCCCCGAGGGCCGTACGGCGGTGCGCACCCTGCTCGGCCAGGCGGTGCGGGCCGGTGCGGTACCGCCGTTCGCGTCCGAGGCGCTGGTTCCGGCCGGCACCGGCTGATGGGTTCCGGTGCGCCCCGGCGGAGGGTTCCCGGGGCGCACCGGCGGCTACCCGGTCACGGCCCCACCCCGGCCGCCATGACCGCCTCCAGCCGGTCCGCCACCGCGGCAGCGCCCGGGGCGGTCCGCACACTGTGACTCAACTCCGCCACCCGGCGCCGCACTTCGTGGTCGGCGGCGAGGGCGTCGACCACGGTGAGCAGGAGTGTGGAGTCGAGAGCGCCGGGGTGGATCGACCGGCCCACGCCGAGGTCGACGACCCGCTGGGCGATGGCGTGCTGATCCTGTTGCTGGGGCACGACCACGACCGGAACGCCCTGGTGGAAGGCCTCCATCAGGCTTCCGGTGCCGCCCTGGCAGACGAACGCGGTGGCGTGTTCGAGCACCGCCAGATGGGGGAGCCAGGAGTGGGCCTCGACGTTGGGCGGCAACGGGCCGAGGTCCGACGGATCGACGCCGCCGCCGAGCGTCATCACCACATGCCACGGAGTGCCGGCGAAGGTCTCCGCGCACGCGCGGAAGAAGCCCGGACGGCGGTTGGCCGATGTGCCGAGCGAGACCAGCAGCAGCGGTGACCCGCCCGGCGGGGGCGACCACGGCCCGGTGAAGTCCGCCGCACGCGGGCAGGGCCCCGCGAAGAGGTACTCGTCGCCGAAGGTCTCCCCCTGGATCTGGAAGTCCCGGACGACGAAGGAGATGTTGACCGCCGCGCCGTCACCGCTCGCCAGCCCGTCGGCGAACAGCTCCGCCACCCCGGCCGCCTCGACGCGGGCGGTCAGCTGCCCGGCCAGGTCGCGCAGCCGGGGGTCGTCCGGATCGGCCGGCGCATGCGCGGGATCCGCCTCGGTGCCGTTCAGCGGTACCTGTGCGCTGGTGCCGAAACCGGCGTACGTCCGCACGGTCGGCACGCCGTGCCGCCGGCTCAGCGCCGCGGCCGTGTCCGAGGCGAGCGCGTCGTGCACGACCACGTGGGGCGGGTCGGCGGCCGCGGCGGCCAGGGCGGCCTCGAGGGGTGCGAAGCTCTCCCTGAGGAAGGCCAGCAGCATGGTCGTCGCGGTCTCGGTGCCGGAGACCGACTCCGGGAACACCGAGGTGTACGGCACCACGCGGGCGCCGGTGTCCGCGAGGTGACCGGCGAGCCGGTCGGCGACCACATAGGTGACCCGGTGCCCGCGCCGCACCAGTTCCTCGACCATGCCGAGGGTCGCCCTGATGTGCCCGTAGGAGGGGAAGCCCAGCCACAGCACGTGTCGTGCGGTCCGCTCGCCGTCGACGGCGGCGGTGGCGGTGGCGGTGGGCGTCGCGCCAACGGTCGTGAAGCCGGCCGGGTCCGGGGCCGGGGGGCTAAGCGGGGACACGGGCACTCCTCGCTCCGGCCCGGCGGCCCTCCTCGTCGCCGGAACCGCCGGCCAGGGCCACGACCGCCTCCAGCATCGTGGCCTGGCGGACGGCGGCGCGGGCGTGCGCCTCGTGGGCCGCCGGATCGGCGCAGGCTCCGGCGAAGGCGGTCACCAGATCGAGGAACTGGTCGGCGGCCGGCAGCACCAGCTCCTCGCGCCGCTCCGCTCGGTACAGCCGCAGCAGCGGCCGGGCCTCGGGCGGCGGGGTGAAGGCCCAGTCCACCTCGATACGGCCCTCGCTGCCCCACAGCGCATAGGTGTTGCGGTAGCCATGGTCCAGGCCGAAGTCGCACTGGGCGGTGACGCCCGCGCCGTCGGCGAGGAGCACCGAGCCCGCCGTGTCCACGCCGCCGTCCGGCTCGTACCGCAGGTGGGCGCCGAGGACCTGGACGTCCTCGCCGAGGAAGAGCTGGGCGGCGCGGACGGGGTAGCATCCGGTCTCCCGCAGGGCCCCGCCGGCCAGTTCACGGCTGTAGCGGATGAGTCCGGGATCGGCCCGCGGGATGCCGAAGGAGGCACTGAACACCCTGGGTGTGCCGATGGCGCCGGCGGCGACGAGTTCGCGGACCCGCGTGTGCTGGGGGTGGTGGAGGAACGCGAAGTTCTCCATGAGGACCAGGCCCCGCTCCCGGGCCGTGCGGGCCAGGCCGGTGGCCGCGGCGGTGCTGATCGTGAGCGACTTCTCCACCAGGACGTGCTTGCCGGCCCGCAGGGCGGCGTCCGCCCACCGTTCGTGCAGGGCGTTGGGCAGCGGGATGTACACCGCCCGTACGTCCTGGCGTTCCAGCAGCCGTTCGTAGCCGGTCTCGGCCTCGCAGCCGAAGTGTTCCGCGAAGGCGCGCGCCTTGCCGGGCGTACGGCTGGCCACGGCGACCAGGCGCGCCGTGGGGCAGCGCAGCAGCGCCGGGAGGGTGCGGCGCCAGGCGATGTCGGCGGCGCCCAGGACGCCGATCCCGACCGGTTCGTCGTCAGCCACGGCGGCCGCCCCGGGGCGTTCCGGACGCGCGGGTCGTCGTGGAGCCGCAGGGTGTGCGTGAGCTGCGTGGCATCGGCTGCATGGTGTCCCCCACCGGGAAGTCCAGGGGCCGGCCGCGGCGGACCGGCATCGGCGAACCCCATGTGTCTCACATCGGCTGCGGGCCGCGGCCCCGGGCCGCCGGGAATCTGCGACTTTCCCCAGACTGGCGTTCCGGGTGCCGTCCCGTCCCCTCCGGTCGTCGCCGCGATGGGGCAGGATCGCGGCGTCGCCCGTGCCCGGACCGCACCGTGGCGGCGTCATCGACGACAAGCCATCGACAGGGGTGTCCCGTGCGCGTGTTGTTCTCCGTGTCCTCCTGGCCGACGCACTACGCCTCGATGGTGCCGCTCGGCTGGGCGCTGGGGGCGGGCGGACACGAGGTGCGGGTGCTGTGCGCGCCCTCGCAGACGGACCCGGTGGTCCGGGCGGGCCTGCGGCCGGTGGCGGTCCTGGACGGCATGGACGTGGCGGTGCACAACCGGATGTCGTACGTCCGGGAGGCGTTGCGCGGCCAGTGGCCGTACCCGTGGCCGCCGCTGCACCCGCTGACCGGCGCGGTGATGTCCTCGCTCGGCGACTTCGACCTCGCGGAGTACCGGCGCACGGTCGGGCGGGAGTACGCACGCCGCGCCGCGCGGGGCCACGACCGGGCGGTGCGCTTCGCCCGTCGCTGGCGTCCGGATCTCGTCGTCCACGACCCGGTGAGCACGGAGGGGCCGCTTGCCGCCCGCGAGCTCGGGGTGCCGTCCGTGCTGTCCCTGTGGGGGCCGGTCGGCACGCACGAGGCCGACGGCCCGGACATCCTGGCCGAGGACCTGAGCGGCTCCTTCGAGCGGTACGGGCACGGCCCGTTCGGGGCCGACTCGGTCGAGTACGTCATCGATCCCTGCCCCGGCGCGCTGGAGCCGCCGGTCAGGGCCGCCCGGCTGCCGGTGCGTTTCGTCCCCTACAACGGGGGCGGCGTCGCCCCGGACTGGGTCGACGTACCGGGACGCCGCCCGCGGATCGCGGTGACCTGGTCGACGGCGCTCACCACGATGTCGGGGCCCGCGTCCCGTGTGCTGCCGCGGATCGTCTCGGCGCTGGCCGGTCTGGACGCCGAGGTGGTGCTCACCGGGACCGCGGACGACGTGGCCTCGCTCGGCAGGGTGCCGGAGCGGGTGCGGGTCCTGGAGCGCTGCCCACTGCTCGCGCTCCTCGCGCACAGCGACCTGGTCGTGCACCACGGGGGATCGGGCAGCACGATGACCGCGCTCGCCGCGGGGGTGCCCCAGCTGGCCGTCACCTTCGCCTCCGAACAGGCCCGGGTGGCCGAGCGGTTGAGCGGGACGGGCGCCGGGCGGCATCTGCCGGGGCACCTCGCCACCGGGGCGGCGATCCGTGCGGCGGCCGAGGAACTGCTGGACGGGCCCGGGCACCACCGGGCCGCCTGGCGGCTGCGCGAGGACAACCTGCGCCGGCCCACCCCGGTGCGGCTGGTGGACCGGCTGGCCCAGCTGGCCCGGCCGGCCCGGCGCTGACCGGGCCGGCCGCCGGACCGGTCAGCGGTGCCTGTCCACGAACTCCCGGACGGACGCGATCATGTAGTCGGTCATCTCGGTGGTGATGCCCGGATAGACGCCGATCCAGAACGACCGCTCGGTGATGATGTCGCTGTTGGTCAGGTCGCCGGCGACCCGGTGCTCCACGTCCCGGTAGGCGGGGTGCCGGAGCAGGTTGCCGGCGAACAGCAGCCGGGTGCCGATGCGCCGCGCGGTGAGGAAGTCGACCAGTTCGGGACGGCGGAAGGGGGCGTCCTCGGTGAGGGTGACGACGAAACCGAACCAGCTCGGGTCGCTGCCGGGTGTGGGCTCGGGCAGCAGCAGGCCGGGCACCCCGTCGAGCCCGTCCCGCAGCCGCCGCCAGTTGCGCTTGCGGGCGGCGACGAAGTCGGGGAGCCTGGCGAGCTGGCTGAGGCCGAGTGCCGCCTGGATGTCCGTCGCCTTCAGGTTGTAACCGACGTGCGAGAAGATGTACTTGTGGTCGTAGCCGTGCGGCAGGTCGCCCATCTGGTAGTCGAAGCGCTTGAGGCACTTGTTGTCCTCGCCCGGCTCGCACCAGCAGTCGCGCCCCCAGTCCCGCATCGACTCGGTGATCCGCGCCAGTTCCAGGGTGTTGGACAGGACGCAGCCGCCCTCACCCATGGTGATGTGGTGGGCGGGGTAGAAGCTCACGGTCGAGTAGTCGCCGAACGTGCCGGTCCTGCGCCCCCGGTAGGTGGACAGGACGGCGTCGCAGTTGTCCTCGACCAGGAACAGGTCCCGGTCCCTCGCCAGTTCGGCGACCTCGGCCGCCTGGAAGGGGTTGCCGAGGGTGTGGGCCATCATGATGGCCTTGGTGCGCGGACCGATCGCCGCTTCGATCCGCTCGACGGTCGTGTTGTACGTGCCGAGATCGACGTCGACGAAGACCGGCACGAGACCGCACTGGATGATCGGGTTGACGGTGGTCGGGAAGCCGGCGGCGACGGTGATGACCTCGTCGCCGGGGCGCAGCCGGCGCTCCCCCAGTTCCGGCACGGTGAGCGAGGCGAGCGCCAGGAGGTTGGCGGACGATCCCGAGTTGGTCAGGTGCGCCTTGCGGACACCGATCGTCTTGGCGAACAGCCGCTCGAAGCGCAGCGCGGCGGCGCCGGAGGCGATACGCAGTCGCAGGGCCTGCTCCACCAGCGCGGCGCGGTCGTCCTCGTCGAGGACGGCGCCCGAGGGCAGGATCGGGGTGACGCCGGGCACGAAGTCCTGCGCGGACGCCTCCTCGTCCCTGTGGAGTTTCCGCGTCAGTTCGATGATGGACTGCACGTCCGTGTCAGCCATGAATGCTCTCTCCGTCCGCTGCGATGGTCGAGGGTGATGCCGTGGTCGTGTGCCGGACGCTGTCCCACAGGGCCTGGAGCGCGTCGGCGAGGGTGCGGACCGGAACCCATCCGAGTTCCCGGCGGGCCAGGCCGATGTCGAGGGGCTGTTCGCCGATCCCGGCGTCCCGGCGCAGCGCGGGCTCGGGGCCGGGCACGATCGTGGCGGTGGCGGGGTCCGTTCCGGTGATGCGCAGGAGCGTGTCCACCGCTTCGGTGAGACGGACACCGACCCCCGATCCGACGTTGACCAGGGGCGGGACCGTATGGGCGCGTACGGCGCTCAGGACGGCGGCGGCGACGTCCCTGACGTCGACGACGTCCCGTACCCCGCCGATCACCGGAAGCCGCACGACGTCCGGGCGTTCGGCGATCCGGTGGGCGATGCCGCCCAGGAGGCTGTGCGGGGAGGCGAACGGTCCGACGGAGACGGCGATCCGCAGCACCACGGCGTCGATCCTGCCCTCGGCGACGGCGTCGGTGACGACGCGGGTGCCGGCGAGCTTGGTCCGCGCGTACCGGCCCGCCGGGCGGCCGGGCAGTGACTCGGCCAGCCGGGTCCGCCCGGGGTGGGAGCCGTACTCGTAGGCGGAACCGATGTGCACCAGACGTACCGGTCCCTCGGTCGCGGCCACGGCGGCGACGAGCCGTTCGACGAGGGTGATGTTGCCGGCGGTGAGGTCGTCGTCGCGGGTGACGCTCCACAGGGCCCCGGCCGCGTTCACCACCACGCCGGGCCGCAGGGAGGCGAGTTCGGCGGCGAGGGTGGCGGGGTCCGTGCGCACGATGTCGAGGGTCAGGGTCCGGCAGCCCTGCGGCAGGGCGCGGTCCGGCGGCCGGCGCACCACGGCGACGACCGGCCGGCCGGCCTCGCGCAGCGCGGCGCACACGGCACGGCCGACGAAACCGCCCGCGCCGAGCACGACGGCGGGCGGCCGGACCGCGCGTCCTTCTGGGTCCATCGGCGACTCTCCTGGGTCGGCTGGCCGAGCGGAGGGCGGCCCTTCCGGGCGCCCCACACCGTGCCGCCACTATTCACGTGAGCCGAGGGCGCGCCCAGCGAAGGCCCGCACCCGGCACCGAACTCTGGGTGTTTCCCCCGATCCTGCGGCCGTCTCCGTCCCGCGGGCGGGGACCGGAAGAACCTGGAGGCGCTCCGGATCACCCGCCTCTCAGGAGTCCACCGTGCGTGTGCTGTTCGCGACCATCCCCGAGAAGTCCCATCTGTTCTGCATGACGCCGCTGGCCTGGGCGATGCGTGCCGCCGGTCACGAGGTGCGGGTCGCGAGCTGTGTGGAGCTCGTCGACGTCATCGCCCGCACCGGGATGACCGCCGTGGCGACCGGCCGGAACGACGGGATCAGCGAGGCGATGACCGCCAACCGCCAGTCGCAGGAGGAGTGGGAGGCGGCCGGCTGGAACGAACTCGATCCGGCGAAGCTGACCTACGCGTCCGAGCTGGAGCGGATCCAGCTCGCGGCGTACGGCAGCGCCATGTACAACGAGCCGATGATCGACGAGATGATCGAGTTCGCCCGCTTCTGGCGGCCCGACCTCGTGGTCTGGGACCCGCTCACCTACGCCGGTCCCCTCGTCGCGGGTGCCGTCGGCGCCGCGCACGCCCGTTCCCTGTGCTTCGCCGACGTGTGGGTCATGAAGCGTCAGCTGTTCCGCAAACTTTCCGAGGAGGTGCCCGCCGACCTGCGCCGGGACCCGCTCGCCGAGTGGCTGGGCGGCCGCGCCGCCGAACTCGGCGGCGCGTACACGGAGGAGTTCGCCACCGGGCAGCTCACCCTCGATCCGCTGCCCGACAGCCTCGCCATCGACACGGAGGCGCGGCGCACACCGGTGCGGTTCGTGCCGTACAACGGTCCCGCGGTCGTACCGGACTGGCTGCGGACGCCGCCCGGGCGCACCCGGATCTGCATGAGTCTCGGCGCCTCCAACACGGAGCGCTACGGCGGTGACTACGTCCCCAAGGGGGACATCCTCGAGGTGCTGGCGGAACTCGACGCCGAGGTGGTCGCCGCGCTGCTGCCGCGGCAGGTCGCCGAGCTCGGGCCGATGCCGGACAACGTCCGGGTGGTGGAGTCGGTGCCGTTGCACGCCCTCCTGCCGAGTTGTTCCCTGCTCATCCACCACGGCGGCTTCGGCTCGTACGCCAACGCGCTCGTGTACGGGGTGCCGCAGCTCACCGTCACCACACCGGTGGCCGACCAACTCTACCGGGGTGCCGGTCTGGAGGAGCAGGGCGCGGGGCTGCTGCTGCCGCACGACCGGGCCACGCCGGAGGCGGTGTACGAACGCGTCTCGCGGATCCTGTCCGACCCCGCGTTCCGGCACCACGCCGACCGGCTGCGCGGGGAGGCGACCTCCCGACCCACTCCGGCCGAGACGGTGCCCGTACTGGAGCAACTGGTGAGGGACCGCCGCACGGCCCCGTGGCGCGCCTGACGGCCGGGGGCCGGTGACGCGGGCCCGGTGGGCGGGCTGGGTGACCCGGGTCCGCGCTCGGGCCCCCGGGCGGAGGCCGGAGGAGCGTACAGGGCGCCGCACCGCGGCCGGGAAGGCGACGGTGGCGCCCAGAGGAGGTCCGGCGGCTCAGGCCGGATGCGATCGACGGTATCCGTCCGGCTAGGCCGGGTGGAGTCCGGCGGGGCCCGGCGGGATCCGGAGAGGCCCGGAGAGGTCCGGAGAGGTCCGGCGGGATCCGGAGAGCCCGACGGGGCCCGGAGAGGCCCGGTGCGTGCAGCCGTGTGGCGGCGCGGGGCGGCGGCGACCGACGACGGCGCCGGGGATGAGGGTGCCGGACCCCACGCGCCCGGAGTGATCCGCCGGGCACCCCTACGGGTCGAGGATGCCCGCGTCGTGGGCGAGGAGTCCGGCCTGGGTGCGGTTGACGCAGCCCAGTTTGTCCAGCATGCGTGACACATAGCCCTTGACCGTGGCCTCGGAGAGGAACAGCCGGGCCGCGATCTGCGCGTTCGACAGGCCCTCGCCGACACCGGCCAGCACCTGTGTCTCCCGCTCGGTCAGGGACTCGACCAGCTCGCGGGCGCGGTCGCGGGCCCGGAGGCTGTCGGTGGAGGCGGCGATGAGCCGGCGTGCGGCGGCAGGGGACAGGACGGTGTGGCCCCGGGCGGCCGTGCGGACCAGTCCGATCAGTTCCTCCGGCGGGGTCGACTTCACCAGGAACCCGGTCGCACCGGCCCGCAGGGCGCGCAGCACGTACTGGTCGGCGTCGAAGGTCGTCAGCACCACGATGTTCGGCGGCTGCGCCAGCTCGTTGATGCGTTCGATCGCGGTCAGCCCGTCCATGCCGGGCATGCGCAGATCCATCAGCACGACGTCGGGGCGGCTGCGCCGGACCGCCTCGATGCCCGCCGCGCCGTCGTGGGCGGCGTCGACGACCTCCAGGTCCTCGGCGGAGTCGAGGATCGTGCGCAGGAACACGCACACCATGGGCTCGTCGTCCACCACCACGATCCGGGCCATGGTCACACCGCCGATTCCGCGGTCGGGACGTACGCGGGCAGCGTCGCCTCGACGCTGAACCCGCCGTCGGGGCTGGGGCCGGCCCGCAGGGTGCCGTGCACGAGTTCGATGCGCTGTCGCAGATGGGCGATGCCCAGACCGGATCCGGTGGCCGCCAGGTCACCGCTCGGCCGGCCGGCCGGGACGGTGTTGTGGACCGTCAGCCGCACCTGGGCCTCGGCGTACTGGGCCCGCACGGTCACCCGGGCGCCGGGCGCGTGTTTGCGTACGTTGGTCAGCGCCTCGCGCAGGACGCGGTAGGCGGTGCGCCCCACCACCGGTGAGGCGAGCGCCGGGTCACCGTCCTCGATCAGCTCGGCCGGCGTGCCCACGGCGGTCGACTCGGCCACCAGGTCGGCGAAGCCGTCCACCGACGGGGTGCGATCGCCCTCGGGCGCGGTGCGCAGGATGCCCACCAGGTCCCGCAGTTCGTCCAGGGCCTGGCAGCCGGCGGCGCGCAGTTCCTCCGCCGCCTGCCGGGTCGCCTCGTCCCGGGCCGTCACCCGCAGCGCCCCCGCCTGGAGCACCATGAGGCTGACCCGGTGGGTGACCACGTCGTGCATCTCCCCGGCGAGCCGGGCGCGTTCCTCGGCGCGGGCCTGCTCGGCGAGCAGATGGCGTTCCCGCTCGGCGCGTTCGGCGCGTTCGACCAGGGCGAAGACCATACGGCGGCGGGCGTCGAAGTACAGCGCCAGCAGCGGCCCGACCGCGGTGCGCAGCAGCCCGACGGTCATGACGGTGACCGACGGCTCCCACGGCCGCATGATGGCGAGGGTGAGGGCGGCGAGCACGAGGAACGCCGTGCGGCGGTCCTCCCGGTAGAAGAACGGGCCGTACGCCGCCATGATGGTCGAGTAGGGGGCCCAGGTGTTGGTGTCGCTGACGGGCGTCAGCGCGCCGGCCGGTGAGACCAGCAACGTCACCGCCAGCGTGAACGCGCCGAGCACGCCGACCACGGTGAGCGGGGCGACGCGCCGGAAGGCCAGCGAGGCGCAGGCGAGCGCCTGCACGCCCAGGAGGGTCCAGGCGAGGGTGCCCGGCCGCTCGGGCCACCAGCTCGAGCCGAGCAGCGTGGCACCGGTGTCGAGCAGCACGAAGGCCACCGCGATGGCCACGTCCACGGCCACCCGGTGACGACGGTGCCACGGTCCCTCGGTCATGACCCTTACGGTAGGGCACGCCGGCCGCCGCACCACCGTGCCGGGACGCACACCCTGCCTCCGCACGGGGAAGACCCTACGAAAGTCGTATGCCGCGCGCGACGACCAGCCGTTCGTCGCTGCCGGACCCGACGGCCCGCCCTGCCGCACGACCGTCCCGCCGTCGTGCAATGGAGGCATGGACGCGACAGACAACCCCACCACGACGACTCCCCGGCTCGGTCGCTACACGATCGACACGGCCACATCCTCCCTCACGTTCCGGACCAGACACCTCTTCGGCCTGCTGCCCGTGCGCGGCACGTTCGCGATCCGGGGCGGCACGGTCGACGTGGCCGAGCCGCTGGCCGATTCGCGGCTGCGGGTGGAGGTCGACGCGGCGAGCTTCCACACGGGCAACGACCACCGGGACAACGACATCCGGTCGGCGAAGTACCTGGACACCGACCAGCACCCGCTGTTCACGTTCGTCGCCGGGCAGGTGGACACCACCTCCGTCAGCGGCACGCTCACCGCCTGCGGTGTGTCGCGGCCCGCCCGGCTGTCGATCGTGCGCTCCGAGGTGCGCGCGGACTCCTTCACCGTGCGTGCCACCACCCGGGTCGACCGCACCGAGTTCGGTGTGACCGCGTCACGCGGGATGGCCGGACGACATCTCGATCTGACGCTGGAGGTCACATGCGTCCCCGCCTGACCCGGCCGGCCCGGTACCCCGCGGAGGGAGGCCGTCATGTCTAGCGCGGTCGTGGTCGAGAACCTGCGCAAGAGTTACGGCGCGGTCCGGGCCGTGGACGACGTGAGCTTCACCGTCGAGCACGGCGAGATCTTCGCTCTGCTCGGCCGCAACGGCGCCGGCAAGACCACCACCATGGAGATCCTCGAGGGGTTCCGCGACCGGGACGGGGGACGGGCCGAGGTACTCGGCCTCGACCCGGGCGACCGGTCCACGGCACGCGGCCTGCGCGAACGGATCGGGCTGGTGCTCCAGGACATCGCGGTCGAGCCGTATCTCACGGTCCGTGAGACCGTCGCCCGCAACGCGGGCTACTACCCCGGGCCGCGCGACGTCGACGAGGTGATCGGCCTGGTCGGCCTCGCCGGCCAGGAGGGAAAGAAGGTCCGCCAGCTCTCCGGCGGGCAGAAGCGGCGCCTGGACCTGGCGCTGGGCATGATCGGGAACCCGGGTCTGCTGTTCCTCGACGAGCCGACGACCGGATTCGACCCGAACGCGCGCCGCGGCGCCTGGCAGCTCGTGCGCGATCTGCGTGACGCGGGCACCACCATCATGCTCACCACGCACTACATGGAGGAGGCGCAGCAGCTGGCCGACCGGGTCGCGGTGATCTCCGCGGGGCGGATCGTCGCCGAGGGGACCCCCACGACCCTCGGCGGACGTGACACCGCCCGGGCCAGGATCCGCTTCGCCCTGCCGCCCGGCAGCACGGTGGCCGACCTTCCGCTGGAGGCCGTACCGGAGGACGACGGGCTGGTCCGTGTCGAGTCCGTGGAGCCCACCGGCGCGCTGAACCGGCTCACCGACTGGGCGCTGCGGCGCGGCACGGTGCTGGACCAGCTGACGGTCGACCGGCCGACCCTGGAGGACGTGTATCTGCGTCTGACCGCCGCCCCGGACCAGGAGGCGCCCGAACGCACCCCGGAAGGGAGCCTCTTGTGACCACCCTTGTTCCCCGCGCCGCGGGGAGGCCTGGCCACCGCGGTCCCGGCCTGCTGTGGCACCAGATCCGCTACGAGCAGCTGACGTTCTGGCGCAATCCGCAGAGCGCGTTCTTCACGTTCGTCTTCCCCGTCGTCATCATCGCGATCTTCGGCGGGCTGTTCGGCGGCATGGACGAGAACGAGTTCTACTACGGGAACTCCGCACTTCAGTACTATGTGTCGACGATCGCCGCGCTGTCCGTACTGGGTTCCTGCTACAGCCAGTTGGCGATCGTGCTCGCGTCCCGGCGGCAGACCGGGATCCTGAAACGGGTGCGGGCGACGCCGCTGCCCGCGTCCGTGTACTTCGTGGGTCTGCTGGCGCACTGCCTCGTGGTGAGCTTCGTCGACGTTCTGCTCATCACGATCGTCGGCCGGCTCTACGGTGTCTCGCTGCCCGCCCTCTCGCAACTGCCCGTGCTGACCGTCACGCTGGTGCTCGGCGCCGCCGCGTTCTGTGCCCTCGGGGTGGCGGTGGCCTCACTGATCCGCAACGCGGAGGCCGCGCCGTCGGTCGTGCAGTTCGTGCTGTTCCCGCTGGTGTTCGTCTCGGGCACCTATATGCCGATCCACTCCGGTCTGCTGAACGGCATCGCCGCGGCACTGCCGGTGCAGCCGTTCAACGACGCCCTCCTCGGCGCGTTCACCACCGAGCACGCCGGCCTGCCCTGGCAGGACCTCGCGGTGCTGTTCCTGTGGGGCGCGGCCGGTGCGGTGGTGGCGGTGCGGCGCTTCCGCTGGGACCCGCGTCCGGAGTGACGCGTCTCCCGCCGGGAGACCCGGCCGCCAAGTGACCGGCCCCATGACTCCGGCCGTGGAAGACGGCCGGAGAGCCGTGACCCTGCTACTTCCCCCGGGCAGGGTCACGGCTTCTTCTCGTCCTGCACGCGTCCGGGCGCCCGGTGCGCACGGAGGGCTCAGACCGGACGTTCGCGCAGCCAGGCGTCGACCGCGCCGGCGGTGGTGTCGGCCAGGTCCTCCATCATGGTGAAGTGGTTGCCGGGCACGTCGACGATGTGGTCCGCCTCGCTCCAGCCCGTCTGCCACTGCTCCGGCGCCAGTTCCTCTCCTCCCGGCATCGGCCGGTCCGCCCTGACGAGCAGCACGGGCGCCCGGAGCCTTCCGGGCCGCCAGCCGCCCAGCAGGTTGAAGTACCAGCTCATCGCGGACAGTCTGGCCGCGTCCATCCGGGCGAAGCCCGCCTCCCGTTCGAACATGCCGCCCAGCAGCTGGTCCTCGAACTGGCCGAGCGAGTTGTCGCCGGGCACATAGGTGTCGAGGAGCACGACACCCGCCGGGCCGCGGCCCTCCCGCTCCAGACGGTCCGCGGTCGCGTACGCCAGGACACCACCGGAGGAGGAGCCGAGCAGGGCGAACGGCGCGTCCCCGACCTGCTCGCGCACCATCCGCGCCAAGAGCGCGAGCAGGGCGTCCTCGGTGGCCGGCAGCGGCTCGTCCGCGCCGAATCCGGGCACCGCGAGCGCGGTCACGTTCCGTATGTCGCGGAACCCGGAGGCGAACCGCGCGTACTGGTGCACACCTGCCAGCGCCACCTGGGAACTGAAGCAGACCAGGTGAACCGGCTGTTCCCCCTTGGCCAGCCGGACCGCGGTGGGTGACGTCGCCACCTCGTCGGCGGCGGCGAAGGTCGGGCGCAACCGGGCGACGCTCTGCAGCAGTTCGAAGCCCTCGCGCAGCCGGCGCTCCTCACAGGCCCGGCGGAACAGCCGGCCGATGGTCTCATCGGTGCCCGCGTCCGCACCGGGTGCGGTGCCGGGTGCGGTGCCGGGTGCGGTGCCGGACGGCGGATCCGCCGGGGTGCCCGGCAGGCCCTGCGGCGGGCCCAGCAGGGTGTGCAGATGGCCGGCCAGGTCGTGCGGCGAGGTGTGGTCGAAGACCACGCTCGGCGGCAGCCGCAGCTCGGTCGCGGCGGCCAGCGCGTTGCGCAGTTCCACGGAGGTCAGCGAGTCGAGACCGAGTTCCAGGAACGGCTGGTCCGGCTCGATCGCCTCGGCCGAGGCGTGCCCGAGCACGGTGGCGGTGGCGGTGCGGACGAGGTCGAGCACCGCGCGCTCGCGGGCCGCCTCGTCGAGGCCGCGCAACCCTCGGGCCGTCGACCGGTCGTCGTCCCGGCGGGCGGCGGCGCGGCGTGCCGCAGGCCGGACGAGGCCGCGCAGCAGCGGTGCGGGGTCGGGGCCGAGGGCCGTGGTGTCCAGGCGCATGGGCACGAGCGAGGCGGCGTCGGCCCGCAGGGCGGTGTCGAGGAGGCGGAGCCCTTCGTCGTCGCCGAGGGCGAGCACACCGCCGCGGGCCATGCGTTCCCGGTCCGCGCCGTCGAGCCGGCCCGCCATGCCGCGTTCCCAGGCGCCCCAGGCGAGGGACCTGGCGGGCAGCCCGTCGGCCCTGCGCTGCTCGGCCAAGGCGTCGAGGAAGGCGTTGGCGGCGGCGTAGTTGGCCTGGCCCGGCGTGCCGAAGGTGGCCGCCGACGAGGAGAAGAGCACGAAGTCGGCGAGCTTGGTGTCGCGAGTCAGCTCGTGCAGGTGCAGCGCGGCGTCCGCCTTGGCGCGCAGTACCGCCTCGAACCGCTCCGGGGTGAGCGAGGTGAGCACTCCGTCGTCGAGGACCCCGGCGAGGTGGACGACGGCGGTGAGCGGGTGCGCCGGATCCAGGTCCGCCAGCGCCCGGCCCAGTGCCGGGCGGTCGGCCGCGTCGCAGGCGACCAGGGCGACCTCGGCGCCGAGCCCGGTGAGTTCGGCGCGCAGCGCCCGCGCCCCGGGGGCGCCGGCTCCCCCACGGCTGACCAGCAGCAGATGGCGTATGCCGTGGGTGGCGACGAGGTGCCGGGCGACCAGACCGCCGAGGGCTCCGGTGGCGCCGGTGACGAGCACGGTCCCGTTCGGGTCCCAGGCCGGGCCCGGCAGGTCGGGCACGGCGACGCGAGCGAGCCGGGCCGCGTGCAACCGTCCCTCGCGCACGGCCAGTTGGGGTTCTCCGGTGTCGAATGCGGCGGGCAGGGCGAGGACCGACTCGGGCCGGTCGTCGAGGTCGGCCAGGAGGAAACGTCCGGGGTTCTCCGACTGGGCGGTGCGCACCAGACCCCACAGGGGCGCGCAGGCCAGGTCGTGTGGGCGGGCGGTGCCGTCGCCGAGCGCGCCCCGGGTGACGAACGCGAGCCGGGTTCCGGCGAAGCGCTCGTCCGCGAGCCAGGATCGCACGGTGCGCAGCGCGGCGGCGGTGACGTCCCGCAGGGCACGGCCCGGTTCGGCTCCCGGTGCGGAGGCGAAGGAGACCAGCACGAGTTCGGGGAGGACCATGCCGGCGGACACGGCGGCCGACAGGGCGTCGAGGTCGGCGAAGGACTCCGTCCAGACGCCCGCCGCGGTCAGCGGTCCGCTGATGCCGAGGGTGTCCGAGCCGACGAGGACGCAGCGCCGGGTCTCCGCCCCGGTGCCACGTTCCGGCAGGGGCGTCCAGTCCACCCGGAACAGCCCGTCCGCGGGGCTGGATTCGGCCGCGGGGAGCGCCGCGTACGGGCGCAGGGTGAGCGCGCCGATCGAGACGACCGGACGTCCGAGGGGGTCCGCGGCACTGAGCGCCACCTGTCCGGGGCCCGTCGCGGTGAGACGTACGCGCAGTCGGGCGGCGCCGTGGGCGTGCAGCACGGTGTCGCCGAAGGAGAACGGCACCAGACGGCCGGCGGCATCGGGCAGCAGGTAGGCGATGGCGTGCAGGGCGGCGTCGAGGAGGGCCGCGTGCAGGCCGTGGCGGCCGGCGTCCGCGCGCAGCGGTTCGGGCAGGGCCACCTCGGCGTACAGCTCACCGTCCCGCCGCCAGGCGGCGGCCAGGCCCTGGAAGGCGGGGCCGTAGGAGACGCCGTCCCCTCCCGGCCCTTCGGCGTGGGCGACGTGGTCGTAGAGCCCGTCGAGCGCCACTTCCTCCGCGCCGTGCGGGGGCCATGCGGTGGCGTCGAACGGCTCGCCGCCGCCGTCGGCCTCCGCCAGTGTTCCGGTCGCATGGAGCGTCCATGCCTCGTCGGCGGCCGTCCCGGTGGGCGCGTCGGCCGGCCGGGAGGAGATCCGTACGGTCCGCCGCCCGGACGGGTCGGCGGGCCCGGCCACCACCTGGATCTGCCGCTCGCCCGCATCGAGACGCAGCGGCGCCGACAGCACCAGTTCCTCCACGCGTTCGTGGCCCGCGTGGTCCCCGGCGTGCACGGCCAGGTCGAGCAGGGCCGTGCCCGGCACGACCGCCGCCTGGGCGACGAGGTGGTCGGCGAGCCACGGATGGGCCGCCGTGGAAAGCCGTCCGGTGCAGACGAACCCTCCGTCGGACAGCGGCACGCAGGCGCCGAGCAGCGGATGCCCGGCACCGGTGAGACCGGCCGCCGCCAGATCGGCCGGGGCCGCGCCCGCCTCGGCCCAGTACCGCTGCCGCCGGAAGGCGTAGGTCGGCAGGTCCACCCGGATCGCCCCGGTGCCGGTGTAGGGAGCCGGACGGTCGACACGGGTGCCGTGCGCGAGCAGAGGGCCGAGCACGGCGGCGAGCGTGACGGTCTCGGGGTGGCCGCGGCGCAGGACGGCGCCCGCGAGCGGGGCGGATTCCCGGGTGCGCCGGTCCGTTTTGGCGCCGTCGGCGGCGGCTTCGGCTGTGGCGTGGGCGGCGGTGTCGGTGTCGGCGGCTTCGGCTGCGGTGTCGGCGGTGTCGGTGTCGGCGAGGCACTCCTCGACCGCGGCCATGAGGACCGGGTCCGGTCCGAGCTCGACGTAGGTGGCCACACCGGCCGCGCGCAGCCGCGCCACCGCGTCGTGGAACCGTACGGTCCCGCGCACCTGCCGCACCCAGTAGGCGGGGTCGTCGAAGCGACCCTCGTCGGCGGCGCCCGCACCGCCGGTCGCCACGACCGGGATCCGGGCCGGGTGGTACGTCACCGACTCGGCGATCCGGCGGAACTCCTCCAGCATCGGTTCCATGCGCGCCGAGTGGAAGGCGTGGCTCACCCGCAACCGTCGGCTCCGGCGGTCCTCGAAGCGGGCGCCCACCGCGAGGACGGCGTCCTCCTCGCCCGACAGCACGACCGAGACGGGTCCGTTGACGGCGGCGAGGTCCACTCCGTCGCCCAGCAACGGGGTGACCTCCGCCTCGCTCGCCCGCAGGGCCAGCATCGCGCCGCCCGCCGGCAGGGCCTGCATCAGCCGGCCGCGCGCGGCGACCAGACGGCAGGCGTCCTCCAGCGTCAGCACTCCTGCCACATGGGCGGCGGCCAGTTCACCGACGGAGTGGCCCACGAGGTGGTCGGGGGCGACTCCGTAGGAGGCGAGGAGGCGGTACAGGGCGACTTCGAGGGCGAACAGCGCGGGCTGCGCGCACTCCGTGCGGGAGAGGACCTCGGCGGCGTCTTCGGTGTCGGCGAACATCATGTCGCGCAGGGACAGGCCGAGTTCGGGATCGAGGTGCGCGCACACGGCGTCCAGGGCGTCGGCGAAGACCGGCGCGCACGCGTACAGTTCCCGGCCCATGCCCGGCCGTTGACTGCCCTGGCCGGTGAACAGGAACGCGGACCGGCGCTGTGCCGCCCGGCCCCGTGCCACACCCGGCGCCGGGGTTCCGGCCGCGACCGCGTCGAGCCCGGTCAACAGCCCGTCCCGGCCGGCGGCGAGCGCGACGGCACGGTGGTCGAAGAGGGTGCGTGTCGTGGCGAGCGAGAAGCCGACGTCGAGGGGATCCAGTCCCGGGTGCCGCGTCAAGTGGTCCCGCAGGGCCGCGGCCTGGGCACGGACGGCGCCCTCGGTACGGCCGGAGACGAGCAGGGGGACGAGGGGCGGCGCCGGCACGGGTGGCGGGGTACCCGGCCGGGCCGCGGGCACGGCGCTCCGGGGCAGGGGGACCGCATTCTGCGCCGCGGGCGCGGCGTCCTGGGCCGCGGGCGCGGCGTCCTGGGCCGCCGGGGCCTCCAGGATGACGTGGGCGTTCGTGCCGCTGATGCCGAAGGACGACACCCCGGCGCGACGGGGCCGTCCGGGCTCCTGCCACGGTACGGCCTCGGTGAGCAGGGCGACGGCCCCGGCCGACCAGTCGACCTGCTCGGTGGGCCGGTCCACGTGCAGGGTCGGGGGCAGCATGCCGTGCCGCATCGCCTGCACCATTTTGATGATGCCGCCGACGCCCGCCGCGGCCTGCGCGTGACCGATGTTCGACTTGATCGAACCGAGCCACAGCGGGCGCTCCTCGGGCCGGTCCCGGCCGTACGTGGCGAGCAGCGCCTGCGCCTCGATGGGGTCGCCGAGGACGGTCCCGGTGCCGTGTCCCTCCACGGCGTCCACCTCGGCGGGCCGCAGCCCGGCGCGGTCCAGGGCCTGGCGGATGACCCGCTGCTGGGCGGGTCCGTTGGGCGCGGTGAGCCCGTTGGACGCGCCGTCCTGGTTGACGGCCGAACCGCGCACCACGGCGAGCACGCGGTGCCCCTGCCGACGGGCGTCGGAGAGCCGCTCCAGCAGGAGCATGCCGACGCCCTCCGCCCATCCGGTGCCGTCGGCAGCGTCCGCGAAGGACTTGCAGCGGCCGTCCGGGGCGAGCCCGCGCTGCCGGCTGAAGTCGACGAACGTACCCGGTGTCGCCATCACCGTGACCCCGCCGGCCAGCGCCGTCTCGCACTCGCCCTCGCGCAGCGCCTGCGCGGCGAGATGCAGCGCCACCAGCGACGAGGAGCAGGCGGTGTCGACGGTCACCGCGGGCCCTTCGAGACCGAGGAGGTAGGCGACCCGCCCGGTGGCCACGCTGCCGGCCGAACCGGTGCCGAGGAAGCCCTCCGCCCCCTCGGGGACGGTGTGCAGCCGGGCGAGGTAGTCGTGGTACATGACTCCGGCGAACACCCCGGTGCGTCCCCCGCGCAGCGTGGCGGGGTCGATGCCGGCGGACTCGACCGCCTCCCAGGACGTCTCCAGCAGCAGCCGCTGCTGCGGATCCATGACCACGGCCTCGCGCGGCGAGATGCCGAAGAAGGCCGCGTCGAACTCGGCGGCGTCGTGCAGGAATCCGCCCTCGCGCACATAGCTGGCCCCGCCGGTGTCGGGGTCCGCGTCGTAGAGCCGCTCCAGGTCCCAGCCCCGGTCGACCGGGAACGGGGTGACGCCGTCGGCGCCGGAGGCGACCAGGTCCCACAGGTCGTCCGGAGTGCGGACGCCTCCCGGGTAGCGACAGGCCATACCGACGATCACGATCGGGTCGTCCGCGTCCGCGCCCGGGGCCCCGCGCGTGTCCGTCCCCCGCCGTACGCCCGGTGCGACGGCCCGCCGCCCCGGTTCGTCCTCGCCGAACAGCCGCTCCAGCAGGTGGCGGGCGACGGCGTCGGCGGTCGGATGGTCGAAGACGAGGGTCGCGGACAGCCGCAGGCCGCTCACGGCGTTGAGATGGTTGCGCAGTTCGACGGCGGTGAGCGAGTCGAAGCCGAGGTCACGGAAGGGCTGGTCCACGGCCACGTCGTCCGGCGCGTCATGGCCGAGCACGGTCGCCGCCTGGGTCCGGACGAGATGGCGCAGCGCGGACAGCCGCTCCTCCGCGGGCAGCGGTTCGAGCCGCTCGACGAGTGAGGCGGCCGCGGCCTCGTCGGCCCGGGCCGCCCGTCGCCGGGGCGCACGGACCAGGGCACGGAACACGGGTGGCAGATGGTCGCCGTTCTCCCGCAGCCCGGCCAGGTCGAGGCGCACCGGCAGCACCGCCGGGTGACCGGTCGAGGCCGCGAGGTCGAACAGGGCGGCGCCGTCCGAGGCGGTCAGCGGTATCACACCGCCGCGCGCCATACGGCGCCGGTCGGCCTCGCCGAGGCCGCCGGTCATCTCACCGGAGCCGTCCCACACGCCCCAGCCGAGGGAGAGCCCGGGGAGTCCTTCGGCCCGGCGGCGGGCGGCGAGCGCGTCGAGGAAGGCGTTCGCCGCGGCGTAGTTGCCCTGTCCGGGCGCACCCAGGGCGGCGGAGACGGAGGAGAAGAGCACGAACGCCGACAGGGGCGCGGTGCGCGTCAGAGCGTGGAGGTTGAGGGCGGCGTCCACCTTGGGCCGCAGCACCCGGCGGACCTGTTCGGGGTCGAGGGTGGCCACCGTGGCGTCGGCGATCACTCCGGCCGTGTGGACGACACCGGTCAGCCGATGTGCGGCCGGGATGTCGTCGAGGACGGCAGCGAGGGCGTCACGGTCCGCGGCGTCGCAGGCGACGAGGGTGACCCGCGCCCCGAGCCCGGTCAGCTCGGCGACGAGTTCGTCGGCACCCGGCGCCTCGGGGCCACGCCGGCTGAGCAGAAGGAGGTGGCGCACGCCGTGGGTGGTGACGAGGTGACGCGCGATCACCCCACCGAGCTGTCCGGTGGCACCGGTGACCAGCACCGTGCCGTCGGGCTCCCAGGCGGGGGTGCTGTCCGGGGCGGGGGGCGCGGTGTTCAGGCGGCAGGCGAACAGCTCACCGTCCCGTACGGCCACCTGCGGTTCGTCCGAACCGAGCGCCGCCTCCAGGCCGTCGTGGCCGTCGTGGCCGTCGACGAGTAGGAACCGGCCCGGATGCTCCGACTGCGCCGACCGTACGAGCCCCCAGACGGCGGCGCCCGGCAGGTCCCGCAGCTCGTCGCCGGCCCGGGCGGTCACCGCTCCGTCGGTCACGAGGACCAGGCGGCTCTCCTCGAACCGCTCATCGGACAGCCACTCCCGCACCAGACCGAGGACCCGGAGCACTTCGTCATGAGCGCCCCGCGCCGACTCGTCGCCGGGCGTCCCGCAGGCGGCCACCACGATGCCGGGCACGGGAACGCCACCGTCGACAGCGGCGCGCAGGGCCGACAGGTCCGGATGGCGCGGCCCGTCCAACGGCAGACCGTCACCGGAACCGAGAACGACGGGTTCGGGTGTCTCATCGCGCGGTGCCAGTGCCGGTGCCGATACCGGTACCGGCATCCAGTCGAGCCTGAACAGCGCGTCGCGGGGGGCGGGATCGACCGCCCCGGAGGCGAGGGCGTCCACGGACATCGGCCGCAGCGTCAGCGAGCCGACCTCCGCGACGGGTCGCCCCGACACATCGGCGACCTGGAGGGTGACGCTCTCGGCTCCGGTGGGCGTCAGCCGCGCACGCAGTCCGGTGGCACCGACCGCGTGCAGCGTCACACCGCTCCAGGAGAACGGCAGCCGCCCCGGCCCACCGGCGTCCGCACCGGAGTCCTCGTGCTCTCCGACGCCGAGGGCCATCGCGTGCAGTACCGAGTCCATGACGGCGGGGTGCAGGTGGAAGGCGTCGGCGGCGCCGGCTGCGTCCGGCGCCTGCGGAGCGACGGGCAGCGTCTCGACGAACAGGTCGTTCTCACGGCGCCATGCCTTGCGCAGCCCACGGAAGACCGTTCCGTACTGGAGGCCCGCGTCCGCCAGTTTCTCGTAGAGACCGGCCGTATCGACCTCCCGGGCGCCCTGCGGGGGCCACTGGGTGAGGTCGTACGACGTCTCGTCGTCCGGGACGGGGGCGAGGAGGCCGGTCGCATGCCGCGTCCACCGCTCGGCCGGGTCGTCGTCCCGCCGGGACGACACCTGCACGGAGCGGCAGCCGGTGTCGTCCGGGGTGCCGACCAGCACCTGCAGATGCACCACACCGGTCGCCGGAATCACCAGCGGAGCCGTCAGGGTGAGTTCCTCGACACGTTCGCAGCCGACCCGGTCGCCCGCGCACAGGGCCAGTTCGACGAACCCCGTACCCGGGAACACGATGCGGCCGGCCACCTGGTGATCGGCCAGCCACGGCTGCGACGGAACCGACAGCCCGCCCAGCAGGAGGACATCGCCGGACCCCGCCAGGCTGATCTCGGCATGGAGCAGGGGGTGCCCGGACCGAACGGAACCGAGCGGCACCGGCCCCGCGCCCAGCCGGGCCGTGGGCCAGTAGCGGCGGTGTTGGAAGGCGTAGGTGGGCAGGTCGGTGACGCGGGCGCCGGTGGGGGCGTAGAACGCGGCCCAGTCGACGTCGGCCCCGCAGGCCCAGAGTCGGCCCAGGGCGGTCACGGCGGTGAGCGGTTCGGCCTGCTTGCGGTGCAGGACCGGGGCGACGAGTACGGCCTGGTCGGCGCAGGTCTCGTCGACGGCACCGGTCAGGGTGGCGTCGGGACCGAGTTCGAGGAAGCGGGTGACGCCGAGGGAGGCCAGGCGGGTGATCGCGTCGGAGAAGCGGACGGTGCCGCGGACCTGGTCGGCGAAGTAGGCGGGGGTGAACTCCTCGACCGGCTCGCCGGTCAGCGTCGAGATGATCGGAATCTGCGGCCGGGCATACGACAACTCCCCCGCAACGGCCGCGAAGTCGTCGAGCATCGGGTCCATCAGGGCGGAATGGAAGGCGTGGCTGACCTCCAGCCAACGGCCCTGCCGGTCGGGCAGGACTGCGGCCACGGCTTCAACCGCTTCCCGGGTGCCGGACAGCACCACCTGCCCCGGCGCGTTCACCGCCGCCACCGACACACCCTCGACCAGCAGCGGAGTCACCTCGTCCACCGAGGCCCGCACCGCCCACATCACACCACCCTCGGGCAGCGCCTGCATCAGCGAGGCACGCGCCGCCACCAGACGACACGCATCCTCAAGGTCCAACACACCCGCCACATGCGCAGCCGCCAGCTCACCCACCGAATGCCCCACCAGATAGTCCGGGGTCACCCCCCACGACTCCAGCAGCCGGAACAACGCCACCTCGACCGCGAACAGCGCGGGCTGCGCCCAGCCCGTGGTGTTCAGCGCCTCCGCATCGGTGGACATCACCTCGCGCAGACCCTCGAAATGCGCGCACACCTCATCCAGCGCCGCAGCGAAGACGGGGAAGGCTTCAGCCAACTCAGCGCCCATGTCCAGGCGTTGCCCGCCCTGGCCGGAGAACACGAAAGCGGTCAGCCCACCCCGGGCCGCCACCGGCGCCACATCCCCGCCGGCCAGCGCCGCCAGCCGCATACGCAACTCGTCCGCATCCGCGCCCAGCACCACCGCCCGATGCTCCAGCCCCGCACGGGTCGTCGCGAGCGTGACACCCACATCCACCGGGTCGAGACCATCCACCGCGGACAGCAGCCGTTCCGCCTGTGCCGCCAGGCCCGTAGCCGTGTGGGCCGACACCAGCCAGGGCAGCAGGGGCAGTTGGAGATCGCTTTCCTCCGCGTCGGGTGCGGCCTCCTCGGTCGGTGCCTCCTCGACGATGACGTGGGCGTTCGTACCGCTGATACCGAAGGACGACACACCGGCCCGCCGCGGACGCTCACCGCGCGGCCATTCCCGCGCCTCGGAAAGCAACTCCACCGCACCCGCCGACCAGTCCACGTGCGAGGACGGCGTGCCGACATGCAGCGACTTGGGCAGCTGCCCGTGCCGCATCGCCTGAATCATCTTGATCACACCAGCGACACCGGCAGCCGCCTGCGTGTGCCCGATGTTCGACTTGATCGAACCCAGCCACAACGGCCGGTCCCCGGGCCGGTCCTGGCCATAGGTGGCGAGCAGCGCCTGCGCCTCGATCGGATCACCCAACGTCGTCCCCGTACCATGCGCCTCCACCACGTCCACCTCGGACGCCGACAGACCCGCGCTGGTCAGCGCCTGCCGGATCACCCGCTGCTGCGACGGACCGTTCGGCGCCGTCAGACCATTCGACGCACCGTCCTGATTGACCGCCGAACCACGCACCACCGCCAGCACCCGATGACCGTTACGCCGCGCGTCCGACAACCGCTCCAGAACGAGCACACCCACGCCCTCGCCCCACCCCGTACCGTCCGCGTCATCCGAGAACGCCTTGCACCGGCCGTCCCCGGCCAGACCACCCTGCCTCTCGAACTCCACGAACGCACCCGGCGTCGACATCACCGTCACCCCGCCGGCGAGGGCGAGGTCGCACTCCCCGGCGCCCAGCGACTGGGCCGCAAGGTGCAGGGCGACCAGGGAGGAGGAGCACGCCGTGTCCACCGTGACCGCGGGGCCTTCGAGCCCCAGCACGTACGACACCCGGCCCGACAGGACACTGCCCGCACTACCGGTCCCGCCGTAGCCGTCCCCCGACTCCCCGGCCAACGCCAGCAGGGCCGGGTAATCCTGCCCGTTCGTACCCGCGAAGACCCCGACCGGCAGCCCACGCAACGACGAAGGAGCAATACCCGCCCGCTCCAACGACTCCCACACCACTTCCAGCAACAACCGCTGCTGCGGATCCATCGCCAACGCCTCACGCGGCGAAATACCGAACAGACCGGCGTCGAAATCCGCCGCCCCCTCGACGAAGCCACCGACACCTCGGTCAACGGTCCAGCCCCGGTCCGTGGGGAACTCGCCCATGGCGTCCACGCCGTCCGCCACCAGCCGCCAGAGGTCCTCGTCCGACTCCACTCCGCCCGGGAACCGGCATCCCATGCCGACCACGGCCACGGGCTCGGCAGCGTCCGACTCGATGTCCCTCAGTCGCTGCTTGGTCTCATGGAGTTCGAGCGTGACCTTCTTCAGGTAACCGAGAAGCTTGTCCTCGTTGCTCATCAAGCTCACCGCGTCCCGATCTCGTTGTCGATAAGGTCGAAGATGTCGTCGGATGTGGCGGCTTCGATCTTTGCCGACAGGTCGACAGCACCCTCGTCGACAGCGACACCGTCCAGGCGTTTCATTAGCTGTTGCAGTCGCGAGCCCACTCGCAGCCGCGCGATGTCCCGCGCGGGCAGGGCCAGCAGGGCGGCTTCCAACCGGTCCAGCTCACCGCCGGGATCCCCGGTCTCGTCCGAGGTGCCGTCGGCCAGTTCGCCGAGCAGGAAGTCGGTGAGGGCGAGCGTGGTCGGGTGGTCGAAGACGAGCGTCGAGGGGAGCTTGAGTCCTGTCTCGGCCGCGAGTGCGTTGCGGAGTTCGACGGCGGTGAGGGAGTCGAAGCCGAGATCGCGGAACGCCTTCGACACATCCACGGCACCCGGCTCGGCGAAGCCCAGCACCGCGGCGACCCTGCCCCTGACGACGTCGGACAGCATCGAACGCCGGGCGGCGCCCGAGACACCGACCAGCCGGTCCCTCAGCCTGTTCGTCCCGACGTCCGGTTCACCGGTCGTGACGCTCTGCGGCGAGACCTCTGCCCACAGGCGGTTGGGGCGGAGGGCGGTCACGGCGGGGACGAAGCGCTCCCAGTCCACGTCGGCCACGGCGAGACAGCCCGAGGCGGTACCCAGGATGTCGAGGGCGACGTCCGGGTCCAGGGGCCGCACGCCGCCCCGGTCGATACGAGCCCGAACCGTCGCATCGTCCGCCATCCCACCCTCGGCCCACGGACCCCACGCAAACGACGAACCCACCAGCCCTTGCGCACGCCGGAACTCCACCAACGCATCCAACGCCGCATTCGCCGCCGCATACGACCCCTGACCCGCACCACCCCACACACCCGCAGCCGAAGAAAACACCACAAACGCATCCAGCTCACGCCCACCCACCGCATGATGAAGATTCCAGGCAGCACCCGCCTTCGCCGCCCACACACCCCCCACACGACCAGCCGTCAACCCATCAACCACCCCGTCATCCAGCACACCCGCCGCATGCACCACAGCCGACACATCAAACCGGGCGAACAACCCCTCCACCGCCGCCCGCGACCCCACATCACACGCCACCACATCCACCACGGCGCCCGAAGCCACCAACTCATCACGCAGCGCGAGCGCACCCTCCGCCCGGTCACCACTGCGACTCACCAGCACCACACGCTCAGCACCCCGCCCCACCACCCAGCGAGCCACCCGCGCACCCAGAACACCCGTACCACCCGTGATCAACACCGTCCCCGACGGCGACCACACACCCCCACCAGCCGACACGGCAGCAGCCGGCACCAGACGCCGCCCCAGCACCGCCCCGCCCCGCACCGCCACCTCGTCCTCAACACCCACACCACCGGCCAGCACCTCCACCAGCCGGCCCACACCACCCCCATCCGGCCGCACCGGCACATCCACCAGACCACCCCACCGGCCCGGCTCCTCCAACGCCACCACACGACCCAAACCCCACACACCCGCCCGCACCGGATGCGTCAACCCATCACCCACACCCACCGACACCGCACCCGACGTCACCACCCACACACGCCCGCCCAGACCCGCATCCCCCACCGCCTGAACCAACGCCACCGACCCCACCACACCGGCAGGCAGGCCCCCCGGACACTCGCCCTCGTCCTGCCCCAGGAACGAAACGACGTGACCACAGTCCGCGTACTCGGCGAGCCGTGAAGCCAGCACCCCACGCTCCAGCTCACCGGCCGCCACCCGCAGCCGCTCCACCCGAGCCCCACGCCCCACCAACTCACCCGCCAGCGCATCCGCCCACGGATCCACCAAACCCTCACGCTCCACCAACAGCCAACCGCCCGAGACACTCGTGCCGGACGTGAGGTCGACCGGGGTCCACGTCACCTCGTACCGCAGCCTGTCGACAGCGGCGCGCTCCTCGCGCCGACGACGCCACGCCGACAGGGCCGGCAGCGCCTCACTGAGCGGCGCTTCGCGGTCGACGCCGAACTCGGCTGCGAACTGCTCGGCGTCATAGCGCTCGACCAAGTCGAGGAACGTGGCGTCGACTCCGGACTCGGAGGCGGCGACGGCCTGTCGTTGCACGTTCGGCCAGTAGCGGCGGCGCTGGAAGACATACGTCGGCAGATCGACGACAGCCGCACCGGTCGGAGCGTAGAACGCGGACCAGTCGACCCGGCCGCCCTCCGCCCACAGCCCGGCCACCGCAGCCACCACCGCACCCGGCTCCGACCGGTCCCGCCGCAACGACGACACCACGAACACGTCGTCCTCGCACACCTCACCGACCGCACCGACCAAACTCGCGTCAGGCCCCATCTCCACAAACCGCGTGACGCCTAGAGCCTTCACGCGACTGATCGCGTCGGAGAAGCGGACGGTGCCGCGGACCTGGTCGGCGAAGTAGGCCGGGGTGAACTCCTCGACCGGCTCGCCGGTCAGCGTCGAGATGATCGGAATCTGCGGCCGGGCATACGACAACTCCCCCGCAACGGCCGCGAAGTCGTCGAGCATCGGGTCCATCAGGGCGGAATGGAAGGCGTGGCTGACCTCCAGCCAACGGCCCTGCCGGTCGGGCAGGGCGAACGCCACCGACTCGACGGCCGCACGCTCACCGGACAGCACCACCTGACCAGGCGCGTTCACCGCCGCCACCGACACACCCTCGACCAGGAACGGGGCCACCTCGTCCACCGAGGCCCGCACCGCCCACATCGCACCACCCTCGGGCAGCGCCTGCATCAGCGAGGCACGCGCCGCCACCAGACGACACGCGTCGGACAACGACAGCACACCGGCGACGTGCGCAGCCGCCAGCTCACCCACCGAATGACCCACCAGATAGTCCGGGGTCACCCCCCACGACTCCAGCAGCCGGAACAACGCCACCTCGACCGCGAACAACGCAGGCTGCGCCCAGCCCGTCGTGTTCAACGCCTCCGCATCGCCGTACACAACCTCCCGCAGACCGTCGAAATGCGCGCACACCTCGTCCAGCGCCGCAGCGAAGACGGGGAAGGCATCAGCCAACTCACGTCCCATACCGACGCGTTGTCCGCCCTGGCCGGAGAACACGAACCCGGTCAGCCCACCCCGGGCCGCCACCGGCGCCACATCCCCGCCGGCCAGCGCCGCCAGCCGCGCATACAACTCATCCGCATCCGCGCCCAGCACCACCGCCCGATGCTCCAGCCCCGCACGGGTCGTCGCCAGCGTGACACCCACATCCACCGGATCCAGACCATCCACCGCGGACAGCAACCGGCCGGCCTGCGCCACCACCGCACCGGCCGACTTCGCCGACACCACCCACGGCACCACCGGCACGACCCGATCACCCTGAGCCGGCTCCGGCAGCACGACCGCCAGCGCCTCCTCAAGGATCACGTGCGCGTTCGTACCACTCACACCGAACGACGACACACCGGAACGCCTCGGCCGCTCACCGCGCGGCCACTCCCGCGCCTCGGACAACAACTCCACCGCACCGGACGACCAGTCCACGTGCGAGGACGGCGTGCCGACATGCAGCGACTTGGGCAACTGCCCGTGCCGCATCGCCAGAATCATCTTGATCACACCAGCGACACCGGCCGCCGCCTGTGTGTGCCCGATGTTCGACTTGATCGACCCCAGCCACAACGGCCGACCCTCGGGCCGGTCCTGGCCATAGGTGGCGATCAGAGCCTGCGCCTCGATCGGGTCACCCAGCGTCGTCCCCGTACCGTGCGCCTCCACCACGTCCACCTCGGACGCGGAAACACCCGCATTGGTCAGCGCAGCCCGGATCACCCGTTGCTGGGAGGGGCCGTTCGGCGCCGTCAGACCGTTCGACGCACCGTCCTGGTTGACCGCCGAACCGCGCAGCACCGCCAGCACCCGGTGACCGTTGCGCCGCGCGTCCGACAACCGCTCCAGGACGAGCACGCCGACGCCCTCGCCCCAGCCGGTCCCATCGGCGTCGTCCGAGAACGCCTTGCACCGGCCGTCCCTGGCCAGTCCGCTCTGCCTCTCGAACTCCACGAACGCACCCGGCGTCGACATCACCGTCACGCCAGCGGCCAAAGCCAGTGAGCATTCCCCCGCCCTGAGCGAGTGCGCGGCCATGTGAAGGGTCACCAAGGAGGAGGAGCACGCCGTGTCCACCGTGACCGCGGGGCCTTCGAGCCCCAGCACGTACGACACCCGGCCCGACAGGACACTGCCCGCACTACCGGTCCCGCCGTAGCCGTCCCCCGACTCCCCGGCCAACGCCAGCAGAGCCGGGTAATCCTGCCCGTTCGTACCCGCGAAGACCCCAACCGGCAGCCCACGCAACGACGAAGGAGCAATACCCGCCCGCTCCAACGACTCCCACACCACTTCCAGCAACAACCGCTGCTGCGGATCCATCGCCAACGCCTCACGCGGCGAAATACCGAACAGACCGGCGTCGAAATCCGCCGCCCCCTCGACGAAGCCACCCACCTGGGCGAAGCCCTCACTGCCGTCGCCGATCAGACTCCAGCCCCGGTCCATGGGGAACGCGCCCATGGCGTCGATCCCGTCGGCGAGCAGTCTCCACAGTTCCTCGGGGGAGGAAACCCCTCCCGGGAAGCGGCAGCCCATGCCCACGACGACCACGGGATCGTCATCGGTGGGCGAAGACGCCAACGCGTCGCCCGGCTCCGGGGCCGCGTCGTCCGTCCCGAACAGTTCGCCTGCCACGTACGTGGTCAGCGTCTCGACCGAGGGGTAGTCGTACACCACCGTCGAGGGGAGCTTGAGTCCTGTCTCGGCCGCGAGGGCGTTGCGGAGTTCGACGGCGGTGAGGGAGTCGAAGCCGAGATCGCGGAACGCCTTCGACACATCCACGGCACCCGGCTCGGCGAAGCCCAGCACCGCGGCGACCCTGCCCCTGACGACGTCGGACAGCATCGAACGCCGGGCGGTACCCGAGACACCGGCCAGTCGGTCGCGCAGTCCGCCCACAGCCACCGGCATACGGTCGGCACTCCCCGCCGCTCCCGGCGCGACCACATCCCACAAACGACCAGCACGCAACGCCGTCATCCCGGGAACGAACCGCTCCCAGTCCACATCAACAACCGTCACACAACCCGAAACCGAACCAAGCAACTCCACCGCAACATCCGGATCCAGGGGTCGCACCCCGCCCCGGTCGATACGAGCCCGAACCGTCGCATCGTCCGCCATCCCACCCTCGGCCCACGGACCCCACGCAAACGACGAACCCACCAGCCCTTGCGCACGCCGGAACTCCACCAACGCATCCAACGCCGCATTCGCCGCCGCATACGACCCCTGACCCGCACCACCCCACACACCCGCAGCCGAAGAAAACACCACAAACGCATCCAGCTCACGCCCACCCACCGCATGATGAAGATTCCAGGCAGCACCCGCCTTCGCCGCCCACACACCCCCCACACGACCAGCCGTCAACCCATCAACCACCCCGTCATCCAGCACACCCGCCGCATGCACCACAGCCGACACATCAAACCGGGCGAACAACCCCTCCACCGCCGCCCGCGACCCCACATCACACGCCACCACATCCACCGCAGCGCCCGAAACCATCAACTCATCACGCAGCCCAACAGCCCCCTCAGCCTCCAGACCACGCCGGCTCACCAGCACCACACGCTCAGCACCCCGCCCCACCACCCAGCGAGCCACCCGCGCACCCAGAACACCCGTACCACCCGTGATCAACACCGTCCCCGACGGCGACCACACACCCCCACCAGCCGACACGGCAGCAGCCGGCACCAGACGCCGCCCCAGCACCGCCCCGCCCCGCACCGCCACCTCGTCCTCAACACCCACACCACCGGCCAGCACCTCCACCAGCCGGCCCACACCACCCCCATCCGGCCGCACCGGCACATCCACCAGACCACCCCACCGGCCCGGCTCCTCCAACGCCACCACACGACCCAAACCCCACACACCCGCCCGCACCGGATGCGTCAACCCATCACCCACACCCACCGACACCGCACCCGACGTCACCACCCACACACGCCCGCCCAGACCCGCATCCCCCACCGCCTGAACCAGCACCGCAACATCCCAAGCAGGCAACTCACTCCCACCCAGCCCAAGAAGCGACACCACACGACGGCAGCCCGCGTACTCGGCGAGCCGTGAAGCCAGCACCCCACGGTCCAGATCCTCGGCTGCCACCCGCAGCCGCTCCACCCGAGCCCCACGCCCCACCAACTCACCCGCCAGCGCATCCGCCCACGGATCCACCAAACCCTCACGCTCCACCAACAGCCAACCGCCCGAGACACTCGTGCCGGACGTGAGGTCGACCGGGGTCCACGTCACCTCGTACTGCAGCTTGTCGACAGCGGCGCGCTCCTCGCGCCGACGACGCCACGCCGACAGGGCCGGCAGCGCCTCACTGAGCGGCGCTTCGCGGTCGACGCCGATTTCGTCGGCGAACGCATGGGCATCACCGCGGTCGACGGTGTCCCACAGTTCGGCGTCCGCACCACTCGTGGCGACCGTCTCGGTCGGCTGAGGCTGCTGCGGCCAGTAGCGGCGGCGCTGGAAGACATACGTCGGCAGATCGACAACCGCCGCACCGGTCGGAGCGTAGAACGCGGACCAGTCGACCCGGCCGCCCTCCGCCCACAGCCCGGCCACCGCAGCCACCACCGCACCCGGCTCCGACCGGTCCCGCCGCAACGACGACACCACGAACACGTCGTCCTCGCACACCTCACCGACCGCACCGACCAAACTCGCGTCAGGACCGAGTTCGAGGAAACGGGTGACACCGAGGGACTTCACCCGCGTCACCGCGTCCGCGAAACGCACCGTGCCGCGGACCTGATCCGCCCAGTACGCCGGCGTGAACTCCTCGACCAACTCGCCGGTCAGCGTGGAGACCATCGGGATGCGGGGGCGAGCGTAGGTCAACTCCCCCGCAACGGCCGCGAAGTCGTCGAGCATCGGGTCCATCAGGGCGGAATGGAAGGCGTGGCTGACCTCCAGCCAACGGCCCTGCCGGTCGGGCAGGGCGAACGCCACCGACTCGACGGCCGCACGCTCACCGGACAGCACCACCTGACCAGGCGCGTTCACCGCCGCCACCGACACACCCTCGACCAGCAGCGGAGTCACCTCGTCCACCGAGGCCCGCACCGCCCACATCGCACCACCCTCGGGCAGCGCCTGCATCAGCGAGGCACGCGCCGCCACCAGACGACACGCATCCTCAAGGGGCAGCACACCGGCGACATGCGCGGCCGCGAGCTCACCCACCGAATGACCCACCAGGTAGTCCGGGGTGACGCCCCACGACTCCAGCAGCCGGAACAACGCCACCTCGACCGCGAACAACGCAGGCTGCGCCCAGCCCGTCGTGCTCAACGCCTCCGCATCGCCGTACACAACCTCCCGCAGACCCTCGAAGTGCCCGCACACCTCATCCAGCGCCGCAGCGAAGACAGGGAAGGCATCAGCCAACTCAGCGCCCATGCCCAGGCGCTGTCCGCCCTGGCCGGAGAACACGAACCCGGTCAGCCCACCCCGGGCCGCCACCGGCGACACATCCCCGCCGGCCAGCGCCGCCAGCCGCGTACGCAACTCGTCCGCATCCGCGCCCAGCACCACCGCGCGATGCTCCAGCCCCGCACGGGTCGTCGCCAGCGTGACACCCACATCCACCGGATCCAGACCATCCACCGCGGACAGCAACCGGCCGGCCTGCGCCACCACCGCACCGGCCGACTTCGCCGACACCACCCACGGCACCACCGGCACGACCCGATCACCCTGAGCCGGCTCCGGCAACGCGGCCGCCGGCGCCTCCTCAAGGATCACGTGCGCGTTCGTGCCGCTGACCCCGAAGGCGGAGACGCCTGCCCGGCGCGGGCTCTCTCCCTGCGGCCACTCCCGGGCCTCGGCGAGTACTTCCACCGCGCCCGCGGACCAGTCCACGTGCGAGGACGGCGTGCCGACATGCAGCGACTTGGGCAACTGCCCGTGCCGCATCGCCAGAATCATCTTGATCACACCAGCGACACCGGCCGCCGCCTGCGTGTGCCCGATGTTCGACTTGATCGAACCCAGCCACAACGGCCGGTCCCCGGGCCGGTCCTGGCCATAGGTGGCGATGAGAGCCTGCGCCTCGATCGGGTCACCCAACGTCGTCCCCGTACCATGCGCCTCCACCACGTCCACCTCCGACGCGGACAGGCGCGCGCTCGCCAACGCAGCCCGGATCACCCGCTGCTGCGACGGACCGTTCGGCGCCGTCAGACCGTTCGACGCACCGTCCTGATTGACCGCCGAACCACGCACCACGGCCAGCACCCGATGACCGTTACGCCGCGCGTCCGACAACCGCTCCAGAACGAGCACGCCGATGCCCTCGCCCCAGCCGGTCCCATCGGCGTCGTCGGAGAACGCCTTGCACCGGCCGTCCCCGGCCAGACCACCCTGCCGATCGAACTCGACGAAGGCGGCGGGGGTGGTCATGACGGTGACGCCGCCGGCCAGGGCGAGGGAGCACTCGCCCGAGCGGAGGGCACCCACGGCGAGGTGGAGGGCCACCAGCGAGGACGAGCAGGCGGTGTCCACGGTGACCGCCGGGCCTTCGAGACCCAGGGCGTAGGACAGGCGGCCGGAGAGGACACTGCCGGAACTGCCGGTCATGACATAGCCCTCGACGCCGTCCTGGCCGGCGAGGAGGGTGTCGTAGCCGGAGGGGGAACCGCCGATGAAGACGCCGGCCTTCTCGCCCTTCAGGGAGAGGGGGGCGATGCCCGCGCGTTCCAGGGACTCCCAGGCGACTTCCAGCAGCAGTCGCTGTTGCGGGTCCATCGCCAGGGCTTCGCGGGGGGTGATCCCGAAGAGGGCGGCGTCGAAGTCGGCGACGTCGGGGAGGAAGCCCGCCCGGGTGTCGGCGGTGATGCCGGGCAGGCCGAGGTCCCAGCCGCGGTCGGGCGGCACCGGGCCCAGGGCGTCCACGCCGTCCTCGACGAGCCGCCACAGGTCGTCCGCGGAGCGGACACCGCCCGGGAACCGGCAGTTCATGGCCACGACGGCGATGGGTTCCCGGGCCGCGTCCTCGACCTCACGGAGCCGCTGTCGCGTCTCGTGAAGGTCGGCCGTGGTCCACTTCAGGTAGTCGCGAAGCTTGTCCTCGTTCACGTACGGACCGTCTCCTGTTGGCGTCGCCACGGGAGTCGGCGCGTGCGCTTCCGCTCAGGAAGACTTACCGAACTCCCTGTGAATGAATTCGAACAGCTCGTCATCGGTGGCTGTTTCCAGCTTTCGGGTCACCGGCACGTCGTCGTTCGCGGACTGCCTGTCCCCCACCCGCGACATTAGGCTCCGCAGCCGGGCCTGAACGGCGTCGAGATCGTGGTCTGGGGAAAGAGCTGAAATTCCGGCTTCGAGCTTGTCCAGTTCCTGAAGCACTGCCTGGTCCGGCGGGACCTGCGTGGTCCGGTCCCCGTCGAATCCGGTGCGCAGCAGTCCGGACAGGTCCAGGGGCGTCGGATGGTCGAAGACCAGGGTGGCCGGCAGGGCCAGTCCGGTCGCGGCGGTGAGCCGGTTGCGCAGTTCGACGGAGGTCAGGGAGTCGAAGCCGAGATCCTTGAAGGCGCGGCCCACCTCGATGGACGCGGGGTCGTCGTGGCCGAGTACGGCCGCGACGGCGGAGCGCACCAGGTCGAGCAGGGCCGCGTCGCGCTCTGCGGCCGGCAGGGCGCGCAGCCGTTCGCCGGGGTCGGTGCCGGCCGGGTCGGTGCCGGCCGGGTGGGTGCGCTCCGGTGGCGCCTCCGCCAGGGCGGCTCGCACGGCGGGGAGTTCGGCCAGGAGGGGGCGGGGGCGGGCGGCGGTGAAGGCGGTCGCGAAGCGGGGCCAGTCGACGTCGGCGACGGTGAGGACCGTCTCGTCGTGGTCCAGGGCCTGGGTGAGGGCCGCGAGGGCCTGGTCGGGCGGCATCGGCAGGACGCCTCGGCGGCGCAGTTGTTCCTCGGCCGCCGGGTCGGCTGCCATGCCGGCGCCGGCCCATGCGCCCCAGGCCACCGAGGTCGCGACCCGGCCGCGGGCTCTGCGGGCCTCGGCGAGGGCGTCGAGGGAGGCGTTGGCCGCGGCGTAGGCGGCCTGGCCGCCGCTGCCCCAGACGCCGGCGTTGGAGGAGAACAGGACGAACGCGTCGAGTTCGTCCTCGTCGAGGAGGTCGTCGAGGAGTGCGTCGAGATGGGCGGCGCCGAGGGCCTTGGCGGACAGGACGCTCGCGCACTCGGCGATGCTCATCTCGGTCAGGGGGGTCGCCTGCACGATGCCCGCGGCGTGGACGACGGTGCGGATGCGGTCGCCGTCCGCCCGGAGGCCGCGCAGCAGAGCGTCTAGGGCGTCGCGGTCGGACACGTCGCAGGCGGCGAGGGTCACCCGGGCGCCCAGGGCGGTCAGTTCGCCGCGCAGGGCGTCGGCGCCCGGGGCGTCGGCGCCCCGGCGGCCGACGAGGACCACGTGTTCGGCGCCCGCTTCGGCGAGGCGACGGGCGACCTGGGCGCCGAGACCGCCGGTCCCGCCGGTGACCAGGGCGGTGCCCCGGGGCCGCCAGTCCCGGCTCGGCGGCGTGTCGCCGAGCGGGGCGGGCACGAGGCGCCGGACGAAGGCGCCGTGGCGGCGGACGGCGAGTTGGTCCTCGTCGCCGGGGTCGGCCAGGACCTGACGCAGCCGTTCGGCCGTGCGGTCGTCGAGCTCGGGCGGCAGGTCGAGCAGTCCGCCCCAGCGGTCCGGATGTTCGAGGCCGACGACGCGGCCGAGTCCCCAGATCTGCCGCCCCACGGTGCCGTCGAGCCGGTCGTCGGGGGTGACGAGTTCGGCGGCGCGGGTCAGCATCCACAGCGGTGCGTCGGTGTCGGTGTCGGCCATGGCCTGCGCGAGCCGCAGGGTGGCCGCGACGCCGGCGGGCAGCGCGGGGTGGGCGGGGTGCGGTCGTTCGTCGTCGCCGAGCAGGGAGAGGACACCACGGACGGCGCCGGGTTCCGCGAGGTGGGTGCGCAGGTGCCCGCTGAGCGTCTCGCGGTCGGCGTGGGCGGTGTCGAGGGTGAGCTCGCGCACCTCCACGCCGGGGGTGTCCAGGGCACGGGCGACGGCGGCACGCCACTCGGGATGTCCCGCGTCGGGTGCCTCGGGGGTGAGCAGCAGCCAGGTTCCCGCCGGCCGGGCCGACGGCCGCTCGGTGTGGGGGCGCCATGCGACGCGGTGACGCCAGTGGTCCAGGGCCGCCGCCGCGCGCCGGCCGCGGCGCCAGGCGGACAGGGCGGGCAGTACGTCGGTGAGGGCGGCGGCGTCCACGCCGAGCGTGTCGGCGAGGCCGGAGGCGTTCTCCTGCTCGACGGCCGTCCAGAAGGAGTCGTCGACCGGGTCGCCCACGGCCGGGACGGGGGCGCCGGCCACCGCGCGCGGCCAGTGGTTACGGCGCTGGAAGGCGTAGGTGGGCAGGTCGACGCGGCCGGCTCCGGTCTCGGCGAGTACGGCCGTCCAGTCGACGTCGACGCCGCTCACGTACGCCTCGGCGAGCGAGGTGGTGAAGCGGCGCGGGCCGCCGTCGTCGCGGCGCAGGGAGCCGCCCGCGAAGGTCCGGCCGGAGGTGCCGGCGAGGTCGTCCAGGGTCTCGCGCACCGGCACGGTCAGGACCGGATGAGGGCTCATCTCCAGGAAGGTGCGGTGACCGTCCCCGGCCAGGGTGCGTACCGCGGGGTCGAGTTCGACCGGGTGGCGCAGGTTGCGGAACCAGTAGTCGGCGTCGAGTTCGCCGTCGCCGATCCAGGTGCCGGTGACCGTGGAGAGCATCGGGATCGTGGGACGTGCCGGCCTGGTCGGGCCGAGCGCGGTGGTCAGTTCGTCGCGGATGCGGTCGACGTGGGCGCTGTGGGAGGCGTAGTCGACGGGGACGCGCCGTGCCCGTACGCCGCGGTCCGCGCACCCGGCGAGCAGGTCGTCCAGCGCGTCCGCGTCGCCGGAGACGACCACGGAGGCGGGGCCGTTGACGGCGGCGACCGCGAGGCGGCCGCCGTGGGCGGCGACCAGGTCCGCGGCGGCGCCGGGGGCGAGCGCCACGGACACCATGCCGCCGCTCCCGGCGAGCGTGGTCAGGGCCGCGCTGCGGAGCGCGACGACCCGGGCGGCGTCGCGCAGGGAGAGCGCGCCCGCCACGCAGGCGGCGGCGATCTCGCCCTGGGAGTGCCCGATGACGGCGTGCGGACGCACTCCGCAGGCCTGCCACAGCTCCGCCAGGGAGACCATCACCGCGAACAGGACGGGCTGTACGACGTCCACCCGGTCGTGGTCGGGTGCGCCGGGGGCGCCGCGCAGGACGTCGGTGAGCTTCCAGTCGACGAATTCGGCGAGTGCGGCCTCGCATGCGGCGATCCGCGCGGCGAACACCTCGGAGTTCGCCATGAGTTCGGCCGCCATGCCGGCCCACTGGGCGCCCTGGCCCGGGAAGACGAACACGGTCCTGCCGGGCGAGCCGGCCGAACCCGTGACCGCTCCCGCCGCCTCCCGGCCGTCGGCGACGGCGGCCAGGCCCGCGGCGAGTTCGTCGGGGGTCCGGCCGACGACGGCGGCCCGGTGGTCGAGTGCCGCGCGCGAGGTGACCAGGGACCAGGCCACGTCGGCGGGCGCGGGCGCGTCCGGTCCGGTCACGGCGGTGAGCAGCCGCGCCGCCTGCCCGGCGAGTGCCTGGGGCGTCCTGCCGGAGAGGTTCCAGACCAGGGTGTGCGGGGCGAGACCGGGACGCGGGGCGGCGGGGGTGGGTGGTTCGGCGGGCGTGGAGGGCTCTTCCCGTGCTGCCGGTGCCTCCTCGATGATGACGTGGGCGTTGGTGCCGCTGACGCCGAACGCCGACACTCCCGCGCGGCGCGGCCGGCCGTGGTCGGGCCAGGCGCGTTCGTCGGTGAGCAGCCGTACGGCGCCCTGGCTCCAGTCGACGTGCGAGCTGGGCGCGGACACGTGCAGGGTCTTCGGCAGGACGCGGTGGCGCAGGGACAGGACCGTCTTGATGACGCCGGCGAGCCCGGCGGCGGCCTGGGTGTGTCCGATGTTCGACTTCACCGAGCCGAGCCACAGGGGCCGGTCGGCGGGCCGGTCCTGTCCGTAGGTGGCGATGAGCGCCTGGGCCTCGATCGGGTCGCCGAGCGTGGTGCCCGTGCCGTGCGCCTCGACGGCGTCGACGTCCTGGGGGGCCAGTCCGGCGCCGGCGAGTGCCTGGCGGATGACGCGCTGCTGGGCGGGGCCGCTCGGCGCGGTCAGCCCGTTGGACGCACCGTCCTGGTTGACGGCGGTGCCGCGGATCACGGCCAGGACGGGGTGCCCGTTGCGGCGGGCGTCGGAGAGGCGTTCCACCATGACGACGGCGGCGCCCTCGCCCCAGCCGGTGCCGTCGGCGTCGTCGGAGAACGCCTTGCAGCGGCCGTCCGGCGACAGTGCGCGCTGGCGGCTGAACTCCACGAACGCGCCCGGTGTGCTCATCACCGAGGCGCCGCCCACCAGGGCCGCTTCGCACTCCCCCGACCGCAGCGCCTGGCAGGCCAGGTGGAGCGCCACGAGTGAGGCGGAGCAGGCGGTGTCGACGGTCATCGCGGGGCCTTCGAGGCCGAACGTGTAGGAGATCCGGCCGGAGAACACGCTGGCGGAGCTGCCGGTGGCGAGGTAGCCCGCCACGTTCTCCTCGGAGTGGTGCAGGGCGGCGGGGTAGTCCTGGCCGTTGGTGCCCGCGAAGACTCCGATGCGGGTGCCGCGCACCGACTTCGGGTCGATCCCGGCCCGTTCGAGCGCCTCCCAGGAGCATTCCAGCAGCAGCCGCTGCTGCGGGTCCATGGCGAGCGCTTCCCGTGGGTTGATGCCGAACAGGTCGGCGTCGAAGTCGCCCACCCCGTGCAGGAAGCCGCCCTCGCGTGCGTAGGACGTGTTCTCGTGGTCGGGGTCGGGGTGGTAGAGCTTCGCGGTGTCCCAGCCGCGGTCCTCGGGGAACGGGGACATCGCGTCCGCCCCGTCGGTGAGCAACTGCCAGAGGTCTTCGGGTGCCGCGAGCCCGCCGGGGAAGCGGCAGCTCATGGCGACCACGGCGATCGGCTCGTCCTCGGCCCGCCCGGCGGCGGGCACGGGCGGGCCCGCCTCCTCCTCCCGGGCGCCGGACAGTTCGCCGAGCAGATGGCGGGCGAGGGCATCGGCGGTCGGATGGTCGTAGACGAGGGTGGCCGGCAGCGCGAGCCCGGTGAGTCCGCTCAGCCGGCCGCGCAGGTCCAGGGCGAGCAGCGAGTCGAAGCCGAGCGCCGAGAAGGCGGCCTCCGGCTCGACCGGGTCGACGGAGCCGTGCCCGAGCACCTCGGCGGCCTGGGCGCGTACGGCGTCCAGGAGCGCGTCGTGCCGGGCGTCGGCCGGCAGGGCGAGTACGTCGTGCCGCAGTGTCGCCGCGGCGTCCCCCCGGCCGGTGGCGGCGGGTTCCGCGGGTGCCGACAGTTCGGCGAGCAGGGGGACGGGACCGCCCGCTGCCGTGTGCCGCCAGTCGATGTCGGCGATCACCGTGCACGGCGCGTCGTCGCCCAGGGTGCGGTCCAGGGCGGCCAGTGCGGCCTCGGCGGCCATCGGGATCAGGCCGGTGTGCCGCATCCTCTCCGCGAGACCGTGGGCGGCGGCCATGCCGTCACCGGCCCAGGGTCCCCAGGCCACGGACAGCGCCGGAAGTCCTTCGCGGTGCCGCCTCTCGGCGAGGGCGTCCAGGTAGGCGTTGGCGGCCGCGTAGCCCGCCTGGCCGACGGCGCCGAGCGTGCCGGTGAGCGAGGAGAACAGCACGAACGCGGTCAGTGCCCGTCCGCGCAGCAGTGCGTCCAGGTGTCCGGCGGCCGTCGCCTTCGCCTCCCACACGGTGGCCAGTTGGCGCGGGGTCATCGTGTGCAGCAGTCCGTCGTCGACCACGCCGGCCGCGTGGACCACGGCGTCGATGTGGACGCCGTCGTCGTCGAGTCCGGCGATCAGAGCGGCGAGCGCTGCCCGGTCGGACACGTCGCACGCCGCGACCGTCACCTGTGCGCCGGCGTCCGTCAGCTCGGCGCGCAACCGTGCCGCGCCGGGCGCGTCCGGGCCCTGCCGTCCGACGAGTACGAGGTGCCGGGTGCCGTCCCCGGCCAGCTTGCGGGCGATGTGCGCGCCCAGGGCGCCGGTACCCCCGGTGACGAGGACGGTGCCGGCGAGGTGACCCTCGGTCGCTCGCGCGGCGGTCGCCCCGGAGGTGCCGACGCGCTCCAGCCGCCGCACGGACACTCCCGCGGGCCGGATCGCGACCTCGGTCTCCCCCGTATCCCCGGCCAGCAGGCCGGTCAGCCGTGCGATGTCACGGTCCGTGGGCGCGGCCGGCAGATCGGCCAGACCGCCCCACCGGTCGGGATGTTCCAGCGCGGCGACCCGGCCGAGCCCCCAGACGGCGGCGAGTTGGGGGACCGGCGCGGTGTCGTCGGTGCCGGTGGAGACCGCACCGCTCGTGACGCACCAGAGGGGCGCGGTGACCGAGGCGTCGCCGAGCGCCCGCACCACGTCCGCGAGCCAGGCGGTGGGCTCTGCCCCGGTCCCGGTGTCCGGGGTGGGCAGGCAGATCACGCCCGCCACGTCGGTGTGGGCACCGAGCAGTTCCGCGGCTCGCGCACGGTCCAGGTCCGGGGCGACGACGACCGGTTCGGGAAGCGCACCGTGTGCGCGGAGTCCTCCGGTGAGCGACGCGATCAGGGCGCCGTCCGCGTCGGGCGTCAACAGCAGCCAGGTGCCCGCCGGTTGCCCGTTCGGGTCGGCGATCCGCCGCCAGGCGACCCGATACGTCCAGTTCTCCTCCGCCCGGGAGGACTCCGGGCCCAGCCAGTAGCGTCGGCGTTCGAAGGCCTGCGTCGGCAGGCCGGTGACCTTGGCGCCGGTCGGGCCGTAGAACGCGGCCCAGTCGACCTCGGCCCCGGACGCCCAGAGCTGGGCCAGTGCCGCGACGGCGGTCACGGGTTCCGGCTTGTCGCGGCGCAGGGCCGCGACCGCAAGGGCTTGTTCACATGTCTCACCGACGGCGGCGACCAGGCTCGTGTCCGGTCCGAGTTCGAGGAAGCGGGTGACTCCGAGGGAGGCCATGCGCGTGATCGCGTCCGCGAAACGTACGGTGCCGCGAACCTGATCCGCCCAGTACGCCGGGGTGAACTCCTCGACCTGCTCGCCGGTCAGCGTGGAGACGATCGGGATGCGGGGACGGGCGTACGCCAGCTCAGCGGCCCGCCGAGTGAACTCGTCCAGCATCGGGTCCATCAGCGCCGAGTGGAAGGCATGGCTGACCTCCAGCCACCGCCCCCGCCGGTCGGACAGGGCGGAGGCCACCGACTCGACGGCAGCACGGTCACCGGACAGGACGACCTGCCCGGGCGCGTTCACCGCCGCCACCGACACACCCTCGACCAGGAACGGGGTCACCTCGTCCACCGAGGCACGCACCGCCCACATCGCACCACCCGACGGCAGCGCCTGCATCAGCGAGGCACGGGCCGCCACCAGACGACAGGCGTCGGACAACGACAGCACACCGGCGACGTGCGCGGCGGCGACCTCACCCACCGAGTGGCCCACCAGATAGTCCGGGGTCACCCCCCACGACTCCACCAGCCGGAACAACGCCACCTCGACCGCGAACAAAGCGGGCTGCGCCCACCCCGTCGTGCTCAACGCCTCCGCGTCGGAGAACATCACCTCCCGCAGCGGCCGGTCCAGCAACGCGTCGAAGTGTGCGCACACCTCGTCCAGAGCCAGCCCGAACACGGGGAACGCCTCGGACAGCTCACGGCCCATGCCGGCCCGCTGGCCGCCCTGTCCGGAGAAGACGAACCCGGTCGGGCCCTCACCGGCCGTGCCCCGCACGGCGTCCGGCGTGGCCTCACCCGCGGCGAGCGCCGAGAGCCGCGTACCCAGCTCGTCGGTGTCGGCGCCGAGGAGGACCACCCGGTGCTCCAGGGCGGCCCGGGTCGTGGCCAGTGACAGACCCACGTCCAACGCGTCCAGCCCGGCCACGCCCGAGGCCAGGCGGCCTGCCTGAGCGGTCACGCCGTCGCGGGTCCTGGCCGACACCGGCCACGGCACCACCGGCAGCTCCACGTCCGGGGCGACGGCCTCGGGTTCGGCGGCCGGGGGCGCCTCCTCGATGATCACGTGCGCGTTCGTGCCGCTCACACCGAAGGCGGACACACCCGCCCGTCGCGGACTGTCCCCGCGCGGCCACTCCCGCGCCTCGGACAGCAACTCCACCGCACCCGCCGACCAGTCCACATGCGACGACGGCGTCCCGGCGTGCAACGTCCGGGGCATCAGCCCGTGCCGCAGCGCCAGCACCGTCTTGATCACACCGGCGACACCGGCCGCTGCCTGCGTGTGCCCGATGTTCGACTTCACCGACCCCAGCCACAACGGCCGGTCGGCGGGCCGGTCCTGCCCGTACGTGGCGAGCAGGGCCTGCGCCTCGATCGGGTCACCGAGCCTGGTGCCGGTACCGTGCGCCTCCACCACGTCCACCTCGGCGGACGACAGACCGGCGTGGGCCAGCGCCTGCCGGATCACCCGTTGCTGGGCGGGGCCGCTCGGCGCGCTGAGTCCGTTGGAGGCACCGTCCTGGTTGGTGGCGGTGCCGCGCACGACCGCCAGCACCTGGTGCCCGTTGCGCCGCGCGTCCGACAGCCGCTCCAGAACGAGCACGCCGACGCCCTCGCCCCAGCCGGTACCGTCGGCGTCCTCGGAGAACGCCTTGCAGCGGCCGTCGGACGCCAGGCCGCCCTGGCGGCTGAACTCGGTGAAGCTGTCCGGCGTCATGAGCACGGCCACACCGCCGGCGAGGGCCATCGTGGACTCACCGGAGCGCAGCGACTGGACGGCCCAGTGCAGGGCCACCAGCGAGGAGGAGCAGGCCGTGTCGAGGGTCACCGCCGGGCCCTCCAGGCCCAGGGTGTAGGCGACGCGGCCGGAGACGACGCTGGTGGCGTTGCCGACGAGGAGATGTCCCTGGAGCTCGTCCGGGACGGTCCGCAGACCGCTGCCGTACCCCATGTTGTTGCAGCCGATGAAGACGCTGGTGCGCGTACCCCGTACGGAGGTCGGGGCGATGCCCGCGTTCTCGAACGCCTCCCAGGCCGCTTCGAGGAGCAACCGCTGCTGGGGGTCGGTCGCCAGCGCCTCCCGGGGGCTCATCCCGAAGAAGCCGGCGTCGAAGTCGATGGCGTCGTAGACGAATCCGCCTTCGCTCACGCCTCCGACCGAGGACGGCCAGCCACGGTCGGTCGGCAGCGGCGACAACGCGTCGGTGCCGTCCGCGAGCAGGTTCCAGAGGTCCTCGGGCGAGCGTACGTTGCCGGGATAGCGGCAGCTCATCCCGACGATGGCGATCGGCTCGTCGTCCACCGGGCCGCTGTGCGCCGGGGTGTCGTGTCCTTCGCCGTCACCGACCAGTTCCCTGCGCAGATGGGCGGCGAGCAGCCGTGGCTGGGCGTGGTCGAAGACCAGCGTGGCCGGCAGCCGCAGTCCGGTCGCGGCCGTCAGCCGGTTGCGCAGTTCCAGGGCGGTGAGGGAGTCGAAGCCGAGGTCTCGGAAGGCGCGGCCCTGCGCGATGGCGTCGGCGCCGTCGTGGCCGAGCACGGCCGCGGCGTGGGTGCGGACGAGGTCCAGCAGTTCCCGCTGCTGCTCTGCCGGGGACCGGTCGGCCAGCCGGCGGCGCAGGTCGTCGCCGGAGGAACCTCGGCCGGTGTCCGCGGGCCCGGCCTCAAGGGCCCGCGTGACCTCGGGAAGTTCGTCGAGGAGCGGCCGGGGCCGGGCGGCGGTGAAGGTCGGCGCGAACCGCTCCCAGTCCATGTCGGCGACCACGGCGACCGCCTCGTCCCGCTCGACCGCGTCGCGCAGCGCGGCGAGCGCCGACGCGGGCGGCATCGAACGAATGCCGCGGGCACTCAGATGTCGCGCCATGCCCTCGTCGGACACCATGCCCGCACCGCCGCCCCAGGCTCCCCAGGCCACCGACGTGGCGATCCCGCCCCGGCCGCGGCGGGCCTGGGCGAGGGCGTCGAGGAAGGCGTTGGCGGCGGCGTAGGCGGACTGGCCACCGCTGCCCCAGATTCCGGCGCTGGAGGAGAACAGGACGAACGCGTCCAGCGGCCGGTCACCGAGCAGGTCGTCGAGGTGGGCCGCGCCGAGCGTCTTGGCCCGCAGGACGTCCGCGAGGTCCGTCAGGTCGTGCTCGGCGAGCGGCGCGAACTCGCCGACGCCTGCCGCGTGCACGACCGTGGTGAGCGGATGTTCCGCGGGCACAAGGGCGAGTACACCCGCCAAGGCTTCACGGTCGGCGACATCGCAGGCGGCGACGGTGACTCCGACGCCCTGCGCGCCCAACTCGTCGCGCAGTTCGGACATCCCCGGTGCTTCGGGGCCGCGGCGGCCGGTCAGGATCAGGTGGTCGACGCCCTCCGCCGCGAGCCACCGGGCGAGTTCCGCGCCGATGCCGCCGGTGCCGCCCGTGATCAGCGCGGTGCCGTGCGGACGCCAGGGCCGGACCCGGGTGCCGCCGGGCCGGGCGTGTACGAGCCGCCGTACGAAGGTGCCACTGGGGCGCAGCGCGACCTGGTCCTCGCCGCCGTCGGCGAGCACGGCGGCCAGCCGCTCCGCTCCCCGGGCATCGAGGAGTCCGGGCAGGTCGACGAGTCCGCCCCAGCGGTCGGGGTGCTCGAGCCCGATGACCCGGCCGAGTCCCCAGACGGCCGCCTGCGTGACGCTGAGCACGGGGTCCGAGGGGCCGATCCCCACCGCCCCGCGCGTGACGATCCACAGCGGTGCCGTGATGTCCGCGTCGCCGAGCGCCTGCGCCAGCGCGACGGTGGTCGCCGTCCCGACCGGCACAGCGGGCAGTTCGGGGTGCGGACGCTCGTCGAGAGCGGTCAGCGCCAGCACGCCCGCCACGGTCGGCATGTCCGCCAACAGGTCGGCGAGGGCATGCCGTTCGCACTGTTCGTCGGACAGGGTCACCACGTGGACGTCGGCCCCGTAGGCGCCGAGCGCGTCGACGACCGACGCGTTCCGCTCCGTACCCGACTCGGACGCGGGCAGGAGGACCAGCCACTCCCCTTCCAGCACGGGCCGCTCGCCGGGGCCACCGCGTGGACGCCACTTCACCTCGTAGCGCCAGGAGTCGGTGGTGTCCTGCTCCCGCTGCCGCCTGCGCCAGTCGGAGAGCACGGGCAGCAGCGGATCGAGTACAGCCTCCTCCGTGCCCAGCGTCTCCGCCAGCGCACCCGCGTCGGCCCGCTCCACAGCCGCCCAGAACGCTCCGTCGGCGGCACTCGCATCCGCTGCCGCAGGAACGTCCGTAGCGGGTTCCGGCCAGTAGGACTTGCGCTGGAAGGCGTAGGTGGGCAGGTCGACGGTCGCGGGCCGGGCACCCTCGAAGACAGCCGCCCAGTCCACCTCCACACCACGGACCCACAACTCCGCCACACTGGCCAGGAAACGCTCCAGGCCGCCGTCGTCACGACGCAGCGACCCGGTGACGACAGCCTCTTCCCCGGCCGTCTCCTCCACGATCTCCTGCACCGCGGCGGTCAGCACCGGATGCGACGACACCTCGACGAACGCGCCATACCCCTCCGACGCCAGCCTCCCCACCGCGTCGGAGAACCGCACCGTGGAGCGCAGATTGGTGAACCAGTACCCGGCATCCATCCCCGAGCCGTCCACCCACTCACCCGACACCGTCGACAGCAACGGCACCTCACCCGCACGCGGAGCGATCCCCGCCAGCGCACCGGTCACCTCATCCCGCAGCACATCCATCGCCGCCGAATGCGACGCATAATCCACCGCGATCCGCCGCGCCCGCACCCCCACACGACCACACTCGGCCACCACCTCTTCAACCCCGGCCACTTCACCGGAGATGACCACCTGCGAAGGGCCGTTCACCGCGGCCACCGACACCCGACCGGACCACGGAAGAAGCAGTTCCTCGGCCCGTTCGGCCGACACCGTCAGAGACGCCATCGTCCCGCGGCCACCGGCCAGCTCCGCGATCGCACGGCTGCGCAGACACACCACCCGCGCCGCATCCTCCAGCGACAACGCACCCGCCACACACGCCGCAGCAATCTCACCCTGCGAATGCCCCACCACCGCAGCCGGCACCACACCATACGAACGCCACAACGCCGCAAGCGCCACCATCACCGCGAACGACGCCGGCTGCACCACATCCACACGATCCAACGACGGAGCACCCTGGGCACCCCGCAACACACCCGTCAACGACCAGTCGACGAACGCCGACAGCGCGGCCTCACACTCCGCGATCCGCGCCGCGAACACCGGCGACGACTCCAGCAGAGCCGCACCCATCCCCACCCACTGCGCACCCTGACCGGGAAACACGAAGACGGTCCGCCCGACGCCACCCGCGACCCCGGACACCACCCCACCCGCAGGCTCACCCGACACCACCGCAGCCAGACCCGCCGCATGCGAACCCACCACCACGGCCCGATGCTCAAAACACGCCCGCGTCGACACCAACGACCAACCCACACCCACCGGATCGGCCACATCCACCAACGGCAGCAACGCGTCGGCCTGACCCCGCAGAGCCGCAGCACTCCGCCCCGACAACACCCAGGGAACGGCAGGGAGTTCGGCCACTGGACACGTTTCGTCCGCCTCGGACGGCGCCTCCTCCACGATCACATGCGTGTTCGTCCCGCTCATCCCGAACGCCGACACACCCGCCCGCCGCGGCTGCTCCCCACGCGGCCACTCCCGCGCCTCGGACAGCAACTCCACCGCACCCGCCGACCAGTCCACATGCGACGACGGCCGGTCCAGATGCAGCGACTTCGGCATCACACCGTGCCGCAGCGCCAGCACCATCTTCATCACACCCGCGACACCCGCCGCGCCCTGCGTGTGACCGAGGTTCGACTTCACCGAGCCCAGCCACAACGGCCGGCCCTCGGGCCGCTCCTGTCCGTACGTCGCCAGTAGGGCCCGCGCCTCGATCGGGTCACCCAGCGTCGTCCCCGTGCCGTGCGCCTCCACCACGTCCACCTCGGCGGACGACAGACCCGCGTTCGCCAGCGCTTGCCGGATCACCCGCTGCTGGGCGAGGCCGCTCGGTGCGGTGAGGCCGTTGGACGCACCGTCCTGGTTGACGGCGGTGCCCCGGATCACGGCCAGTACCCGGTGTCCGTTGCGCCGCGCGTCCGACAGCCGTTCGACCAGGAGGAGGCCGACGCCCTCGCTCCACGACGTACCGTCGGCGTCGTCGGAGAACGGCTTGCAGCGGCCGTCGGGGGCCAGCCCGCGCTGGCGGCTGAACTCGCGGAAGGTGGAGGGGCTGGCCATGAGCTGGGCGCCGCCGGCCAGGGCCAGGGAGCATTCCCCGGAGCGCAGGGACTGCACCGCCATGTGCAGGGCGACCAGGGAGGACGAGCAGGCCGTGTCGACGGTCACGGCGGGGCCCTCGAGGCCGAGGACGTAGGCGATGCGGCCGGAGGCGACGCTGCCGGCGCAGCCGGTGGCGAGGTAGCCCTCGGTGTCGATGCCGCAGTGGTCGACGTAGGGGCCGTAGTCCTGGCCGGTGGCGCCGGCGAAGACGCCGGTCGCGGTCGAGTGCAGGGATGCCGGTGAGATGCGGGCGTTCTCGAAGGTTTCCCAGGCGACTTCGAGGAGGAGCCGCTGCTGGGGGTCCATGGCGAGCGCCTCGCGGGGCGAGATGCCGAAGAAGTCCGCGTCGAAGCGGTCGGCGTCGTGCAGGAAGCCGCCCTGGCTGACGTAGGTGGTGCCGCGCCGGTCGGGGTCGTCGTCGACGAGGGTGTCCAGTTCCCAGCCCGGCCGGTCGGGGAAGGCGGTGATGGCGTCCCCGCCGTGGGCGAGCAGTTCCCACAGCCGTTCGGGGGTGTTGGCCCCGCCGGGCAGGCGGCAGCCCATGCCGATGACGGCGATGGGTTCGCGGGTGGCGTGTTCGAGGCGCTGGTTGTGCTGCTTGAGCCGTTCGTTGTCGCGCAGTGCCGCACGCAGGGCGTCGACGATCTTGCCGTTGGGTGCGGTCATGTCAGTTCTCCGCCTCGTGGTGGTCGGTGCCGAGGGCCAACTCGACGAGGTCGGCCACGTTCATGTCGTCGATGCGGTCCACCGCGTCGGTCGCGGTGTCCGGTTCGGACGCGGTCTCCTGGCCGGGTGTGGCCAGTTCCAGCAGGGCGTCGAGCAGTCCGGTCTCGCGCAGCCGGTTGAGCGGGATGGTGCGCAGGGTCGCCCAGGTGGCGGCCTCCTCCGGGCTCTGGGCGGGGTGGTCGCCGTCGGCGCCGAAGAGCCGGCCGGTGAGATGGCGGGCGAGGTCGGGGAAGGTGGGATGGTCGAAGACCAGGGTGGTGGGCAGCTTCAGGCCGGTGAGCGCGGACAGGCGGTTGCGCAGGGTCACGACGGTCAGTGAGTCGAAGCCCAGGTCGCGGAAGGAGCGGTCGGACCGGAGCTCCGCCGCCGAGTCGTGGCCGAGGGCGGCCGCGGCCTCGTGGCGCACGCGGTCGAGCATCAGCCGCTGTCGTTCGTCCGCGTCCAGCGTGGACAGTTCGCGGACCAGGGCGGTTACCTCGTCGGTGTCGGCCGGGCCGGGTTCCGCGACCGCCTGGCGGGCCTCGGGGACACCGAGGATCAGGGGGCGGGCGCGGGTGGCGGTGTAGGCGGGGGCAAAGGACTGCCAGTCGATGTCGGCGACCACGAGGTTGTGGTCGTGCCGGCCCACGGCGGTGGCCAGCGCGGCGACGGCGAGGCCGGGGTCCATCTGGCGGTTGCCCAGGCGGTGCAGATGGGCGGCGGTGTCGGTGTCGACCATGCCGCCTCCCGCCCAGGCGCCCCAGGCGATCGAGAGGAACGGCCGGCCGGCGGCGCGCCGGTGGGCGGCGAAGGCGTCGAGGTGGGCGTTGGCCGCCGCGTAGCCGATGCGTCGGGCGTCGCCCCAGGTGCCGGCTCCGGAGGAGAACAGGACGAAGGTGTCGAGTTCGAGGTCCTCGGTGAGGTCGGCGAGGTGGCGGGTGCCGGTGAGTTTGGGGGCGAGTACGGCGGCGAGTTCGGCGGTGGTGAGATCCTCGACGGGGAGTTCGCGTCCGCTGGTGCCGGCCGTGTGCAGCACCGCGCGGATCGGCGGGCCGCCGGAACCGATCTTGGCGAACAGGTCGCCGAGGGCGTCGCGGTCGGCGAGGTCGCAGGCGGCGATGACGACGTCGGCGCCCAGGTCGACGAGTTCGTCGAGGAGTTCGTGCGCTCCCTCGGCGGCGTCGCCGTGGCGGCTGACGAGGACGATCCGGTCGGCACCGGAGCGTGCGGCCCAGCGGGCCAGGTGGCCGCCGAGTGCGCCGGTGCCGCCGGTGATGACGACGGTGTCCCGGGGCTGCCACGGTGTCGTGGGGCCTTCTGCGGGCGCCCGGACCAGCCTGCGGGCCAGGGGGCCGGCCGGACGGACGGCGAGCTGTTCCTCGCCGGTCCCGCCGGCGAGGAGGCCGCACAGGTGGCGGGCGCTGTCGGCGTCGAGTTCGCCGGGCAGGTCGACGAGGCCGCCCCAGAGGCGGGGCAGGTCGAGTCCGAGCACCACGCCCGCGCCCCACAGCGTGGCCTGGGCGGGGTGGCGCGGGGGGTCCTCGGGGCCGGTGCCGACGGCGCCGGTGGTGGCGATCCAGAGCGGCGCGCCGAGGTTCAGGGTGGTGAGGGCGCGGACCACGGTGAGGCAGGTGGTGAGTCCGGTGGGTGCGTCGGGGTGGTCCGGGTCGGGTGTGTCGTCGAGGCCCGTGAGGCAGAGGACGCCCGTGAGGTGCCGGCCGGCGAGGAGGTCGGTGATGTGCCGGGCCAGCCGGACGTCGTCGGTGTGGCCGGGGTCGACGGGGAGTTCGAGTACGTCGGCTCCGGCGTCCGTCAGCACACGGGTGACGGCGTCGGCGAGGGGGTGGGGCGTCCCTGGCCGCGGCACCAGCCAGGTCCCCGTGAGGAGGCCGGGCTCGGTGTCCGGCACCGGTTCCCACCGGGTGCGGTAGCGCCAGTGGTCGATCGTGGCGCCGACCCGGCGTTGGGTGTGCCAGCGGGACAGGGCGGGGAGTACGGGTTCGAGCGCGCGGCGTTCGACGCCGATGTGTCCGGCGACGGCGTCGAGGTCCTCGTGGACCACCGCGCGCCAGAACTCGGCCTCCACCGGGTCGGTGCCGCGGGGTGCGGCCCCGGCGGTGGGCCGGTCGGGCCAGAAGCGGCGGCGCTGGAAGCCGTAGGAGGGAAGGTCGACGCGGCGGGCGCCGGTGTCGTCGAAGAGGCGGGCCCAGTCGACGCTCACGCCCGCCGTGTGGGCCTCGCCGAGGGACTGCAGGAACCGGGGCAGTCCGCCGTCGCGGCGGCGCAGGGAGCCGAGGGAGGTCACCTCGTCGTGGTCCGGGAGGGTCTCCTCGACGGCGACCGTGAGGACCGGGTGGGCGCTGACCTCGATCATCGGGCCGAAGCCCTGTTCGGCGAGGGCCCGCACGGAGTCGGCGAAGCGCACGGGGCGGCGCAGGTTCTGGAACCAGTAGGCGGCGTCGAACACCGGGCCTTCGGTCCAGTCGGCGGTCACCGTGGAGAAGAACGGCACCTCGGGTTCCGAGGGCGTGAGGGGGGCGAGGACGTTCAGGAGTTCCGCTTCGACGGCGTCGGCGTGCGGGGAGTGGGAGGCGTAGTTGATCGGCACGGTCCGGGTGCGGAGGTCGTGTCGCGCGCATACGGCGGCGAAGTCGCTCAGGGCGTCCGCGTCACCGGAGACGATGACGGCCCGGGGGCTGTTGACGGCGCCGATGTGGAGCCGGCCCTCGTAGGGGCGCAGCATCTCGGTGACCTGTTCGGTCGGGGCGGCCACCGAGAGGAGGCCGCCGAGTCCGGCGAGCGCGGTGACCACGCGGCCGCGCAGGCAGACGACGCGGGCGGCGTCGTGCAGGCTGAGTGCTCCGGCGAAGCAGGCGGCGGCGATCTCGCCCTGCGAGTGTCCGACGACGGCGGCGGGTTCGACACCGTAGGAGCGCCACAGTTCGGCGAGGGACAGGGTGACCGCGAAGGTGGCGGGCTGCACCACGTCGTCGCCTTCGAGGCCGGGAGCGCCGGGTGTGCCGCGCAGGACGTCGGTGAGACGCCAGTCCACGAACGCGGCGAGTGCGGCCTCGCAGCGGTCGATGCTCCGGGCGAACCTCGGGGAGGCGTCGATGAGTTCGGCGGCCATGCCGGCCCACTGGGAGCCCTGTCCGGGGAAGACGAACACCGGCCGGCCGACGGGACGGGCCACGCCCTGGACGACGCCGGGCCCGGGGTCGCCGGCGGCCAGGGAGCGCAGCCCCTGGAGGAGTTCGTCCCGGTCGGCTCCGACGACCACCGCCCGGTGTTCGAAGGGCGACCGGGTGGTGGCGAGGGTGAGGCCGACGTCCACGGGCCGCGGGTCCGTCACGGCCGGCAGGAGCCGGTCCGCCTGGGCGCGCAGCGCCGACATGGTGGGGGCGGACAGGGTCCAGGCGACGGCCGCGGGCGGCTCGGCGGCGCCATCGGGGGTGTCGCGGACGTCGGGGTCGGGTGCCTGTTCCAGGATCACGTGGGCGTTGGTGCCGCTGATGCCGAAGGAGGACACGGCGGCGCGGCGCGGCCGGCCGGTGCGCGGCCAGTCCTGGCGGTCCGTCAGCAGACGTACGGCGCCGGAGTCCCAGTCGGCGCGGGAGGAGGGTGCGTCGAGGTGGAGGATCTTCGGCAGGACGCCGTGGCGCATGGCCATGACGGTCTTGATGATGCCGGCGACGCCGGCGGCGGCCTGGGTGTGTCCGAGGTTCGACTTGAGGGCGCCGACCAGCAGGGGCGCGTCGGCGGGGCGCTGCCGGCCGTAGGTGGCGAGGAGTGCCTGGGCCTCGATGGGGTCGCCGAGGGGGGTTCCGGTGCCGTGTGCCTCGACGGCGTCCACGTCGGCGGCGTCGAGGCCGGAGGCCGCGAGGGCCTGGCGGATCACGCGCTGCTGGGAGGGGCCGTTGGGCGCGGTGAGACCGTTGGAGGCGCCGTCCTGGTTGACGGCGGAGCCCCGGACGAGGCCGAGCACGGTGTGCCCGTTGCGGCGGGCGTCGGAGAGCCGTTCGAGGAGGATCAGGCCGAGGCCCTCGCCCCAGCCGGTGCCGTCGGCGTCGTCGGAGAACGGCTTGCAGCGGCCGTCGGCGGCCAGGCCGCGCTGGCGGCTGAACTCGACGAACACGGTGGGGGTCGACATCACGGTCACGCCGCCCGCCAGGGCGAGCGAGCACTCGCCGGAGCGCAGGGCGCCGACCGCCATGTGCAGGGAGACGAGGGAGGAGGAGCACGCGGTGTCGACGGTGACGGCGGGGCCCTCCAGGCCGTAGGTGTAGGCGATTCGGCCGGAGGCGACGCTGCCGGCGGTGCCGGTGCCGAGATGGCCCTCCAGGTCGTGGTCGCTGCCCTGCAGCAGGGCCGGGTAGTCGGTGTACATCAGGCCGACGAAGACGCCGGTGTCGCTGCCGCGCAGGGAGCGCGGTGCGATGCCGGCCCGTTCGAAGAGCTCCCAGGACGATTCGAGCAGCAGGCGCTGCTGGGGGTCCATGGCCAGGGCCTCGCGGGGCGAGATCCCGAACGGGGCCGGGTCGAACCGGTCGGCGCCGGTGAGGAAGCCGCCCTCGCGGGCGTAACTGGTGCCGCTGTGGCCGGGGTCGGGGTGGTAGAGCGCGGCGAGGTCCCAGCCGCGATCGTCGGGCATGGGCACGATGGCGTCGTCGCCGCGCAGGACCAGGTCCCACAGCTCTTCGGGGGTTTCCACTCCGCCGGGCAGCCGGCAGGCCATGGAGACGATCGCGATCGGCTCGTCGGTAGTGGCGGCGGCGGTGGCCGGGGCGGGTGCGGTCCGGTCGCCGGGCGTCGCGTTGGCGGTGGTCGCGGCGGTGGTGAGTGTCTCCAGGTGCTCGGCCAGCGCGGCCGGGGTCGGCTGGTCGAAGATGATCGAGGGGGGCAGCCGCAGGCCGGTCTGCTCGCTGAGTGTGTTGCGCAGTTCGACCGCCATCAGCGAGTCGAAGCCGAGTTCCGAGAAGGCCTTGTCGGGGTCGACGGCGCTCGTCGAGGAGTGCCGCAGGACGGCGGCGACCCGGGCGCGGACCAGGTCGATCATCCGGGTCGGCCGGCCGGCCGTGCGGGTGCGGGGCCGCTGCCGGCGGACCAGTCCGCGCAGCAGGGCGTGCAGGGCGTCCTTGCCGTCCTGTGCGCGCAGGACGGCGAAGTCGAAGGCGGTGGGCACCAGGGTGACCTCGGGGCGGCGCAGGGCGGTGTCGAAGAGCGCGAGGCCCTCCGGTCCGCTGAGGCTGAGGACGCCGATGCCCGCGGCGCGCCGCAGGTCGACGTCGCTCAGGTTGCCGACCATGCCGTCCTGCCCCTCCCACAGGCCCCAGGCCAGGGACTGCGCGGGCAGTCCGGCGCGGCGGCGCTGTTCGGCGAGGGCGTCGAGACAGGCGTTGGCGGCGGCGTAGTTGCCCTGGCCGGGGCCGCCGAAGGTGCCGGCGGCGGAGGAGAAGAGGACGAACGCCGAGAGGTCCAGGTCGCGGGTCAGCTCGTGCAGGTGGAACGCACCGGCCACCTTGGGCGCGAGCACGGTGTCGATCCGCTCGGGGGTCAGCGACTGGATGATGGCGTCGTCGAGGACGCCGGCCAGGTGGACGACCGCGGTCAGCGGATGTGCGGCGGGAACGGTGGCGAGCAGGGCCGCGAGGGCGTCCCGGTCGGCCACGTCGCAGGCCTCGATCCGGACGTCGGCGTCCAGGGCGGCCAGTTCGGCGGCGTCCGCGGAGCGCACCCCGGACCTGCTGATGAGCAGCAGGTGCCGGATCCCGTGTTCCTCGACGAGGTGCCGGCACAGGGCACGACCCAGCCGGCCGGTGGCTCCGGTGACCAGGACGGTGCCGTCCGGGTCGGGACCGGGCGGCGGCTCCTCGTCCGGGGCGGGGAGGCGGGCGAGACGGGGCGCGTACCAGCGGCCGTGGCGCAGCAGGAGGCTGGGTTCGTCGTACGGCATGTCCTGGGTGGGGATCTCCGGGATCTCCCAGCTCTCCGGGCTCTCCCCGCTCTCCGGGGTGTCGCCGCGCGCCGGGGCGTCCCCGGTGACGTCGACGAGGACGAACCGGGAGGGGTTCTCCGACTGTGCCGAGCGGACCAGTGCCTGGACGGCGGCGGCGACCGGGTCGACGTCCTCGGTCCCGCCGGGGAGCCGGGCGGCGCCGCGGGTGCGCAGCAGGAGCGGGGCCTCGTCGTCGGCGGCGGGCGCGGCGAGCTCTCGCTGGAGGACGGCGAGCGTACGGTGCAGGGCCTCGCGCACCGCCTCGTACGGATCGTCGGGCAGCGGCTCGCCACCGGGGAGGTCGACCACCTGCGGCGTGCTGCCCGGGAGTGCGTCGGAGAGGCGGGGCGCGGTGGGGGGAACCTCCAGCCATTCGACGCGGAACAGGGCGTCGCGGTGGCGGGACCGGTCGAGCTGCCGGTCGCCCGGCAGGGGGCGTACCAGCAGTTCACCGACGGACACGACCGGTGTGCCGGTGGTGTCCGTCGCGGTCAGGGTGAGCGAGTGGCGCGCGGACCGGGCGAGGGTGACCCGCAGAGAGGTGGCGCCCGGGGTGTGCACGACGACACCGCTCCAGGTGAAGGGGACCGCCCCCGTGTCGGTGCCGGTGCCGGTGCCGGTGTCGGTGTCGAGGGCGGCCGCGTGCAGGGCCGCGTCGAGCAGGGCGGGGTGCAGTTCGAAGCGTTCGGCCTCGACATGCTGGGACTCGGGCAGTTCGATCTCGGCGTGGATGTCGTCGCCGAGCCGCCAGGCGGCCCGGAGACCGCGCAGCGCCGGACCGTACTCGAGACCGGCGCCGGCCAGCCGGTCGTAGAGGTCCTGGGTGTCCAGGGGGGTCGCACCGGCCGGGGGCCAGGTGGTGGGGGCCGGTTCGGCGGGCTCGGTGCGGGCGGCCAGGGTGCCGGTGAAGTGGCGCGTCCAGGGCCGGCCGGCGTCGTCGGTGTCCTGCCCGGCGTCGGGCCGGGAGTACCCGGTCACCGGCCGGTTCCCGGCGGTGTCGGCGGCTCCGATGACGACCTGGAGGGCGACGCGGCCGGCCGGGTCCAGGACCAGGGGTTCGGCCAGCACCAGTTCCTCGACGCGGGGGCAGCCGATCTGGGTGCCGGCGCGCACGGCGAGTTCGAGGAAGGCCGTACCGGGCACCAGGACGCGGCCGGCGACGCGGTGGTCGGCGATCCAGGGGTGGGTGGTGAGGGAGAGGTCGCCGCCGAAGACGAATCCGTCGGCGTCGGCGCGTTCCATCCGGACGCCGAGGATGGAGTGCCCGGCCGTCATGTCGTGGCGGGAGACGGTCGCGTCCAGCCAGAAGCGGCGCCGCTGGAAGGCGAAGGTCGGCAGGTCGACGCGCCGGGCGCCGGTGCCGTCGTAGAAGGCGGTCCAGTCGACGGGGACGCCGCACGCCCACAGGTGGGCGAGGGCTTCCGTCAGGGCCTCGGGTTCGGGCCGGTCGCGGGTGAGCAGGGGCCGTACGAGGCAGGTGGCGGGCACGTCCTCGGCGACGGCGGCGCTGAGCGGGCCGTCGGGGCCGAGTTCGACGAACCGGGTGGTACCGAGGTCGCGCAACCGTTCGACGCCGGCGGCGAAGCGGACCGCCTCGCGGACGTGGCGCACCCAGTGGCCGGCGGTGAACTCGTCCACGGGCCGGCCGGTCAGGTTGGAGACGACGGGGATACGCGGCCGGTGGTGCTCGACGCTCTCCGCGACGGCGCGGAACTCCTCGAGCATGCCGTCCATGTGGTGGGAGTGGAAGGCGTGGCTGACGGTGAGGCGCCGGGTGCTGGTGCCGCGGCCGGCGAACACGGCGCCGACGCGCAGTACCTCGTCCTCGTCGCCGGAGAGCACGACGGAGCCGGACGCGTTGACGGCGCCGATCCCGACCCGCTCGCCGAGCAGGGGGGTGACCTCGGCCTCGGTGGCGCGTACGGCCAGCATGGCCCCGCCGCCCGGGAGGGCCTGCATGAGGCGGGCGCGCGCGGCGACCAGGCGGCAGGCGTCCGGGAGGGTGAGGGCGCCGGCCGCGTGGGCGGCGGCCAGTTCACCGATGGAGTGGCCGATCAGCTGGTCGGGGCGCACTCCCCACGACGCGAGGAGGTGGAACAGCGCCACTTCGAGGGCGAAGAGGGCGGGCTGGGTGTACTCGGTGCGGTCCAGCAGGCCGTCGTTCGGCTCGAACATGACCGAGGTCAGGGGACGTTCGAGCACGCCGTCGAAGTGGGCGGCGATCTCGTCCAGCGCCCGCGCGAACACCGGGTAGGTGTCGTACAACTCCTTGCCCATGCCTACGCGTTGGGCGCCCTGGCCGCTGAACATGAAGGCGACGGGGCCGCCGAGGGGGCGCCCGGTCACGATGCCGGGCGCGTCGTCCGCGTCGTCCGCGCCGTCGGCGATCGCGGCGAGCGCGGCGGTCAGTTCCGTGGGGCCGGTGCCCAGGGCCACCGCCCGGTGTTCCAGGGGGGCGCGGGTCGTGGCCAGGGAGTATCCGACGTCCCACGGCCGGTGTCCGGTGACGCCGTCGCGCAGTCGCCCGGCCTGTGCGGCGAGCCCGTCGCCGCTCTTCGCCGACACCACCCAGGGCACGACGGGCAGGGTCCGGGCCGGCTCGTCCCCGGGGGCGGGCTCCTCAGGGGCCTGCTCGACGATCAGGTGCGCGTTGGTGCCGCTCACCCCGAACGCGGAGACGCCGGCCCGGCGCGGACGGTCGTCCGCGGTCCAGGGCCGGGCCTCGGTGAGCAGACGCACGCCGCCCGACGACCAGTCCACGTGCCGGGAGGGCTCCGTCACATGCAGGGTCCTGGGGAGGGTGGCGTGCCGGATCGCCTGCACCATCTTGATCACGCCGGCCACGCCGGCGGCGGCCTGGGTGTGTCCGAGGTTGGACTTGAGCGAGCCGAGCCACAGCGGCCGGTCGGCGGGCCGGTCCCGGCCGTACGTGGCGAGCAGCGCCTGGGCCTCGATCGGGTCGCCGAGCCGGGTCCCGGTGCCGTGCGCCTCCACGGCGTCCACGTCGGCCGGGGTCAGGCCCGCGTTCGCCAGGGCCTGCCGGATGACTCGCTGCTGGGAGGGGCCGTTGGGTGCGGTCAGGCCGCTGCTGGCGCCGTCCTGGTTGATGGCGCTGCCGCGGATCACCGCCAGCACCGGGTGGCCGTTGCGGCGGGCGTCGGACAGTCGCTCCAGGGCCAGCAGGCCGACGCCCTCGGACCAGCCGGTGCCGTCGGCGTCGTCGGCGAAGGACTTGCAGCGCCCGTCGGGGGCCAGGCCCCGGTGCCGGCTGAACTGCACGAAGGTGACCGGGGTGGACATCACGGTGACGCCGCCGGCGAGGGCGAGGGTGCACTCGCCGGCCCGCAGCGCCTGACAGGCCAGGTGCAGGGACACCAGCGAGGAGGAGCACGCGGTGTCGAGGGTCACCGCGGGCCCTTCCAGGCCGAGGGTGTAGGCGATGCGGCCGGAGGCGATGCTCGGCGAACTGCCGTTGCCTATGTACCCCTCAAGGCCCCGCGGGGCCTGCCGTACGCGGGCGCCGTAGTCGTTGTACATCACGCCGACGTACACACCCGTACGGCTGCCGCGCAGGGACGCGGGGCTGATCCCGCCGCGCTCCAGGGCCTCCCACGACGCCTCAAGGAGCAGCCGCTGCTGCGGGTCGGTGGCCAGCGCCTCGCGGGGGCTCAGTCCGAACAGCTCGGCGTCGAACTCGGCGGCGTCGTACAGGAAGCCACCCTGGGTGGAGTAGCAGGTGCCGGGCCGGTCGGGGTCGGGGTCGTACAGCGACTCGATGTCCCAGCCGCGGTCGGCGGGGAAGTCCGAGACGGCGTCGGTGCCGTCGGCCAGCACCTGCCACAGGTGGTCCGGCGAGGCGACCGCACCGGGCAGCCGGCAGCTCATCCCGACGATGGCGACGGGCTCCGTGCTCCGCGCCTCGTGTTCGGTGAGCTGTTGCCGGGTCCGGTGCAGGTCGGCGGTCGCCTTCCGCAGGTACTCGCGCAGCCGTTCCTCGTTCATCGGTGTCCCCCAAGTCCGGGGCACCGTGGCCCCACGCACGACCTGCTTGTCTCTTCGCCGCTCATGTGTCCAGCCCGTCGAGGAACCGGAAGAGTTCGTCGTCGGACGCCGTGTCGAGGTGATCGGCCACCGAGTCCGGCGCGGTGGGCGGGGCCGCGGCAGGCCCGGTCACCTTGGCCAGCAGTTCCCTCAGCCGGCTCTCGACGCGGCCGCGCAGTACGTCGTCGGCGGTCGTGTCGGGCAGGTTGGCGCCCAGCTTCTCCAGTGCGAGGAGGAGCGGGGCGAGGACGCGTTCCCCGTCCGACGGGAAGACCTCGTCGAGGTGGGCGGCGAGCGCGGCCGGTGTCGGGTGGTCGAAGAGCAGGGTCGCGGGCAGCGTGAGTCCGGTCGCCCTGCTGAGCCGGTTGCGCAGTTCCACGGCGCTGAGGGAGTCGAAGCCCATGTCGAGGAACCCCCGCTGCACGTCGACCAGTTCGGGGCCGGGGTAGGCGAGCACCACGGCCGCCTCGCCGCGCACCAGGTCCAGCAGGGCGCGTTCACGCTCGGGGCCGCTCAGCCCGCTGATGCGGTCGGCGGGGTCCGCGGGATCGGCGGGGCGCCGGTTGCCGCGGGCGTCGTGTCCTTCCCGTCCGCCGCGGATGTCCTGCTCGTCCCCGTCCCGTGCCCCTCGGGTCACGGTCGGCCGGCCGGCCCGCACCAGGCCGCGCAGCAGCGGGGGTACGGCACCGGGCTCGGCGTCGCGGAACCCGGCGAGTGACAGGCGTACCGGCACCAGGACCGTCTCGTCGAGGGCGCACGCGGCGTCGAACAGGCTCAGCCCCTCGTCCGACGACAGGGAGGCGATGCCCGCCCGGGCGAACCGGGCGTGGTCGGCGGCCGTGAGTTTGCCGGTCATGGCGCTGGCTTCGGACCACGGCCCCCAGCACAGGGAGAGCGCGGGCAGCCCCTGCGACCGGCGGTGCCGGGCGAGCGCGTCGAGGAAGGAGTTGCCCGCCGCGTAGCTGCCCTGCCCGCCGCCGCCCAGGGTCGAGGCGACCGAGGAGAACAGGACGAACGCGCTCAGGTCCAGGGACGCGGTGAGCTCGTGCAGATTGAGCGCGGCGTCGGCCTTCGGCGCGAGCACGCCGTCGATCCGCTCCGGTGTGAGCGAGGTGACCACTCCGTCGTCGACGACGCCCGCGACGTGCGCGACGGCGGTGAGCGGGTGTGCGGCGGGGATGCCGTCGAGCAGGCCGGCGAGCGCGGCCCGGTCCGCCGCGTCGCAGGCCGCGAGGGTGACTTCGGCGCCCAGCGCGGCGAGTTCGTCCCGCAGCGCGGCCGCTCCGGGTGCCGCGGGTCCGCTGCGGCTGATCAGCAGCAGCCGCCGTACGCCGTGCTCGGTGACGAGATGACGGGCGACGAGCCGGCCGAGGGTGCCGGTCGCTCCGGTGATCAGGGTCGTCCCGGCGGGGTTCCATACGGGGACCGTGGAGCCGGCGTCCCGGGTGCCGGCCGGTACCCGGGCGAGCCGGGCGACGCGCAGGCCGCCGGCCCGCACGGCGGCCTGCGGTTCGTCCCCGGCGACGGCGGCGGCCAGCACATGGCCGGCCACCGTGACGCCGGCGGCGGTACGGCCACCGGCGACGCCCGGGCCACCGTCCACGGTGCCGGCGCCCGCGGCGGCGGGGGCCGTGCCCGCGGTGGCCGCCTCGGCGCCCACGACAGCAGAGTCGGTACCCACAGCGGCCGGGTCGGCGCCCACGACGGCGGGTGGGGCGTCCACGGTGACGGGATCGGTGCCGACCACGGAGGTATCCGTGTCCACAACGACAGGCTCGGTGCCGACCACGGCAGGAACCGCGCCCACGGTGACGGGGGCGGCGCCCACAGCGGCCGGGTCGGCGCCCACGACGGCGGGTGGGGCGTCCACGGTGACGGGATCGGTGCCGACCACGGAGGTATCCGTGTCCACAACGACAGGCTCGGTGCCGACCACGGCAGGAACCGCGCCCACGGTGACGGGGGCGGTACCCACAGCGGCCGGGTCGGCGCCCACGACGGCGGGTGGGGCGTCCACGGTGACGGGATCGGTGCCGACCACGGAGGTATCCGTGTCCACAACGACA